>NZ_JAUSVK010000001.1:5943780-6269320 GCF_030814655.1 Labrys monachus
TCTTCCACGTCACGTCCCCCTCGGCGGTACCCCGATCCAGATCAGGCTGCGGTTCAGCTTGGCGATACTGCCTTGCCTGCCACCAGGCAGGCCTTCGCCGGGAAGCGTGCGCCGCAGGAATGCCATATTTGCCGCCGGAGCGGGCATTTGCAGGCCGGCAAAGCCTCGTCGCAGCAGCCCTGCGTCCCACGCAGGGCTGCTCCCTTATCCCTGCCGGGCCCGGTCCGGCCAGTGGTCCAGGGGTCCCGAGCCGCGTCCGAGCCGGCGCCCGGCCCCGGCCGCGATGGCGGCGGTGAGATAGGCCTTGGCGCGTTCGACGGCCTCCTCGAGGAGAAGACCGCGCGCCAGGCCCGCGGCGATGGCGGAGGACAGCGTGCAGCCCGTGCCGTGGAGGTTGGGGCTGTCGATCCAGGCGCCGGCGAAGCGGATGACGCCCTGCGCGGAGACCAGCAGGTCCACCGCCTCGCCGAGACCCGCATGGCCGCCCTTGACGAGGACCGCCTGCGGGCCGAAGGCGAGCAGCGCCCGCCCCTGCGCCTCCATCTCGGCCTCGCCGGCGGCGAGGTCCCGCCCCGTGAGGGCGGCGGCTTCCGGCAGGTTCGGCGTCAGGCAGGCGACCCGCGGCAGCAGGCGCTCCCGCAGGGCCCGGACGGCGTCGGCGTCCATCAGCCGGTGGCCCGACGAGGCGATCATCACCGGATCGAGCACGACCGGGACGGAACGGCGCGCCAGGCCGTCGGCGATCTCGGCGACATGGGCGGCAGCCGGCACCAGCCCGATCTTGACGGCGCGCACGTCGAAATCGTCGAGCACCGCCGCGATCTGGGCCGCCACCATCCCGGGCGGAACGAGATGCACGGCGCGCACGCCCATGGTGTTCTGCGCCGTGACCGCCGTTATCGCGCTGGTGCCGTAGACGCCCAGCGCGGCAAAGGTCTTGAGATCGGCCTGGATGCCGGCGCCGCCGCCCGAATCCGACCCCGCGATGGTGAGGGCGACCGCCGTCATCGCCGTCCCCGGCCGGCCCGCGGGCTCACGCCGACCGCCCGCGGGTGGCGGCGATCCAGGCGCGGATGCGCGATGCCGGGTCGGCGTGGCCGGTGACGTCGCTGACCAGAGCGAGGCAGTCGGCGCCCGCTTCGAAGCAGAGCGGGGCACGCTCGAGCGTGATGCCGCCGATGGCGACGAGCGGGCGGTCGCCGATCAGGCGCTTCCATTCGCCGATGCGGCCGAGCCCCTGCGGCGCAAAGGGCATCACCTTCAGCGTGGTGGGATAGATCGGGCCGAGGGCGACGTAATCGGGATCGGCCGACAGGCCCCGCTCCAGCTCGGCATGGTCATGGGTGCTGACGCCGAGGCGCAGCCCCGCCCTGCGGATCGCCGGGAGATCCGCCGTATCGAGATCGCCCTGCCCCAGATGCACGAAATCGGCGCCGGCCTCGATCGCCGCCTGCCAATGATCGTTGACGACGAGTTGCGCCCCAGCGGCATGGCAGAGCGCGAGCGCCCGGCGGATCTCGGCCAGGGTGTCGCCGGGCGGCCGGTCCTTGACGCGCAACTGGACCAGGCGGGTGCCCGCCTCGACGAGGCGTGCGACCCAGCCGGCGCTGTCGACGACCGGATAGAAGGGATCGAGACGGAGGATCATGCCAGCAGCGCCTTTCCGAGCACGGGTGTGGAGGGCACCGCCATGTCGCGCGGCTCCATCGGATCGGCGCGGAAGGCCAGGCGCCCCGCTTCGATCGCCATGGCGAAGGCGCGTGCCATCAAGGCGGGATCGCCCGCCTTGGCGACGGCGGTGTTGAGCAGGACGGCATCGTAGCCGAGTTCCATCGCCGCCGCGGCCTGGGACGGCGTGCCGATGCCGGCATCGACGACGAGCGGAATGCCGGGAAAATGCGCGCGCATCGCCCTGAGGCCGAAGACGTTGTTGAGGCCGCGCCCGCTGCCGATCGGCGCGCCCCAGGGCATCAGCACGCGGCAGCCGGCCTCGACCAGGCGCTCCGCCACCACGAGATCCTCGGTGGTGTAGGGAAACACCTCGAAGCCGTCGGCCGAGAGGATGCGGGCGGCCTCGACCAGGCCGAACACGTCGGGCTGCAGCGTGTCCGCCTCACCGATCACTTCGAGCTTGATCCAGCCGATCCCGAAGACCTCACGGGCCATCTGCGCCGTCGTCACCGCCTCCTTGACCGAATGGCACCCGGCGGTGTTGGGCAGGATGCGGGCGCCGAGCCCGCGGATGAACTGCCAGAAGTCCTGGCCGCTGCGCAGCGCGCCCGATTCGCGGCGCAGCGACACGGTGACGATGCCGGCGCCCGAGCCGCGCACCGCCTCGGCGAGGATGGCAGGCGAAGGATATTGCGCCGTGCCGAGCAGCAGGCGCGAGGACAGGCGGGTGCCGTAGAAGTCGAGAGGGTCGATCATGGCACGATCTCCGGGCATGTGGCCTTCCCGGGTGCGGGGACGTCTCGTCCGCTCTTCATTGCCAACTTTCGCATGTGCCGGGGCAGAAGCGGACGGGACGTCCGCGCACCCGGGAAAATCGCCCGCCGCATCCTCATCCTCCCTGCATCGGCGCGAGGATTTCGATCGCGTCGCCCTCGGCGAGAAGCGTCACCATCCTGTCGGCGCGCCGCACGAAGCGGCCGTTCACCGCGGTGGCGACCACGGCGGCATCGAGCTCGAGCGCTTCGAGGAGCGCGGCGAGTGAAGGCGCGGCGACGTCACGCGCTTCGCCGTTGATGATCAGGGTCATGGCTGACCTCCGGGTCCGGGAGGATGAGATCGGCCGCCTCGCGCGCCAGCGCGGGCGACAAAAGGAAGCCGTGGCGGAACAGCCCGTTGAGGGCGAGGACACGGCCTTGGCGCGTGAGGCGCGGCAGGTTGTCCGGGAAGGCGGGGCGGATGCCCGCGCCGGTCTCGACGACCTCCGCCTCGCCGAAGGCCGGATGCAGGGCGAAGGCGCCGTTGAGCAGTTCGAGGATGGAACGCACCGTCGGCGGCCCCTGCCGGTCGCTCTCGATCATGGTCGCGCCGATCATGAACAGCCCGCCCTCGCGCGGCACCACATAGAGCGGCATGCGCGGATGGAGGAAACGGACCGGACGCGACAGAGCGATGTCGGCGGTCCGCACCACCACCATCTCGCCCCGCACGCCGCGAAGATCCGCCAGGTCCCGGCGGGCCGCGAAGCCCCGGCAGTCGAGCACCGCGTCGGCAACCGCCGCCTGGGGGTCGGCCTCGACGCCATAGCGGATGGCGGCCCCGCGCCGCGCCAGCGCCTCCACCAGGACGGCGAGCGCGAGGCGCGGGTCGAGATGCGCCTCGCGGGCGAAGAACAGGCCCTGGCGGAAGCGGCCGGCGAGGTCGGGCTCGAGCGCGGCGATGGCCGCCTCGTCCACCCGCTCATGGTCGAGGGTACGCCGCGCGAAGCGGGCGAGCTCGCCCTCGTCGCGATGCGGCGCCACCACCAGCGTGCCGCGCCGGACGGTCTGCGGCACATGGCGCGGCCACCAGTCGAGGGCGGCCTGCCCGCGCTCCAGCACCGCGGGCTCGGCGCTCTCCCGCTCGCACCAGGGTGCGAGCATGCCGCCGGCGAGCCAGGAAGCCGCCGCCCCGCCCAAGGCCGGGCTGCGTTCGAGGATCTCGACCTCGGCCCCGCGCTCGGCGCATTCGAGCGCGGCGACGAGGCCCGCGACCCCGGCCCCGATCACGACGACGCGCACGGCCCTATTCCGCGGGCACGTAGAGGGCGCCGCCCCCGGCCAGGAATTCGCGCGATTTCGCCGCCATCCCCGCCTGCGCGGAGGCCTCGGCCTCCATGGCCCGCACCTCCTGCCGGAGGTCCTGCGTGATCTTCATCGAGCAGAATTTCGGCCCGCACATCGAGCAGAAATGCGCGACCTTGTGGGCGTCCTTCGGCAGCGTCTCGTCGTGATAGGCCCGCGCCGTATCGGGATCGAGCGAGAGGTTGAACTGGTCCTGCCAGCGGAAGTCGAAGCGCGCCCGCGACACCGCGTCGTCGCGGATCTTCGCGGCGGGATGGCCCTTGGCGAGATCGGCGGCATGGGCGGCGATGCGATAGGTGATGACGCCGGTCTTGACGTCGTCGCGATCGGGCAGGCCGAGATGCTCCTTCGGCGTGACGTAGCAGAGCATCGCCGTGCCGAACCAGCCGATCATCGCCGCGCCGATGCCGGAGGTGATGTGGTCGTAGCCCGGCGCGATGTCGGTGGTCAGCGGTCCGAGCGTGTAGAACGGCGCCTCGCCGCAGACGGCGAGCTGCTTGTCCATGTTCTGCTTGATCTTGTGCATCGGCACATGGCCGGGGCCCTCGATCATCACCTGGCAGCCCTTGTCCCAGGCGATCTTCGTGAGCTCGCCGAGGGTGTCGAGTTCGGCGAACTGCGCGGCGTCGTTGGCGTCGGCGATCGAGCCCGGCCGGAGGCCGTCGCCCAGCGAGAAGGAGACGTCATAGCGGCGCATGATGTCGCAGATCTCGTCGAAATGCTCGTAGAGGAAGCTCTCGCGATGACCGGCGAGGCACCAGCGCGCCATGATCGAGCCGCCGCGCGAGACGATGCCGGTGACGCGCTGCGCCGTCAGCGGCACATGGGCGAGCCGGACGCCGGCATGGATGGTGAAATAGTCGACGCCCTGCTCGGCCTGCTCGACCAGCGTGTCCTTGAACACCGCCCAGTCGAGCTTGAGCGGGTCGCCATCGACCTTCTCCAGCGCCTGGTAGATCGGCACGGTGCCGATCGGCACCGGCGAATTGCGCAGGATCCAGGAGCGGATATTGTGGATGTTGCGGCCGGTGGAGAGGTCCATCACCGTGTCGGCGCCCCAGCGCGTTGCCCACACCAGCTTCTCGACCTCCTCGGCCGCCCCCGAGGTCACCGCCGAATTGCCGATATTGGCGTTGACCTTGACCAGGAAATTGCGGCCGATCACCATCGGCTCGACTTCAGGATGGTTGATGTTGGCCGGCAGGATGGCCCGTCCCCGGGCGATCTCGTCGCGGACGAACTCCGGCGTCACGAAATCGGGGATGGCGGCGCCGAAGCTGTCGCCGTCGGCCATGCGCTCCGCCGCGCCGCCGAGGGCCGTCTCGCGCGCCAGATTCTCGCGGAAGGCGGCGTAGACCATCTCCTCGGTGACGATGCCGGCGCGGGCGAACTCATATTGGGTGACGAACTGGCCGTCGC
The DNA here is from genome assembly GCF_030814655.1 of Labrys monachus. Classification (NCBI taxonomy): domain Bacteria; kingdom Pseudomonadati; phylum Pseudomonadota; class Alphaproteobacteria; order Hyphomicrobiales; family Xanthobacteraceae; genus Labrys; species Labrys monachus. The sequence goes on from NZ_JAUSVK010000001.1 coordinate 5,948,991, forward strand.
GGCCCTGACGCAGCACCCGCGTAGCCGGGCAGGGCTCGACCAGCGCGTCGGCGGAGACGTTGCCATTGTCCTCCGGCTTCACGGCCCGGCCCTCGACGGGCGCGAAGCCGCGGCCGGCGATCCAGGCCTCGCGCACCAGCGGCAGGCCCTGCTTGAGGTCGATGCGGATGTCGGCCTGCGTATAGGGGCCGGAGGCATCGTAGACGCGCACCGGCGCCTCGGCGGGATCGCTCAGCGCGATCTCGCGGAAAGGCACCCGCATGGCGGGATGCGACGCGGGCGCGGCATAGACCTTGCGCGAGCCGGCGATCGGGCCGGTGGTCACGCTCTGCGGCGCGGCGAGCTTGTCCTTGGGATGGATATTCACTGGATCTCCTCCTCGAAACGAGACATGGAGATCCGGGGCGACGATTGTCTGGGAGGCTTCGCATCGCAGCGAAACACAATGGTTCCCGTCCCTTCGCCGGCATGACCCGGATCAGGTTCGAAGGGTTCGGCTCTCGGCCATCTCAGCCCCGCTCGCGCAGGACACCCCTCGGAACGGAACGGAGCCTAGTCCCGGATCGGCGCGCCGTCCAGCCCCTTGGTGACAGCCACTTGGTCGCAAGACGATCGCGGTTGGCATCGCGCCGGCGCGCCCCTATCCTGCGCGCCGTGATCCGGGAGGCGGACAATCGATGCAGGAAGCGATCGAACGGGTGAGGCGGGCCCTGCTCGCGGCGGGCCATGCCGATACCATCGCGGCCTTCGCCGAAGGCACCCATACGGCGCAGGAGGCCGCGGCCTCGGTCGGCTGCAGCGTGGCGCAGATCGCCAAGTCGATCGTGTTCCGCGCCGGCGATACGCCGGTGCTGGTCATCGCGTCCGGCGCGAACCGCATCGACCGCGCCAAGGTCGGCGCCGCGCTCGGCCGCAAGGTCGAGCGGGCCGACCCGGCCTGGGTCGCGGCCGTCACCGGCTTTTCCGTCGGCGGGGTGGCGCCCGTCGGGCACCGGACCGCGCCTCTCGTCCTCGTCGACGAGGACCTTCTCGGCCTCGACCCGCTCTGGGCCGCCGCCGGCTCGCCGATGCACGCCTTCCGCACGACGGCGGCCGATCTCATCGGCATCACCGGCGGCCAGGCACGCGACGTGAAGGCCGTCTGAGCCGCCGGCAATCGTTCCGGTCAGAACTTGTAGCTCACGCCGAAGAGCACGGCGTTCGTCGTGAACTTCACCTTGTCGTAATAGGACAGGCTCGGATAGGAGAAGTTCTTCTTGCCGAAATCGGTGTAGCGATATTCGATCCGGGCGGTGATGTTGTCGGTGACGGCGTATTCGAGGCCCGCGCCGATCGTCCAGCCGGTCCGGTTGGTGTTGTTCTGGACGCCGAAGAGGAGCGGGCTGGTCGGCTCGTAGCTCGTCTTGACGTCTCCGAAGGCGACGCCGCCCGCGATATAGGGCAGGAAGCGGTCGATGGCATAGCCGAGGCGCAGGCGGATATCGGCGTTCCAGTCCTGCTTGGTGCGGATGCGGAAGGGCGGCTGGCCCAGCACGGGGCTTTGCACCAGATCCGTATCCTTGTCGTCGAAGGCGGCGTTGGCATCGCCTTCGATGCCGACGACGAACGAGTCGTACTGGTAGTTGTAGCCGACATGGCCGCCGATGAAGCCGCTTTCGGGATGGTTGCTATAGGGCATGCCCTGGGAGAAATCCGGACGGCTGCCGAGCGGGCCGGAGGCGTCGGTCCACTGATAGCCGCCCTGCGCACCGACATAGAAGCCCGTCCAGGAGAAGGGGACGGCGGCAGCCGGAGCAACGGGTTCGGCTCTTTGCGGCAAATCCGCGGCGAAGACAGACGTCGTCGATGCCATTATGGCGAAAAGGGCATATTTGAAAGACTGCATGATGTATTTCCTCTAGCGAGGCGAGGAGCTAGACCAGCGTTCGATGACAAGGGCACGACCGCCGCCACGCTATGCCGGAATCTTCTGTACAAACCGCGTCATAAAACCGAAACGCGGCCCCGAAACACATCGGCACAGACCACAAATACAATCTTTACGTGCGAATTCTTATGTCGTCGCGCATGGGAGGCGTTGCGACCTTGGGGAAACTCCGGGAAAATTGCGATGTCATCGAATCGCAATTTTCTCCGGTTCCGCATTCGGCGCATTCGCGCCGTCGAGAACGGCTGGCCGTTCCCGAAAATACGCCGGGCGCTCAGGCGCCAGGGAGACTCTCGCAGACGCTTTCGACGATGCCGACATAGCCTTGCACGTCCCAGGCGGAGCGGCCGATGAACAGGCCGTCTATGCTCGGGCGCGCGGCAAGCTCGCGGCAATTGGCGGGATTGACGCTGCCGCCATAGACGACGTCGATCGGCATGCCGTAGCGCGCCACCGCCTGCTTCTTGATCAGGGCATGCTGCTCGTCGGCGAAGTCCGGATCGGCCGGCACGCCGCCCTCGCCGATCGACCAGACCGGCTCATAGGCGATGACGACGCGGGACAATTGGCTGGGCTCGGTCACCGAGAAGACGGCCTCGACCTGCCGGGCCAGCGCACTCGCCGTCGCGCCCGCCTCAAATTCAGCCCGCGTATCGCCGACGCAGACGAGCGCGAGCAGGCCGTGGGCGAGAGCGGCCTTGACCTTCAGGGCCACCGTCTCGTCGGTCTCGCCGAAATGGATGCGCCGCTCGCTGTGGCCGAGCTCGACCATGGTGGCGCCGGCATCCTTGATCATCGGCGCGGAGATCTCGCCGGTCCACGCGCCCGCTTCGGCCCAATGCATGTTCTGCGCCCCGACGCGCACCGCGGTGCCGGAAAGGATCTCGGCGACGCCGGCGATCGCGGTGAAGGGCGGAATGACGAAGGGAAGCACCTTCCGCGTCGATGCCACCTTGGAGGCCGCCAGCGCCCGGGCGAAGGCTTCGGCCTCGGCCCGCGTCTTGTTCATCTTCCAGCTCGTGCCGATCCAGGGTCTCTTCACTGCCATGTCAACGCTCCGTCTTCTCCGCTTCCGGCCGCCCGATATCGACGTAAGGCTTCCAGAAGGCAACCGATTCCCGGATCATCGGAATCACATTGCGGTCGGCCGGCTCGCGTTCGCGGAAGGCGAACTCCATGCATAATTCATTGTCGACGCCGCCGGCCTCCCGGATCGTCGCGATCAGCCGGTCGGGGACGATGCGCCCGTCCTGGTTGTGCGCGGCGGTGAACGGCCAGTGGCCGCCCTTGTTGGCGGAACTCTGCTTGATGTGGATGATGGGCGAGCGCGTGGCGAAGGCCGCGGCCCAGGCATAGGGATCGGTGTCGGCGGGATCGGGCGAGGAGACGTCGCCGTGATCGATGTCGACCATGGCCTTGAGCGGCACCGGCAGGTCGGCGGCGTCGAGGAAATCCTGCAGCTGCGCGCAGGCGGCGATGGTGTGGCCGAGCTCGCGGCCGACCGACATCGGCTCCCAGAACAGATAAGCGAGGCCGCGCCCGGCGGCATGTTCGGCCACGGCGCGCCAGCACTCCAGCGCCTGTCCGAGCCGCGTCCGGCGCAGGACCGGGTCGTCATAGTCGGCGTAGGTCAGGATGGCGTATTGCGTGCCGATGGCCGGACAGCCGAGGTCCGCCGCGATATCCGCCATCCGCTCGAACCAGCCCACATAATAGGCGCGGACCTCGGCGTCGGGATGGCCGAAATGGTTGAGCCGGCCATAGGGGCCCGTCATCAGGGAGGTGATCCTCACCCCCTCCGCGGCGCAGGCCGCCGCCATCGCGTCCGTGAGCCGGCGGACCGTGGCGGCGGGCCAGGCCGGATTGATGAATTCATGCACGAGCTGGATATGGCCGATGCCGATCTCACCGGCGACGGTGCGGATCAGCTCGTCCGGCGCGGCAAAGCGGTTGACCAGCGGATTGGTGTTCAGCGACAGGCGAAAGGACATCGGGGTTTCCATCCGGGACGTTTCTTGGGGCGGCAGGCTTCCGGCCCGCAGACGCTGGATCAGGCGGTCCTGGCCGGCGAGATTCGCATCTCGTCGCACCTCAGCCGCCTGACCTCTTCTGAGCCGGGCCGGAGGCCCGGGACAAGCCCCGGGCACGACAAAATTCGCGTCCGTCCCTTGCCTCGGCGCCCATGGGCATGCGGCCCGCCTCTCTCTTTCCCTTGCTGGATCGAACCCTGCCGAAGCCAGGCCGCCGCCTGCATCGCCGGGTTCGATCAGCCTTGACAGAATGCCATGGTGATGAAACAAACTTCAAGACAAGAAAAAATTATCAGGCTCAGGGAATGCTCAGCGAAGCCCGCAAATATCCGAATAGCGAGGATTTCGATCTCTGCATTCGCGCGGCCTGGCTGCATTACGGCGGCGGCCTCACCCAGGGCGAAGTCGCCCGGCGCCTCGGCATTCCCAGCCTGAAGGCGCATCGGCTCATCGCCCGCGCCAACCGCGACGGCCTGGTGCAGTTCTCCATCGACGGCGATATTTCCGAATGCCTCCGGCTCGAGGAGGCGGTCCGCCGCCGTTACGGCATCGAATTCTGCGAAGTCTGCCCCGATCTCGACGACGAGCCTCTGCCGCTGCGCACCCTCGGCATGGCGGGCAGCCGCTTCCTGCGCCGCGCGCTCGAGAGCGGCGAGGACAAGGTGATCGGCTTCGGCCATGGCCGCACGCTCGCCGCCTGCGTTTCCATGCTGCCGACGATGAGCGCGAACGGCGTGAAGCTGGTTTCCCTGCTCGGCGGGCTGACGCGGCGCAACGCCACCACCCCCTTCGACGTGATCCACCGGCTGGCCGGGCGCACCGGGGCGGAGACCTATGTGCTGCCCTTGCCCTTCTATGCCAATTCGGTCGAGGACAGGGCGGTGTTCATGGCCCAGCGCGGCGTGCTCGAAGTGATGCAGCTCGGCATTTCCGCGACGCTGCGCATGGTCGGCATCGGCACGATGGAGGCCGACGCCTCGACCGTCTCCACCGGCATGATCGAGCGGGAGGACGTCGAGGCGGCCCGGCGCGCCGGCGGCGTCGCCGAGGTGCTCGGCCATATCTTCAGCCTCTCGGGCAAGCTGATCGAGAACGACCTGTCGGCCCGGACCCTCTCGATGTCGGCCGCCGACATCGGCACGCAGAAGACGGTCGCACTGGCGGGCGGGCGTTCGAAAATCGATGCCATCCGGGCCGTCCTCGCCAGCGGACTGCTCCACGGCATCATCATGGACGAAAGGACGGCGCGAACCTTGACCGCCTGACGATCGGGCCAGCAACCGGGCGGCAAGACCCGGATCGAAGGAACCAACAGCAAAAACCAAGGATGGAAACGATGACCCAGAAGGCAAACGACTTTTTCGACCAGTACAAGGCGGGCAAGATCAGCCGCCGCGAGCTGATGGTGGGCGCGGCCAAGCTCGGCATTACCGCCGCCGCCGCCAACTTCATGCTCAACGCCGCGGGCACCCGGGCGCTCGCCGCCACGGACTTCGACTGGAAGAAGTTCAACGGCACCAAGCTGCACCTCCTCCTGAACAAGCATCCCTATGCCGATGCGATGATCGCCGATCTCGCCAATTTCAAGTCGATGACCGGCATCGACATCACCTACGACATCTTCCCGGAGGATGTGTATTTCGACAAGGTGACGGCGGCGCTCTCCTCCAAGTCCACCCAGTACGACGCCTTCATGACCGGCGCCTACATGACCTGGACCTACGGCCCGGCGGGCTGGGTGGAAGACCTCAACGCCTATATCAGCGACCCCGCCAAGACGAGCCCGACCTATAATTGGGAAGACGTGTTGCCGGGCCTGCGCGCCTCGACCGCCTGGAACGGCGTGCCCGGCGCGGCGCTCGGCTCCAAGGACGCCAAGCAATGGTGCATCCCGTGGGGCTATGAGCTCAATTCGATCACCTACAACCGCAAGATGTACGAAAAGGCGGGTGTCGAACCGCCGAAGAACATGCCCGACCTCGTCGAGAAGGCCGCCAAGCTCACCAAGGATCTCGGCGGGCCCTACGGCATCGGCGTGCGCGGCTCGCGGTCATGGGCGACGATCCATCCGGGCTTCCTCTCGGGCTATGCCAATTACGGCCAGAAGGACCTCACGGTCAGCGCCGACGGCAAGCTCAAGGCGGCGATGGATACGCCCCAGTCCAAGGCCTACCACAAGCTGTTCGTCGACATGGTCCAGAATTCCGGCCCGAAGAACTGGTCGACCTACACCTGGTACCAGGTCGGCACCGATCTGGGCGCCGGCGCGTCGGCGACCATCTTCGACGCCGACATCCTCGGCTATTTCATGAACGGGGCCGGCAACAAGGAGCAGGGCAATCTCGGCTTCCATGCCTTCGCCGCCAATCCCGAGGCCAAGGCGCCGACGCCGAATGTGTGGATCTGGTCGCTGGCCATGAACGCCTTCGGCACCCAGAAGGACGCCGCCTGGTACTTCATGCAATGGGCGTCCTCGACCGAGCACGACACCTTCGGCGCCACCAAGATGGACTTCGTCAACCCGGTGCGCCAGTCGGTCGCCTCCAATGCCGACTTCAAGGCCAAGCTGGACAAGTCCTACAGCGGCTATTTCGACCAGTTGCAGGCGTCCTCGCCCGGCGCGCAGATCTACTTCACGCCGCAGCCGCTGTTCTTCGACGTCACCACGCTGTGGGCGGAGACGCTGCAGAAGATGGTCGCCAAGGAAGTGCCGGTCGACGACGGGCTCGACCAGCTCGCCGCCGCGATCAACAAGCAATTGTCGGACGCCGGTCTCGGCTGACGACCGTCGGCGTTGCGGGACGGATCGCCGTCGCGCAGCCTCTCGCCTTTATCCTCTCCCCACAAGAGCGGGGAGAGGGGACCTCGGCGCCGCGACAAGTCCTGCCGGGTTTTATCTCGCAGACCCGCTTGTCGAAACGCGACGCCGCCCCCTCCTTCTCCCCGCCTGAGGGGAGAAGGCAGGGATGAAGGGCATCGCGACTTCCTGATCCGCTCGCACCGCATCGGCGGCGGAGCCTTCGAAATCCAGGCGGGGCCTGCGGCCCCGTCCCCTCGCATCGAACCCGTGAGTATGCCGTCATGACAGCGGATGTCGTCGAAACCGTCCCGGTGCCGCGCCGGCGCAGGACGCGTCTCCTGCCCTATCTCCTCAGCCTGCCGGCCCTGATCGTCTGCATCGGCATCCTCGTCCCCTTCGTGACGGCGATCTATTATTCGCTGCTGCGCTACCGCCTCAACATGCCGATGATGAAGGGGTTCATCTGGTTCCAGAACTATATCGGCTTCGCCAGCGACCCCGAATTCTGGAACACGGTTCGTGTGTCCCTGCTCTATACCGCGCTGACGGTGGGCGTCGAAGTGCTGCTCGGCCTCGCTATCGCCGTGCTGCTGCAGCGCCAGACCCGCTTCAACAACCTCGCCTCCGTGCTGCTGCTGCTGCCGCTGATGACGGCGCCCGCCCTGGCCGCGCTGATGTGGAAGCTGATGACCAATCCGGGCTTCGGCATCCTGTCCTACCTGCTCCAGCTCCTCGGCATCACCAATTTCAAATGGGCCTCGGATCCGAGTTCGGCGCTCTTCACCGTCGTGCTCGTCGACGTGTGGGTCTACACGCCCTTCATCATGATCCTGCTGCTCGCCGGCCTGCGCTCGCTGCCGCGCCAGCCCTTCGAGGCGGCAGCGCTCGACGGCGTGCCGCGCCGCTTCGTCTTCTTCCGCATCACCCTGCCGATGCTGGCGCCCTATCTGATGACGGCGGCGCTGTTCCGGCTGCTCGATTCCATCCAGCAGTTCGACATCATCTATTCGATGACGCAGGGCGGCCCCGGCAACACGCTGCTGGTGTTCCAGGTGCGCGCCTATCTCGATTTCTACCAGTACACCAACGTCGCCAAGTCGGCGGCCCTGCTCATGATCCTGTGGGCGATCACCTACATCCTGTCGAACATCTTCGTGAAACAGCACCTGAAGCTGCGCGAACGTGCGCGCGGACTGGCGTGAGGAGCAAGCCATGGAACACACCTCGACGCTGGAAAAGGCCCTGCGGGGCACCCTGATCACATTGATCCTGGTCTTCTTCCTGTTCCCGATCCTGTGGATCTTCCTGATGTCCTTCCAGACCAACGAGGACATCCTGCGCATTCCGCCGAGCCCGTTCTTCACGCCGACGCTGAGCAACTACCAGGCATTGATCACCGGCAAGCTGGTCTCGACCGCCGGCACGCTCGACATCGCCTTCATGCGCAACCTGTGGAACAGCGTGCTGCTCTCCGGCGTGTCGGTCGCCGTCGCGCTCGTGCTCGGCGTGCCCGCGGCCTACGCCTTCGCGCGCTACAAATTCCCGCTGAGCGAGGACATCGCCTTCACGCTGCTGTCCTTCCGCTTCGCCCCGCCGCTGCTCGTCCTGCTGCCGCTGACGCTCTACTACCAGCAGATCGGGCTGACCGACACCTATGTCGGCCTGATCTGGGTCTACCAGCTCATCGCCCTGCCGCTGATCCTGTGGATCGTGCGGGGCTATTTCGAGGACATCTCGCCCGACATCGAATCGGCCTACCGCATCGCCGGCCATTCCTGGCTGAAGACCTTCGCGCGCATCGCCGTGCCGCTGGCCGGGCCCGGCATCGCCGCGGCCGGCCTGCTCGCCTTCATCTTCTGCTGGAACAATTTCGTCTTCGCCCTGGTGCTCGCCTCGGCCGAGAAACAGCCGGTGACGGTGGGCTCCCTCGCCTTCGTCACGGCGTCCGGCATCCAGTACGGCCAGATCGCCGCCGCCATCGTGCTGTCGATCACGCCGACCCTCGCCATCGCCCTGTGGGCGCAACGCTACCTCGTCGAAGGCCTCTCCCTCGGCGCGGTGAAGGGCTGAACCATGCCTCAGATCGAACTCCGCAATCTCCACAAGGGCTTCAAGACGGGCGAGGTGCTGAAGGGCCTCTCGCTGTCGGCCGACGAAGGCGAGATCGTCGTCGTGTTCGGCCCCTCCGGCACGGGCAAGACCGTCCTGCTCCGGCTGATCGCCGGCGTCGAGGATCCCGACGCCGGCTCGATCAGCCTGATGGGCCGCGACGTGACCGACGCGGCGCCGGAGACGCGGGGCGTCGGCATGGCGTTCCAGAATTTCGCGCTGTTCCCGCACATGTCCGCCTATGACAACATCGCGAGCGCCCTCACCGCGCATGAGAAATCGGCGGCCACGATCAAGGCCAAGGTCGACCGCGTCGGCGCCCTGCTGAAGATCGGCCATGTGATGCAGCACGCCCCGCGCGAGCTCTCCAACGGCCAGAAGCAGCGCACCGCGCTGGCGCGGGCGCTCGTCTCCGATCCGCGCATCCTGCTGCTGGACGACCCGCTGCGCAACGTCGACGCCAAGCTGCGCTACGAGATGCGCCTCGAGCTGCCTTCCCTGCTCAAGACGGCGGGATCGACGGTGCTCTACGTCACCCAGGACTACAAGGAGGCGATGGCGCTCGGCGACCGCATCGCCGTGCTGCTGGACGGAGGCTTCGCCCAGGTCGCCACGCCGGCGGAGGTCTATCTCGAACCGGCGACGCTCGGCGTCGCGCGCCTGTTCGGCGACCCGACGGTGAACGTGGTGCCGGCGACACCGGTCCTGCAGGAGGCGGAGCCCGTCTTCGAGATCGGCGGCAGGCCGCTCCGCCTGCCGGCGCATTATGCCCATATCGCCGGCAGGACCTGCATGATCGGCATCCGGCCGGAAAGCCTCGTGGTCGAGGAGACGGCCTCGCCGGAGAGCTTCCCGGTCGAGGTGGTGGCGATCACCCCGCTCAACGAGAAGAGCGTGCTGCTCCTGCGCACCACCGACGGCCGTGAATTGCTGGCCGCCGAGGCCGGCAACGAGGAGGCCACGCGGCGGCACGGCCCGGCGCATGCCCGCTTCGACCCGAACGCCGTGCTGGTGTTCGACGCGGCGAGCGGCCGCCGCATCCCTCCTCATCTGAACTGAGTATCTCCATGGCCGAAACCGCCCTCGTGATCGACAATGTCGACAAGATCTACCGCAGTCGCAGGAAGGCGCCGGTCCATGCGGTCAAATCCCTGAGCATGGCGATCGCCAAGGGCGAGATCGTCGCCCTGCTCGGGTCCTCGGGCTGCGGCAAGACCTCGACCCTGCGCATGATCGCGGGCTTCGAGGAGGTCTCGACCGGCGGCATCTCGCTCGCCGGCCGGCGCATCGAGCAATTGGCGCCGGCCCGGCGCAACGTCGCCATGGCGTTCGAGGGCTATTCCCTCTATCCGCCGCTCACGGTGCGCGACAACATCGCCTTCGCGCTCAAGAGCTCGAACACGCCGGCGCCGCAGATCGCCAAGGCGGTGGAGGAGATCGCCCGGCTCGTCGAGATCGAGGCGATTCTCGATCGCTATCCCTCCTCCATCTCGGGCGGCCAGCAGCAGCGCGCCAGCCTGGCGCGCGCCCTCGTCCGGCGGGCCGATCTCTACCTCCTCGACGAGCCGATGGGCCAGCTCGAGCCGCAATTGCGCTCCGTGCTGCGCGGGCGCCTCAAGAACCTGCTGGTCGAGCGCGGCATGACCTCGATCTTCGTCACGCATGACCAGACCGAAGCCAATGCGCTGGCCGACCGCATCGCCGTGATGGAAGGCGGCGTGCTCCAGCAATTCGCCAACCAGAAGGAACTCAAGGATCGGCCCGCGAACCTCTTCGTTGCGACCTTCATCGGCGAGCCGCCGATGAACGTCTTCGATGCCGCGGTGGAGAACGGCGAGCGCGTCCGCTTCGCCATCGCCAACGGGCCCGCGCTGGATTTCGCCGCCGCCGAGGTGCCGGAGCCGGTCCGCAACGCCATCGGCCGGCGCGGCCGGGCGGTGATCGGCATCCGCCCCCACTCGGTGCGCCTCGGCACCGGCGACCACCAGGCGCGCATCGTCTCCAACCAGTGGCTCGGCGACCAGAGCCACCTGGCGATGGACGTCGCGGGCAAGCTGATGGTCGCGGTGTCGCACGCGCCGGTGGCGGCGAAGGCCGGCGAGACGCTGCGCTACCAGATCGGCGTGCAGAGCCTGCATGTGTTCGACGCCGAGACGGGCGCGGCGCTCAGCCACGGCACGGAGGCGGCGTGATGGGGGCGTCATCGGCGAGAGCGGGCCTCCCGCCCATGGGCGCCGGGATAAACGGATCAGCTGCCTTCTCCCGATCCGGGAGAAGGTCCCGGCAGGGGGATGAGGGTCTAGACCTTGACGAAATGCGCTCGATAGTCGAGTTCGAATTGTCCGGAGTCAGTCCCTCATCCGGCGCTTCGCGCCACCTTCTCCCGCTTGGGAGAAGGAAGATCGCGCTATTTTTTGTAGAAACCAGCGCCTGTGGACATGCGGCCGACTTCCCGCATCCGTCCATCCGCTTTCCTGCGACCACCGCACAGACCCGCCCTTCCAGGCACGTTTCCCCATCCAGGCCGGCCCATGACTCGTGACCTCCTCATCGGCATCGATGCCGGCACCTCGGTGATCAAGTCCGTCGTCTTCACGCTCGACGGCGAGCAGGTGGCGATGGCGGCCCGGCCCAATTCCTACGCCACACCCGGCCCCGGCCAGGTCGAGCAGGACATGACCCGCACCTGGGCGGACTGCGCGGCGACGCTGCGCGAGCTGCACGACGTCATCCCCAACCTCGCCGCGCGCGCCGCGGCGGTCGCGGTCACCGGCCAGGGCGACGGCACCTGGCTGGTCGACCGGGAAGGCGAACCCGTCGGCGGCGGCCTGCTCTGGCTCGATTCGCGCGCGGCCGGGCTGATCGGGCCCTATCTGCGAAGCCGCGACTATCACGGCCATTACGAACTGACCGGATCGGGCCTCAATGCCTGCATGGCCTCCGCCCAGATCGCCTGGATGAAGATCCACCAGCCGGAGCGCCTCGCTCGGGCCACGACGACGCTGCATTGCAAGGACTGGCTCTATTTCAAGCTGACCGGCGAGCGCGTCACCGATCCCTCCGAGGCGAGTTTCACCTTCGGCAATTTCCGCACCCGCCGCTACGAGCCCTCGATCCTCGAGAAGATGGGCATCGCCGACTATGAGCGGCTGCTGCCGCCGATCATCGACGGGACACGGGTCTCGCACGGGCTCAGCGCCGCGGCGGCCTCCGTCACCGGCCTGCCGGAGGGGCTGCCGATCGTGCTCGCCTATCTCGACGTCGTCTGCACGGGCCTCGGCGGCGGCGTGTTCGACCGTTCCGGCAAGGTCGGCCTCACCATCGTCGGCACCACCGGCATGCATATGCGCTATGTGGCGACGCCCGAGGAGGTGACGCTCAACGACTCCCATTCCGGCTACACGATGTGCTTTCCGATCGAAGGCTCCTCGCTGGCCATCCAGTCGAACATGGCCTCGACGCTCAATATCGACTGGTTCCTCGACGTGGCGCGCGAGGCGGCGGCCGCGGCCGGCGTGGAGGCGACGCGCGCGGCGCTGCTGTCCGGCATGGACAAGCGCGTCATGGACGCGCCGCCGGGCTCGGCCCTCTACCATCCCTATATTTTCGAGGCCGGCGAGCGCGGCCCCTTCCTCGACCCCCATGCCAGGGCGCAGTTCACCGGCCTCTCGACCCGCACGACCTTCGCCGGCATGATGCGCGCCGTCTATGAAGGCCTCGCCTTCGCGGCGCGCGACTGCTACGCCGCCACCGGCATGATTCCGGAAGAGGTGCGCCTGGGCGGCGGCGCGGCGCGCTCGAAGGCGCTGCGCAAGATCCTCGCCTCGACGCTCGGCGCCCAGGTGCGCACCGTCAACCGCGAGGAGAGCGGCGCCGCCGGCGCGGCGATGATGGCGGCGGTCCGGCTCGGCCTGCATGCGGATATTCCCGCCTGCGTCGACGCATGGGTGACGCCGGCGCTCGGCGAGGTCACCGATCCCGACCCGGCGCTGAACAGGCTTTATGGCGAGCTCTTTCCGGCCTATGTCGCCATCCGCGAGGCGATGCCGCCGGCCTGGGAAACCCTCGCCCGCATCAGACAGGAGACGAAGGCTTGAGACCGACCATTGCAATCATCGGCGACCGTTTCATGTTGCCGTCGATGTTCGAAAAAGCGATCCGCGGCAAATGCGGCGTCAGCCTGGAAATCCGATCCTACGAAATGCCGTGGCCGGACGAACCCATGCAGCACGGCTATGCCGAGGCCGGCATGGACGGGCTGAAGGAATATCAGGGCACGGAGGAGGAGATCGTCGCCATGATCGGCGACGCCGAGATCGCGGTCACGCAGCTCGCCCCCTTCTCCGCCGGCATCATGGACCGCCTGCCCAATCTGCGGATGATCGCCGTCTCCCGCGGCGGCCCGGTGAATATCGACATGAAGGCGGCGCGCGAGCGCAAGGTCCTCGTCGTCAACACGCCCGGCCGCAACGCCAGCGCCGTCGCCGAATTCACCCTCGGCGCCATCCTCGCCGAGACTCGGCTGATCACCAGGGGGCATGAATCGCTCCGGCGCGGCGAATGGCGGGGCGATCTCTACCGCGCCGACCTCACCGGGCAGGAATTGTCGGAGATGACGGTCGGGGTGGTCGGCTACGGCCATGTCGGCACCAAGGTGGTGCGCATCCTCAAGGCGTTCGGCTGCAAGGTGCTGGTCTGCGATCCCTATGTCCAGCTCTCCGTCGACGATCTCAAGGACGGCGTCGAGCACGTCTCGCTCGAACGGATCCTGGCCGAATCCGACGTGGTGACGCTGCATGCGCGCGTCACCGCCGAGACGACCGGCTTCATCGGCGCCGAGCAGTTCGCCGCGATGAAGCCGGGCGCCTATTTCGTCAACACGGCGCGCGGGCCGCTCGTCGACTATGCGGCGCTGACCGAGGCCCTCAAGAGCCGGCACCTGCGCGGCGCGGCGATCGAGACCTTCGGCATCGAGCCGGTGCCGCCGGACTGGGAATTGCTGCAGCTCGACAACGTCACGCTGACGCCCCATATCGCCGGCGCCTCGGTGAAGACGGTGACGTTCGCCGCCGAGGCCGCGGCCGAGGAGGTCCGCCGCTACATCGCCGGCGAGCCGCCCCTCAACCCGTGCTGAACGGGCGGACACGACAAGGCAGACCCTGAAAGGAACGGCCGGCGACATGCAGGACCTCGGATCATTCGACCTCATCGTCGTGGGGGGCGGCATCAACGGCGCCGGCATCGCCCGCGACGCGGCCGGGCGCGGCCTCTCGGTCCTTCTGTGCGAGAAGGACGACCTCGCCCAGGGCACGTCCTCCCGCTCCGGCAAGCTCGTGCATGGCGGGCTGCGCTACCTCGAATATTACGAGTTCCGCCTCGTGCGCGAGGCGCTGATCGAGCGCGAGGTGCTGCTCGCCGCCGCGCCCCACATCATCTGGCCGATGCGCTTCGTGCTGCCGCACAGCCCGGAGCAGCGCCCGGCCTGGATGATCCGGCTCGGCCTCTTCCTCTACGACCATCTCGGCGGCCGCCGGAAATTGCCGCCCACCCGCAGCCTCGACCTTGCCACCGCCCCGGAGGGACGGCCGATCCGGCCCGCCTATCGCAAGGCCTTCGAATATTCCGACTGCTGGGTCGACGATGCCCGGCTCGTCGTGCTCAACGCGCTGGACCTGCAGATGCGGGGCGGCACGGTCCGCACGCGCACGCCGCTGGTCGGCGCCCGGCGCGGGCACGACGCCTGGACCGTGGAGCTGGCGGACGAAGCGGGCGGCGGGCGCCTGACGGCGCGCGGCAAGGTCATCGTCAATGCCGCGGGGCCCTGGGTCGAGGACGTGCTGCGCTCGACCGGCAGCAATGCCGAGAACCGGGTGCGCCTCGTCAAGGGCAGCCATATCGTCATGCGGAAATTCTGGGAGGGCGAGCAGGCCTATCTCCTGCAGAACACCGACAAGCGCGTGATCTTCGTCAACCCCTATGAAGGCGATCTGAGCCTGATCGGCACGACAGACATTCCCTTCGACGGACCGGCGAGCGAGGTGGCGATCGCGCCCGCCGAGGTCGACTACCTGCTCGGGGTGGTCAACCGCTATTTCAAGGTCGATCTCAAGCCCGCCGACGTCGTGCACGCCTTCTCCGGGGTGCGTCCCCTCTATGACGACAAGGCCGCCAATCCCAGCGCGGTGACGCGCGACTATGTGTTCGACGTCGACGCGCCGGACGGAGCGGCACCGATGCTCTCGGTGTTCGGCGGCAAGATCACGACCTACCGCAAGCTCGCCGAACACGCGCTCGAAAAGCTCGCCCCGTTCTTCGCGAAAATGGGGCCGGCCTGGACGCAGCGCGCCTCTCTCCCCGGCGGCGACATGCCGGATGCGGATTTCGACCGCTTTCTGGCCGGCTTCCGGCAGCGCCACGCCTTCCTGCCGGCCGACGTCGCGCTCGGCTATGCCCGGCGCTACGGCACCCGCGGCGACGACCTCCTCCAGGGCGCCACCTCGCTCGCCGATCTCGGCCGTGCCTTCGGCGGCACGCTCTACGAGCGGGAGGCGCGCTTCCTGATCGACCGGGAATGGGCGGCGACGGCGGAGGACATCCTCAGCCGGCGCACCAAGCACGGCCTGCACATGACCGACATCGAGATCGCAGGCTTCGAGGCCTGGATGGCGGGCAGGCGGTGAGGGAACGCCCATCCTTCACACCGCAACACGCTTTGGCTCGCGGGCAACGCCCCTCGTTCAAATCCCGATCCCGTGCCATCAGTGATCCACCGGAGACCGACAGACATGACGCAATCGATGGCCGGTGACGATGAATTCCGGGCGCTGCGTGCCTTCTCGGCGATGCTGGGGGACGATTCCGCCAAGACCCAGGCGGCCGGCGGCAACACCTCGCTGAAGCGCGAGGGCATCATGTGGATCAAGGCGTCCGGCACCTGGCTCGCCCATGCGCTCGACCGCGACATCATGGTCCCCGTGCGGATCGAGCCGCTGCGCGCGGCGCTGGCGGGCGGGGATCCCCGTGCGGAGACGGCCGTCGACTTCGTCGACCAGGCGGCCAATGTCTCGAACCTGCGCCCGTCGATCGAGACCAGCGTCCACGCCGTCATCCCGCACGCCGTCGTCGCCCATATCCACTGCGTCGAGACGCTCGCGCTGGCGGCACGGCAGGACGGGGAGGCCCGCATCGGCGAAAGGCTCGCGCCGCTGGAGGACGTCGCATGGGCCTTCGTGCCCTATTGCCGGCCGGGCGTGCCGCTTTCGGCGGCGATCGCCGCGCGCCAGAAGCCGGAGACCAACGTCCTCGTCCTCGGCAATCACGGCCTCGTCGTCTCCGGCGCCAGCGTGGCCGAGGTCGAGGACCGCCTCGACCGCGTCTGCCTCGCTCTGGCGTCGCCGGCGCGGCCCGCGCCGCCCGCCGACCTCGGCAGGCTCGAGGACGCAGTGCGGGGCAGCGACTACCGGCTGCCGGCGGACCTCTTCGCCCATGGCGTCGCGCTCGATCCCGTCAGCTTCGGCCATGTCCGCCAGGGATCGCTCTATCCCGATCACGTCATCTTCCTCGGGCCCGGCATCGTCGAGACGGACGACGTCGCCGCCGGTGCCGCCATCCGCCGCGAGGAGGCCAAGGACGGGCCGCCCGCCATGCTGCTGCTGCGCGGTCTCGGCGTCGTCCTGCACCGCTCGACCACCCCGGCCGCCGACGCCCTGGCGCGTTGCCTGTGGGACGTCGCCTCGCGCATCCCGGCCGATGCCGTCCTCAACTACCTGTCGAAGGCGCAGGACTACGAGCTGACGCATTGGGAGGCCGAGCAGTATCGCCAGACGCTCGATGCCAAGACTCGCGCCAAGGAGGCCGCGCCGTGACGCCGCGGCTGCTCGGCATCGATGTCGGCACCTCCGGCGTGCGCGCCGCGCTCCTCGCCGAGGGCGGCGACCTCGTCGGCACGGCGGCGGCGCGCTTCGCCACCATCGGCGAGGATCCCAAGGCCCCGCAGACCTGGTGGCGGGCGGTGCGCCTCTGCCTCGCCGAACTCAGGGAGGGCCACGACCTGTCCGCTCTCCGGGCGCTGGCCGTCGACGGCACCTCCGGCACCGTGGTGGCGATCGACGAAGCCGGCGAGCCCGTCGGCCCCGCCTCGATGTATGACGAACCTTGCACGGACGACGCCGTCCTCGCGCGCGTCACCGCCGAGGCGCCGGCCGGCAGCCCTGCCCTAGGGCGAACCTCCGGCCTCGCCCGGGTGCTGGCGATGCAGGATCGCGCCGGCGTCCGCCGCTGCCTCCACCAGGCCGACTGGGTGGCCGGCCGGCTGAGCGGGCGCTTCGACCGCTCGGACGAGAACAACGCCCTCAAGACCGGCTATGATCCGGTGGCGCGGCAATGGCCGGCCTGGATCGCGCGCACCGGGGCCGTATTGGCCAAGCTCCCGTACGTCGTCGAGCCCGGCGCCGCGATCGGTCCGGTCGGCGAAGCGGGACGGGCGCTGGGGCTGCCGCCGGGCACCATCGTCCATGCCGGCACGACCGACGGCTGCGCCTCCTTCCTGGCGACCGGCGCCGACCGGGTCGGCGACGGCGTGACGGCGCTGGGCTCGACCCTGGTGATCAAGCTCCTGTCCGACGCCCCGGTGTTCGAGCCGGCCTATGGCGTCTACAGCCATCGCCTCGGCGACCGCTGGCTGGTGGGCGGCGCCTCCAACACGGGCGGCAGGGTGATCGACAGCCTGTTTCCGGGCGCCGACCTCGTCGCCCTGACGGCCCGGCTCAGGCCCGAGCATCCGACCGGCCTCGATTTCTATCCGCTGGGCCGGCCGGGCGAGCGGTTTCCCGTCAACGACCCCGGCCTGGAGCCGCGCCTCGCGCCGCGCCCGGCCGACGACGCTCTCTTCTTCCAGGCGGTGCTCGAAGGCATCGCCGCGATCGAGGCGCTCGCCTATCGCCGCCTCGCCGAGCTCGGTGCACCCGCCCTGCTCTCGGTGCGCAGCGTCGGTGGCGGCGCCGGCAACGAGGCGTGGGCGCGCATGCGGCAACGCCGGCTCGGCGTGCCCTTCGAGCCGGCCCTGTCGCAGGAAGCCTGCGTCGGCACGGCACGGCTTCTGCTTTCCCGGCCCGGAGATTCCGCGACATGAACGGCCTCCCTCTGTTCGGCCCGCTGTCCGCCGCCTTCGGCGTCGTCTTCCTCGACCAGTATGGCGTGCTGCATGACGGACGGCGCCCCTATCCCGGCGCCGTCGAGGCGCTGCGGCTGCTGCGGCAGCGCGGCACGCGCACCGTCATCATCTCCAATTCGGGCAAGCCCGGCGAGGCCAATGCGGAGCGCATGGCCAGGCTCGGCTTCGCACGGGACCTCTATGATCACTTCCTCACCTCGGGCGACGTGGCGCGCGCCATGCTGGAGAGGGGCGACATCGCGGTCGCGCCGGGCCCGGCCACGCGCTGCCTGACCCTCTCCTCCTCCGACGAGCACGATCTCGCCGACGCCGCGGGCTTCTCGATCACCGAGCACGGGGCGGATGCCGACCTCGTCATCATCGGCGGCAGCCAGGGCGATCGCGTGCCCCTGGACGCGTATGAAAGGCAGCTCGGGCCTGCCGCGGCGCGCGGCGTGCCGTGCCTGTGCACCAACCCGGACAGGCTGGCGCTGGGCGTGAACGGGACGTTCCCCGGCGCCGGCGCCATCGCCGCGCTCTATGCCTCGCTCGGCGGGCCGGTCACCTGGATCGGCAAGCCGCATCCGGCGATCTATGCCGCCGCGGCGGCGCTGGTCGGCTCGCCGCGTCCGCAGGACATCCTGTGCGTCGGCGACAGCGTCGAGCACGACATCGCGGGCGCTCATCGCTTTGGCGCCGTCGCGGCGCTGGTGCGCACCGGCATCCACGCGGATGCCTCGGAAGCCGAACTCGTCGCCGAATTCGCCCGCTGGGGCGCCGCGCCGGACATCGTGCTGGCGGGCCTCGAAGGCGGCTGACGGGGCGTCAATCAGGCTCGAAACGCCCCGCTCCAGAGCGTGATACGTTCATCGAATAGCTGTCGTCATTCCGGGGCGCCCGGAGGGCGAGCCCGGAACCCATGAACACCGTCCTGCCAATGGCGCGATCAGGGGTTCCGGCTTTTCGCTTCAGCCGGAATGACGGGCTCTGCGGTTCAGCCTGAAACCATGATGCCTTGATTGCGCTCCTGCGCAGCCTTGCCGAACGCAGCCGTGATCACCGGCAGCTTGCTGCGGATGTGCCGGCGCATGAGGGCGCCGAGGGCGAGACCGTCGCGGGCGCGCAGGAATTTCAGCATCTCGCCGTGATCCTGGATGGCGTGGACCCATTGCTCCGGCGTCTTGTTGGCCGAATAGCGCGCCCGCTGGATGCGCCCGGCCATCATGGCATAGACGCCCTGCAGGGCGGTGTTGCGCGAGGCCAGCATGATCGCTTCGTGGATCTGGCGGTTGAAGGCGAAATAGCGCGGCGCATCCTGCGCCCTCCACGCCTCGACCATGGTCTCCTGCATCCGCTCGAGCGCCGCGATCTCGGTGTCGGTGATGTGGCTGCAGGCGAGCTCGCCGGCTGCGCCCTCGAGCGCGGCGACTACTTCGAGGACGTCCTCGACCTCCCGCGTCGACAGGGCGGTGACGCGGGCCCCGCGGTTGGGGAGAAGCTCGAGCAGCCCCTCGGCCGCCAGCAGCTTGATGGCCTCGCGCAGCGGCGTGCGCGAAATGTCGAAGCGCTTGCACAGCGCCGCCTCGTTGACGCGGGAGCGCGGCTCCAGCTCTCCCGACAGGATGAGGTCGCGCAGACGCGCGACGACCTCGTCATGCAGATAGCGGCGGCTGATCGTCGAAGGAAACTCCGCGAGCGTCATGTCTCTCCGTTCCGGTGGATCGGCAATGCCGCTCCAAACTATCGCATTCGGCCGGTGATCGTCACCCCGGACCGCGCCCGCGCGACGATGCCGCAAACGCCCGATCCCCTCCTCTCTAGCAAAGCCCCGAATTATCGCAATTCATAATATTGCATTCATTATTCACATAAGGGATAAATCGAGGGAAACGCCGTGATGGGCATGGCGTCCCAGAAAGATCTCACGCCGATGCCCCGTGTGCCAGGACGACCCTTCCTCCAGATTCCCGGGCCGACGAATACGCCGCTGCGCGTTCTGGCCGCGATCGCCCAGCCGACCATCGACCATCGCGGCCCGACGTTCCAGAAGCTGGCGCGCTCGGTGCTGGAGCGTATCCGCGGCGTGTTCGGCACCACGCAGCCGGTCATCATCTATCCGGCCTCCGGCACCGGCGCCTGGGAAGCCGCGCTCGTCAACACGCTGTCGCCGGGCGACCGCATCCTGATGGCCGAGACCGGCCATTTCGCCACGCTGTGGAGCCGGATGGCGCGCCGGCTGGGCCTCGACGTCGACCTCCTGCCCGGCGACTGGCGGTCCGGCGTCGATGCCGCCCGCATCGAGGCGCAGCTGCGCGCGGACGGCGAACGGCGGATCCGGGCGGTGGCCGTGGTCCATAACGAGACCTCGACCGGCGTGACCTCGGACATCGCCGCCGTGCGCCGGGCGATCGACCGGGCCGGCCATCCCGCCCTGCTGCTCGTCGACACCATTTCCTCGCTCGGCTCGATCGACTACCGCCACGACGAATGGGGTGTCGACGTCACCGTCGGGGGTTCGCAGAAGGGCCTGATGCTGCCGCCCGGCCTCAGCTTCAACGCCGTTTCCCCGACGGCGAGGGCCGCATCCGCGACGGCCGGGATGCCGCGCGCCTTCTGGGACTGGGAGGAGATGCTGGCATCGAACGACAAGGGCTTCTTCCCCTACACGCCGTCCACCAACCTCCTCCAGGGCCTCGCGGTCGCCCTGGACATGCTGGAGGAGGAAGGCATGGACGCCGTGTTCCGGCGCCATTTGCGGGCGGCGGACGCGGTCCGACGCTGCGTGCGGCATTGGGGCTTCGACATCCAGGCCGCCGATCTCCGCGAGGCGTCCGCCGCGCTGACGGCCGTGCGCCTGCCGGCCGGATATTCGGCCGATGCGCTGCGCGCCACGATCCTGGACCAGTCCTCGGTGTCGCTCGGCAACGGGCTCGGGCAGCTCACGGACCGGGTGTTCCGCATCGGCCATCTCGGCGACTTCAACGACCCCACTTTGCTCGGCATCCTCGCCGCCATCGAGATGGGCCTCGGCGCCTGCGGCATTCCCCACCGCAGCGGCGGCGTCGAGAGTGCGCTGGCGGCGCTGCTGGGCGCGGACACGCCGACGGCCGCCGCCGCGGAGTAGGGGGCTTTGTCTAAAATTTGGACTGCATATTATTTATGCAATCAAGCAGCCTTTTGGTGACATCTTCAACTGTCCCACCCGAAAAATTGAATGCATTATTCATTCGGCGATCGGACAGAGGGTGCGAGGGGCTCTTCTGAAGGCGGCTTGCCGCAATGTCGGAAACCTGAACAAACGAGGTCGATCGCAGCGGATACCGGCTCCTGCCGGCGCACGCACTGGCTCTCATTCAAGCTGCGAGGCACTTCCTATGACTGTTGGCATTATCTATCTGATCGTCGCCGTCATCGGCGTGGTCCTGGCGGCGATCGCCTATTTCATGAACCGCACGAGCGGGAAATTCTTCGTCAGCTTCACGCTGATGGAGATCGTGATCATGGCGATCATCGGCGTGATCAACGGCGTGCTCGGCACGCCCAACGCCATGCTCGGCCGCCTCTTCATGACCTTCTCCGGCAGCTACGGCTTCCTGGCCTTCGCCGCGGTCTGCGGCGGCTTCTACATCTCCGGCCCGCTCTGCGGCTACATCATCCGCAAGCCGGGCGCGGCCACCATCGCCGAGACCATGAACGGCGTGGCGCAGGTGCTGTCGGGCAATCCGAACGGCATCATGGTGCTCGGCGCCGGCTTCCTTCAGGGCTTCATGTCGGATCTCGGCTTCGCCTTCTACGGCTACAAGAAGTGGACGCTGTCGGTGCTCGCCCTCTCCGGCGCCCTCGCCCCGCTCCTGCAGCAGATCCCGGAAGTCTATTTCTTCGGCGTCGGCGACATGGGCATCAGCTACAATCTCCTCGCCCTCATCATCCGCATGGCGAGCGGCGCGGTCTATGCGATCATCCTCGTCAAGCCGATCGCCCTTGCGCTCGCCCGTGCCGGCGTGCTGCGCGGCACCGCCCTCGCCACGGCCGAATCGCCCGTCCAGCCGCAACGGTCGCCGGCCTGATGGACAACGCAGCGGGAAACGGTGCCATGGCCCTTGCAGTCGATCCCGCCGTGGAGGCTGCGCCCCCGCGCAGCCTCCACCCTCCCGCGGACGCGCCCGCAATCCCGGCGATGCAGGGCGGGGCGGCCGCCGCGGCGATGCCGGGGCATGAGCATGCGATCGAGATCCGCGCCGTTTCCTACGCTTACGAAGGCGAGGCGAACTACGTCCTCGACAATGTCTCGCTGACGGTCGACGAGGGCGAGTTCGTCCTCATCCTCGGCCCGAGCGGCTGCGGCAAGAGCACGCTGCTGCAGCTCCTCAACGGTACGATCCCGCATACCCTCAAAGGCACGCTGTCGGGCGAGGTCACCGTCTACGGCAAGCCCGTCGCCACCACCAAGGTCGCCACCTTCGCCACCGAAGTCGGCATGGTGTTCCAGGATCCCGAGGCGCAGATCATCAACACGCGGGTGCGCGACGAAGTGTGCTTCGGGCTGGAGAATCTGTGCCGCCCCGCCGCCGAGATCCTGCAGCGCCAGGCCGAGGCGCTGGATTTCGTCGGCCTCGACGGCTTCGGCGACCGCTCGATCTTCGATCTCTCCGGCGGCCAGAAACAGCGCGTGAGCATCGCCGCCGTGCTCGCGGCGCGGCCGCGGCTGCTCGTCCTCGACGAGCCCACCGCCAATCTCGATCCGGCCGGTATGGCCGAGATCTTCGCCGTGCTGGAAAAGCTCAACCGCGAGGCCGGCACCACCATCGTCATGGTCGAGCACCGCGTCGACGAGCTCGCCGACCGCGTCTCGCGCGTGGTGATGATGGACCGCGGCACCGTCGTCTTCGACGGCACGCCGCGCGAAGCCTTCTCCCAGCGCCGGACCGCCCATTCCGAGGAGCAGGGCACGGTGCCGACCAGCGCCTGGTTCCCGCAGGCCTGCGAATTCGCGCTGGCGCTGTCCGACGCCATGGGCTTTCCGCTTGCCGCCGCCGACATGCCGCTGAATGTCGGCGAAGCCGTGCAGTTCGCCGAACGCCATCTCGGCGAGGGCATGCCGCCGGCACTGCCGGCCGCCGTTCCCGCCGGCGAGGAGGTCGCCCCCTTCCTGCGCGTCGTCGACCTGCGCTTCGGCTATGAGCGCAAGCTGCCGATCCTCGCCGACATCTCCTTCGACCTCGGCCGCGGCGAGATGATCGCGCTGTGCGGGCGCAACGGCTCGGGCAAGACCACGCTCGCCCGCCTGCTGATGCACATCAACCCGCCGCCGCGCGGCACCATCCTGCTGGAAGGCAAGGATATCGCCGGCCTCACCGCCCGCGACATCGCCGCCGAGATCGGCTACGTCTTCCAGAATCCGGACCATCAATTCGTCACCGACCGGGTGTGGGACGAGATCGCCTACGGCCTGCAGGTCCGCGGCTATTCCGAGGCGGCGATCAAGGAGCGCGTCGACGAGGTGCTCGGCATCGTCGACCTGCAGCGCTACCGCGACCGCTCGCCCTTCTCGCTCAGCCTCGGCGAACGCCGCCGCCTCAGCGTCGCCACCATGCTGGTGCTGGAGCCGCATCTGCTCGTGCTCGACGAGCCGACGATCGGCCAGGACCATGAACGCGCCCAGCAGCTCATGGGCCTGATGGCGCGCCTGCGCGAACGCTACCGCACCACCATCCTGATGATCACCCATGACGTCCGCCTCGTCGCCGAATGGGCCGACAGGGCGCTGGTGATCAGCCGCGGCAGGCTCCTGTTCGACGGCCGGCCGGAGGCGATGTTCGCCGATTCCGGCCTCATCCAGGAAGCGGGGCTGCTGGTGCCGCCCGTCTTCGAGATCAGCCGCGCCCTCGCCAACCTGCATCCGGAAAGCGCGGTGCGCCCGACCCTTTCCCTCGCCGACCTCGCCGGCACCATCGCCGGACCCCAGAGGACGCCCGCATGAACCGCTCCACCGCCTTCCAGTTCCGGGCCGGGAACTCCTTCTTCCACCACCTCGACCCGCTGACCAAGCTCGCCTGGCTCGTCGGCGTCTCCCTCCTCGCCTTCGGCGCCTATATCGGCTGGGTGCAGATCGTCGTCACGCTGGCGATCCTGTTCACCGCCTTCGCGCTCGCCGGCCTGTCCTTCGCGGTCGTCTTCCGCGGCACCTGGCTGTTCGGCCTCGCCTGCCTGAGCTTCCTGGTGATCCAGACCCTGACGCTGCCCGGCACGCATGTCGCCTTCCGCATCTTCGGCCATCCGATCTATGCCGAGAGCGCCGACTACGCCATCGCCTCGGCGCTGCGCATCTATGCCATCATCCTGTCCTCGCTCGTCTTCGTCAGCACCACCGATCCGCGCGAGCTGGCGATCGCGCTGGTGACGCAGATCCGCGTGCCCTACCGCATCGCCTACGCCTTCTTCATCGCGCTGCGCATCATCCCGACCATCGAGGAGGAGATCAAGACGATCCGCGCCGCCCAGTCGGTGCGCGGCGTGGTGCGCAAGGGCGGCATCGCCGGACGCATCGGTGAGACCAAGCGCTATGCCATGCCGCTCCTGGTGGGCAGCCTGCGCAAGGCGTCGATGATGGTGATCTCGATGGAGGCGCGCGCCTTCGGCGCCTATCCCCAGCGCACCTTCGTCGAGGCGCCGCGCATGACGGCCGCCGGCATGGCGGTGTGCACGCTGATGCTCGCCCTCGTCCTGGCCTGGTATGCCGCCATCTTGCTCGGCTATGTCCATTCCTTCTACGTCTTCGCGCCGGCCTGAGAGCGGGGCGAGGACGGACGGGAACGGCGCATGAAGCTCGGAACCTTCGAACGGCAGGGGCATCGCTTCGTGGGCGTGGTGGCGCCCGGCGAGCGCCATGCCTTCGACGTGGCCGCCGCCCAGGCGGCGACCGGCTCCGCCCCCGACGCCGCCCTGCGCACCATGCTGGACCTGATCGACGCCGGCGAGGCCGGCCTCGACCGGGTGCGCCGCCTGGCGGAGCGCGAAGGCGCAGAGGCGGCCTTCCTGGTGCCGCTCGACGCGGTCGCCTTCCTGCCTCCCGTGCCGGAGCCGCGGCAACTGCGCGAAGCCGCCCTCTTCCCCGGCCATATCCGCCACGCGCCCATCGGCATGCGCCGGGTTGCCGCCTTCCTCGAAGGGCGTGCGCCGACGCCGGAGGAATTGCAGCCGCTGCCGGCCGTGCCGCCGGTGTTCGTCGACCGCCCGGTCTCCTATTTCCAGAACCGGCTGAACGTCGTCGGCCACCGGGCCGTGGTGCAATGGCCGCAGGCGAGCCGGGTGATGGATTTCGAGCTCGAATTCGGCCTCTTCCTCGGCCGGGGCGGGCGCAACATCCGCCCCGCCGAGGCGAGCCGCTGCATCTTCGGCTACACCCTCTACAACGACATGTCGGCGCGCGACTTCCAGCTCGTCGAGAGCCGATCCGGCTTCGGCCCCTCGAAATCCAAGAGCTTCGACGGCGCCAACGCCATGGGCCCGTGGATCGTCACCCCCGACGAGATCCCCGATCCCTACGCCCTCGCCCTGGAAGCCCGCGTCAATGGCGAGCTCTGGGCCAGCGGCACCTCCGCCGGCATGCTGCACAGCTTCGAGGACCTCATCGTCCACTTCTCCAGGGACGAGACGCTCCAGCCCGGCGAGTTCCTCGCCTCCGGCACCGCCGCCGGCGGCACGGGGCTGGAGATCGGCCGCTTCCCGCAGGACGGCGACATGGTCGAGCTCGTCGCCGACTCGATCGGCACCCTCGCCAACCGGCTCGTCCGCATCCGCGGCGCGGACGCCGCCGAAATTTCCGCTTGCGCGGAAACCCCAATCACGCTCTCATCAGACGTCTGACGTCTGATTTGACTCGCCCTCGTCCAGTCATCTCCGGAGTTCGCCCGTGCGCGCCGATGTCCACCGCTTCAGTATTGCCGATCCCAGCGACGTCTCAGGCCTCAAGGCCGCCATCGACAGCGGCGCGATCGATGCCTCGCAGATCGTCGCGGTCATCGGCAAGACGCACGGCAACGGCCTCGTCAATGATTACACCCGCGGCTATCTCACCCTCTGCCTCTCGATCCTGATCGGCGAGCGCACCGGCCGTTCGCCGGAAGCCGTGCGCGAGAAGATCCCGTTCGTGTTCTCGGGCGGCGTCGAGGGCGTGCTGTCGCCGCATTACACCGTCTTCACCGTCGCGCCGGACGGTGCGGCCGCCGGCGGCGAGCCGGCGCTCGCGATCGGCGTCGCCTTCACCGCGCCGATGCGCCCGTCCGACATCGGCCGGCAGGCCCAGATCGACGCCATCGCCGCCTCGGTCACCGCGGCCATCGCCGAGGCCGCCATCGAGGAGGTGCATTTCGTGCAGGTCAAGGGCCCGGCCTTCACGCTCGCCGACATTCTCGAAGACCAGCGCTCCGGCCGTCCGCCCGCCACCGACAATCCCGGCAAGCTGATGAGCTTCGGCCGCGCGGCCTGCGCGCTCGGCGTCGCCAAGGCGCTCGGCGAGGTGCCGGCCGACAAGGCGGTCGAGGCCGCCGTGCTCAAGGATTTCTCGCTCTATTCGTCGGTGGCGTCGATGTCGGCGGGCGTCGAGGTCGACTGCAACGAGGTGATCGTCGTCGGCATGAGCCGGGCCTGGTCCGGCCCGCTCGCCATCGAGCACACCACCATGACGGACGCGCTCGACGTCGCCAGCATCCACGCCATGGTGCAGCGCCTCGGCTTTTCGCCTGCCCCGCAGATGGAGGCGGGCCGCGTGCGCGCCGCCTTCATCAAATGCGAGGCGCAGCGCGACGGCCTCATCCGCGGGCGTCCGCACACCATGCTCAACGACGGCGACATCAACGAGCAGCGCCACATCCGCGGGGCGGTCGGCGCCATCGCGGCGAGCATCCTCAACGATACCGGCCTGTTCGTGTCCGGCGGCGCCGAGCATCAGGGCCCCGATGGCGGCGGCATGATCGCGGTCATCGCCGACCGGCCGGACGCCTGAGATGAACGCGGCGAAGAAGCAGCGCATCGTGGTCGTCGGCGCCGGCATCGCCGGCAGCCTGATCACGGCGGGCCTGGCCGGGCGCGACGACATCGAACTCACCTGCCTGGAGCGGGTCAGCCCCCTCGATCATGCCGAAGCCGGCACCGGCCTCAATATCGGCCCGAACGCGATGAAATGCCTGAAGCTGCACCTGCCCGCCAGCGCCGAGGCCATCATCGCCAACAGCCTGCCCTGGCAGAGCTGGCAGGTCTCGCTCACCGACGGCCGGGTGCTGATGGACCTCGACCTCGCCACCGTCGCCGACAATGCCGGCATCCGCATCCGCTGGGCCGAGCTCTACGCGCTGCTGCGCGAGCCGATCCGCGAGCATGTGCGCTTCTCCGCCGAGCTGACGCAATGCGGACGGGCGGACGGCAGCCCCTTCGTCGTCTGGCGGGACCGCGCTTCGGGCACCGAGAGCCGCATCGAGGACATCGATCTGCTGATCGCCGGCGACGGACGCTATTCGCAGATCCGGGAGTTCGTCCTCGGCGGGCCGGAGACGCCCCATTTTCTCGGCGTCTGCCTCTACCGCGTGCTGTTCCCGGCCGGGCCCGATTGTCCGATTGACGACTACGCCCAGTGGTTCAACGGATCCAACCGGCTGCTCGCCTTCCGCGTGCCCGGCGATTTCATCTATTGCGCCGGCTCGTTCCCGATCCCCCCGGGCAGCGGCATCGCCGAGGACATGAAGCAGCCGGCCTTCCTCGGCGAACTCTACCGGCCCGCCTCCGGGACGCCCTCCCCGCAGGCCGGCTACCTGATCGAGGCGGTGCAGCGCCATGCCGAGCGCATCCATTGGGCGCGGCTGCAGGAAGGCAGCGTCGCCTATGGGCGCGAGCCCGGCATCCTGCTCGTCGGCGACAGCGCCCATCCGATGGTGCCGACGCTCGGCCAGGGCGCGACCCAGGCCTGCGAGGACGCCTGCGTCGTCGTCGACGAGATCCGGGCGGCCCTCGCCGAGGGACGTCCGGTGGCGACGGTTTCCGAGCGCGTCGAAGCGCGGCGCGCCGATCGGGTGCGCTTCGTCGTCGACTTCTCGCGCGAGGCCACCGACACCATGCTGGCGGGCGCCGATCCGGTCGCCGGCACAATCCGCAAGACCGAGCCCGCCTTCCGGCAGAAGCTGGCCCAGCTCTATCGCGACATACCGCTGCCGGCATCATCACGGGTGGGAGAACCGGCGTGAGCACCTCGGACACCGCCCCCCTCTGGTCCCTGACGGCCGCCGAGCTCGTCGCCGGCTATCGCACCGGCGCGTTCTCGCCGACGGCGGTGATGGACGCCGTCTTCGACCGCCTCGACGCGGTCAATCCCGGCCTCAATGCGGTGATCGCCGTCGACCGCGAAGGCGCCACGCTGGCCGCGCTCGATTCGACGCTGCGCTGGGAGAACGGCGCCCCGCTCTCGGTGCTCGACGGCGTGCCGATCAGCATCAAGGACAATCTCTACCTCGCGGGCCTGCCGGCCACCTGGGGCAGCCGGCTGCACCGCGACTTCGTGCCCGATCACGACGAGCCGGCGGTCGCCCGCCTCCGGGCGGCCGGCGCCCTCCTGTTCGGCAAGACCAACGTGCCGGAATTCACGGTGCAGGGCTATACCGGCAACCTCGTCTTCGGCACGACGTTCAACCCGCATGCGCGCGGCATGACGCCGGGCGGCTCGACCGGCGGCGGCGCGGCGGCGGTCGCGGCCGGCATCGGGCCGCTCGCCATCGGCACCGACGCCGGCGGCTCCATCCGCCGCCCGGCCGCCCATTGCGGGCTGTTCGCCCTCAAGCCGTCGATCGGCCATGTGACGCGCTATGACGGCTTTCCGCAGCTCCTGGCCGATTTCGAAGTCGTCGGCGCGATCGGCCGGTCCGCCGCCGATCTCGACAGCGTGCGCGAGGTGCTGGAGACCTTCGATCCCGCCGATCCGCGCACGCTGGCGACCGCCGCCCCGGCGCGGCCCTTCCCCGCCGAGCCGCGCATCGCCTTCATGCCGGCGATCGGCGCCAATCCCGTCGACCCGCGCATCGCGGCGGCGAGCCGCCGCATCGCCGCGGCGCTCGCGGAAACCGGCGCCCGGGTCGAGACGATCGAGGCGCCCTTCGACGCCGACCGCGTCACCGCCGCCTGGACCGCGATCATGCAGGCGGGCCTCGCCTGGCACCTGTCGAAATTCGAGGGCTGGCAGGCGCTCGTCAATCCCAGCGCCAGGGCGCTGGCCGAACAGGGCGCCGCCCGCACGGCGGGCGAGCTGCTCGACGCCCTCGCCGCCGCCGCCGAGGTGCGCAGCGCCGCCGGCCTGTTCTTCCGCGACTACGATCTGCTGCTCTGCCCCGCCACCGCGGCCCTCGCCTGGCCGGCCGACACCATCTTCCCGCCCGAGATCGACGGCCGCGAGGTCGGCCCGCGCGGCCACGCCGTGTTCACCGGCTGGATGAACGTCACCGGCCTGCCGGCGGTGACGGTGCCCGTCGCGATGACCGACGCGCAAGGCGGCATCGGGCTGCAGCTCGTGGCCGGCCATGGCCGCGACCGCGACCTCCTCGACTTCCTCGCCACTTCGCCCGCCCTGCGGCCGTTCGCGCCCGCATCCCTCGCCAATCCGGATTGAAGCCATGCCCTCTCCCTCGCCGCAATTCGACGGCAAGATCGCCATCGTCACCGGGGCCGGCAGTGGCATCGGCCGCGCCGCCGCCGAGGGCTTCGCCACCGGCGGCGCCACGGTGATCTGCGTCGACTGGAAGGAGGCGGACGAAGCCGCCGCCGCGATCCGGGCGACCGGCGGACGGGCGGAAGCCGCGAGCCTCGACGTGCGCGACGCCGAAGGCTGGACGGAGCTGGTGCAGGACGTGCTCGGCCGCCACGGCCGCATCGACATCCTCGTCAACAATGCCGGCATCGCCGTGGCCGGCGACACCGCGATCGACGTGTCCGAGGCGGTGTGGGACCGCATCCTCGATATCAACGCCAAGGGCGTCTGGCTCGGCATGCGCGCCGTGCTGCCGGGGATGGTGGCGCGCCGGAGCGGCAAGATCTGCAACGTCGCCTCGACGGCGGCCCATATCGGCCTGCGCGACGCCGCCGCCTACTGCGCCTCCAAGGGGGCCGTCCTCGCCTTGACGCGGCAGGCCGGAGTGCAATACGCGCCCCACAACGTCCAGATCAATTCGGTGTCGCCGGGCACGACGATGACCGGCATCCAGCGCGACGTCACCGACGCCCAGCGCGCCGCCTTCCTGCCGCTGACGCCGATCGGCCGCTTCGCCGAATCGCCGGAGGTCGCCGCCGTCATCCTGTTCCTCTGCTCGGACGGCTCCTCCTTCGTGACGGGATCCGACGTGAGCGTCGACGGCGGCATGGTCGCCCTGTAGGCCGGCCCGAACGCAAGAGAAGGAGCCCGCATGAACGTTCTGTTGACCGGCGCCGCCGGTTTGATCGGCATGGCCCTGAGGCCGATGCTCGCCGCGCGCGGGCACAAGGTCGTCCCGATCGACATCACCGGCTTCGGCCGCGACGATCCCGCGCTGAGGCTGGTCGGGCTCGACGAGCGCGGTCCGCTCGAAGCGCTCATCCGCGAGGAGGCGATCGACGCCGTCCTGCATTGCGGCGCCATTTCCGGCCCGATGATGGCGCAGGGCGAGCCGCTCAAGCTCGTCTCGGCCAATATCGACGCGACCGCCCTGCTGCTCGACCTCGCCCGCGTCCACGCCATGCGGCGCTTCGTGTTCTGCTCCTCGATCAGCGTCTATGGCGATGTCGGCGCGGCGGCCATCACCGAGGCGACACCGCTGCGGCCGACCTCCGTCTACGGCGCCACCAAGGTCGCCTGCGAGCAGCTGATCCAGGGCTTCGCGGTGGAATACGGCCTCGCCGGCGTCAGTCTGCGCATCGGCCGGGTCTACGGCCCCTACCGCCGCGCCAATTGCCATCTCAACGCGCTGATCCGCAACGCCGAGAGGGGCGTGGAGACGGAGATCCCCTGCGACCCCGGTTTCGTCTACCACTACGTCTATGCCGACGACGTCGCCGAAGCGATGATCGCCGCGCTCGAGGCCAGGGACCTGCCGCACCGCGAATACAATGTCGGCTCCGGCGAGGCGCTGACCATGCCGGCCATCGTCGAGAAGGCAGCCGCCGCCCATCCGGACATGCGCCCGCGCCTCGTTCCCGGCGCCGACGACGTGCCGGACGTGCAGACGCGCTTCGACGTCGCGCTGATCGCCGCCGATCTCGGCTGGAAGCCGCGCTTCCCCATCGCCGAGGGCCTCGCCGCCTATCGCGACGCCATCCGCGCCGGCAAGGCGGCGGCGTGAACACGCATCCCATCCGGGGCACGAGATGACCCGATCTCCTGCGCGCGCTCAGGCCGGCGTCGGCGCAGATTTTCGGGGAGCGGAGACGTCTCGCCCGCCCCTGTTTTCCCGGCGGCGTGAAAACCGGCCCGGACAGGCCGCGAGAAGCCCGGGTACCGGCCTTCAGCACGCTCCGGCCTAGATGTCCGGTCGAAACGGGCGAGAGGTATTTTGCCGTCGGTAAAGAAACAAGACGTCTGACCTCTGATGTCAGTTGACTTCGCCGCCGTCCTTCCGCATTCTCCGCCTGCCGAGCATGGAGGCCGACGTGGACGACCTGCAGATCACCCATCTTTCCGGACGCATCTGGCAGGGCGGCGTGCCGCGGGAAGACCTCGTGGGGCGCGTCTCGAACGCTCTTCGCGAGCAGATCCAGTCGGGCGCGCTGCCGCATGGCACGCGGCTGCGGGGCGAGGCGGAACTGGCGCGCCAGCTCAACATCAGCCGGCCGACCCTGCGGGAGGCGACGCGGATCCTGGCGCGCGACGGCCTGCTCGACATCCGCCACGGCGTCGGCACCTTCGTCACCGACCCGTCCCGGCATGTCAGCAGCGCCCTCGACACCATGCGCTCGATGAGCGCCCTGATCCGCTCCTTCGGCGGCGAACCTCGCGTGCGCGACATGACGTTCCGGATGGTCCCGGCGGAGGGCGGCGTCGCCGAGGCGCTGGGTGTCGCCAAGGATACCCCGGTCGCCCAGATCTGCCGCGTGCGCCTGATGGACGAGCGGCCGCTCGCCGTCGCCTATGAATATATCCGCCTCGTCGATCCCGCGCGGGAGTTCGCCTTGGTGCGGCGCTTCGACGGCAGCTCGATCTACCGTTTCATGTCCGAGCAATTGGCGCGGCCGCTGGCGCGCAGCGAGATGTCGGTGACCGCGGTCTCCGCCGGCAAGACCTTCGCCGCCTTGCTGGACCTCAAGCCGCGCTCGCCGCTCCTCCTGATGCGCGAGGCGCATTTCGACATCGAGGGCCGGCGCTCGCTCTATTCGGTCAACTACCACAATTCCGACGTCATCGACTTCACCCTGGTCCGCGCCGGGATGAAGTCATGACGGCCTCCTTCGCCGCCTTCGGGAACCTGTCCATCGACGATCTCGTCTTCGTCGATGGCTCGACCCGGTGGGGCGTGCCGGGCGGCAATGCGATGTATGCCGCCCTCGGCATGGCGGTGTGGGGGGAGCGCGCCAGCATCGTCGCGCCCGTCGGTCCGGAATATCCGCTGGGTCCGCTGGCCGGGCGCATCGACCTCTCGCGCTGCCCGGCGCTGCCCCGCACCCTGCGCAATTGGGGCCTCTACGAGGAGGACGGGTCGCGGCATTTCGTGTTCCGGCGGGAGACACGCAACTGGGCCGATTTCAGCCCCGCTCCCTCCGCGGTAGCCACCGGCCGGCAGGACGCGGCCCATATCGCGCCCCTGCCCTGGCAGCATTATGGCGGCCTCGTCGGCGCCCTGCGCGACAGCGGCACCCGTCTCATCTCCCTCGACCTCGACGACCGCGATCTGGCGAAAGTCGGCCTCGACGAGGTCGGCGCGCTCCTGAACAGCGTCGATCTCTTCCTGCCGAGCCGCCAGGACGCCGAAGCCCTCTTCCCGGACGCCGACCCGATCGAGGCCGTGCGGCGCCTGCGCGCCATCGGCCCCGACGTCGCGCTGATCGCGGTCAAATGCGGCGCCGACGGCGTCGTCGCCCATGCGGCCGGCGCCCGGCAGGGCATCCGCCTGCCCGCGCTCCCCGTCGACGTCGTCGATGCGACCGGGGCCGGCGACACCTTCTGCGGCGGCACGCTCGTCGGCCTTGCCCGCACGGGCGATCCCCTGGAGGCGCTGCTGTTCGGCGCCGTCGCCGCCTCCTTCTGCGTCGAGGCGCTCGGCTCTTCGCGGCTCGCCGCGGCCACACCCGGCGAGGCGAGGCGGCGGCTCGATGCCCTGCGCGCCCGCGCCGGCACCTATCCGATCTGAACGAAGGCCGGGCCGCGAGGCCGGGCCGCACCAAAGCAAATGAAGGGAATTGCCGTGCAGAACGAAAAGACCGTCATGCTGCAAGAGATTGCCATGCAACCCGGTTTCGTGCGTGACAATGTCGACGCCATGCTCGACTTCATGCGCGGCGTCGTCGCCCCGCGCGAACCGGGAACGCTGCGCCACGGCTTCATGATCGGCTGCGGTGACAGCTATTGCGCCGCCCTCGCCGCGCGGCAGCACATGTCGCTGGCCACCGGCCGCTTCATCGAGCCGGTCGAAGCCCTGGAATTCTCGCGCTACCTGGTGGGCCACCTGCCCGAGGACAGCTTCGTGTTCGGCATCTCCAATTCCGGAACGGTATCGCGCACCATCGAGGGCGTGCGCCTCGCCCGCGAGCGCGGCGCCTGGACCTTCGGCGTCACCGTCAGCGCCGACAACCGGCTGGCGAGGACAGCGGAGACGCTGATCAAGGTCAATGCCACCCCGAACATCAAGGAGCAGCCGGACGGGACGCGCGTCGTCACCCCCGGCACCATCACCTACACCGCCAGCATGCTCGGCCTCGTCATCGCCGGCATCGCCCTCGGCGAGCGCATCGGCAATCTCGACGCCGCCGAGGTCGCGGCGCTGGTGGCCGACCTGCACGCCCTGCCCGACGCGATGGCGAAGGCCGATGCCGTTTCCGGCACGCTCGCCGAGGCGATCGCCGCCAGCTTCACGAAAGATCGCAAGACGGTGATCCTCGGCGGCGGCCCGAACTATGCCACCGCCTATTTCGGCATGGCCAAATGGTTCGAGGGCCTGACGCGCCCCTGCCACCTCTCCGAGCTCGAGGAGTGGGCGCACGAACATTACTTCATCACCGACGAGATGACCGACACCATCATCATCCTGCCCCCGGGCGCCGGGCACGACCGCGGCCTCGAACAGGCCCAGGCCGCGCGGGAGATGGGCTCGCGCATCATCATCATCGGCGAGGAGGGCGACGAAGAGGCCAAGGCGGCCTGCGATATCTTCTTCGCCATGCCGCCGGTGCCCGAAACGCTGTCGCCCTTCGTCTACAAGGCGCCGTTCGAATATCTGTCCTGCCACATCTCCGACAAGCAGGGCATCGCCTTCCTCGGCTTCGACAACCGCAAGCGCCAGGAAGTCAATTTCCGCCAGATCTTCAATTCGGCGCAGAAGGCCGAAAGCGGAGCGGCGGCCTGATGAGCGAACTTCTGTCCCTCATCCGCGCCGGCAGGAAGCCGGTCATCGGCATGGTGCAGCTCGGCGCCCTGCCGGGCAGCAGCCGCTACCGGGGCGCCGGCATCGACGACATCCTCGTCCCGGCCCTCGCGGAGGCGCAGATCCTGGCCGAGAACGGCGTCGACGTGCTGATGGTGCAGAATCTCGGCGACGTCCCGACCGACCTGCACGCCACCAAGGCGCAGGTCGCCTGGATGACGCGGGTGTCGAGCGAGGTCCGGCAAGCCTTCGGCAAGCCCGTCGGGCTCAACCTCCTGGAGAACGACGCGGAGGCGATGTTCGCCGTCGCGTCCGCCGCGGGGGCCGATTTCGTGCGCATCAAGATCTTCGTCGGGGCGATGCTGACGCCGTTCGGTGTCGAATCGGCGCAGGCCTTCGCGGCGATCCGCGCGCGGACGAGCTGGAACGCCGACCATGTCGCCATCTTCGCCGACGTCCACGACCGCACCGGCATGTCGCTGGTGCCCGGCACCTTCGAGGACGACCTCGACTATGCCGTGCGCCTCGGCACCGCCGACGGACTCGTCCTCACCGGCAAGACCTACGCTCAGACGCACGACTATATCGCCATCGCCCGGCGCAGGGTCGGCCAGGTGCCGATCCTGGTCGGCGGCAGCGTCACCGCAGAGAATGTGGCGGAAGTGAACGCCGTCGCCGACGGCACGATCGTCTCCTCCTCCCTCAAGGGCACCGGGACGGCCTTCGGCAGCTTCGATCCCGCCAAGGTCCGATCCTTCATGGCCGCCGCACAGGAGGCGAAAGCGTAGAACGAGCACAAAGGGGCAAGGCCTGGGCAAGCGCCACGTTCCACCCTCCCCTCGAGGGGGAGGGGCGACGCGAAGCGTCGGAGTGGGGTGACTTCTTCGCAAGAATTCATTGTTTCTTGCCTGTGTCATGCCGGGTCGCGCCATCACCCTACCCCGGCCTTGCAGGCTGACCCTCCCCCTCCAGGGGAGGGTGTCGCACCGGACCTGAACCACCCGGCGAAGAGAGCGAAGCTCCGCGCCGACTGTCGTCCACTCCAGATCCAAAGGGAACACAGATGAGAAGAGTTCTTGCAGCACTCGGCATCCTGGCGATGCTGGCCGGCAGTCTGCTCTTGGCCGGCGCCGCCGAAGCGAAACTGCGCGTGGCGATGGTCACGTCGGAATCCGGCCTCGGCGACCGCTCCTTCAACGACATGATGAACCAGGGGATGAAGAAGGCGGCGGCCGAGTTCGGCATCGATTATGTCGTCATCCAGCCGCGCTCGATCTCGGAATTCCAGTCGACCCTCGCCCGCGCGGCGGGCCAGGGCTTCGACTTCATCGTCGGCTCGTCCTTCGACATGATCAAGCCGATGCAGACGGTGGCCGCCGCCTTCCCCAACCAGAAGTTCGGCCTCGTCGATGTCGGCCCCGACCCGATCGCCCCCAATGTGGTGAGCAGCGTGACCAAGGACTGGGAAGGCTCCTTCCTCGTCGGCATGATCGCGGCCAAGACCACCAAGACGGGCACGATCGGCTTCGTCGGCGGCAAGGACATCCCGATCATCCACCGCTTCTTCATCGGCTATTATTACGGGGCGAAGATGGCCAATCCCCAGGTCAACGTCCTTGAGACCTATGCCGGCACCTTCACCGACCCGGCGGCCGGCAAGGAATACACGCTCTCGCTCGTCAACCAGAAATCCGACATCAACTTCGCCGTCGCCGGCGCCACCAGCGCGGGTGTGATCGACGCGGCCAAGAGCACCAAGACGCTCGCCATCGGCGTCGATTCGAACCAGAACTACCTCGCTCCCGGCTTCGTGCTCACCTCGATGGTGAAGCGGGTCGACACCCAGGCCTACGACATGATCAAGTCGGTGGTGGACGGCACGTTCAAGGGCGGTACCGTGCTCTATTACGGCCTGAAGGAAGGCGGCGTCGACGCGGCGATGGACCAGTACAACAAGGGCCTCATCGCCGACGACGTCCTCAAGCAGGTCGATGTGCTGCGCCAGAAGGTGATTTCCGGCGAGATCGTGGTGCCGAACTATTTCGACCTGAAGCCCGGCCAGAAGGAGATGGGCACGCCGCCGATGGCGACGCCGCCCTCGATCGCCGGCAAGAGCAACTGAGCGGATACGGAACGACGGCGCGGCGAACCCTTGCCGCACCTCTCCCTCCTCCAGCGATCCGGGTGATGCCATGCACGGCAGCGACCTCGTCACGATGCGCAATATCGCCAAGCGGTTCGGGGACCTCATGGCGATCCACGATGCCTCGATCGAGATCCGGCCCGGCGAGATCCACGCCCTCGTCGGCGAGAACGGCGCCGGCAAGTCGACGCTGATGAACATCCTCTACGGCCTCGTGCCGCGCACGGGCGGTGAAATCCTGCTGCGCGGCGCACCGGTGTCGTTCGACGGTCCCGCCGAGGCGATCAAGGCCGGCATCGGCATGGTGCACCAGCATTTCAAGCTGGCGCCGTCCTTCACCGTCGCCGAGAACATCATCATCGGCGCCGAGCCGGTGCGCTCCTTTTCCCGGCTCGACCGCCGGCGCGCCGAGGAGCAGACCGCCGAGCTCAGCCGCCGCTTCGGCCTCGACCTCGATCCCAAGGCCGTGGTCGGCACGCTGCCGGTCGGCCTGCGCCAGCGGGTCGAGATCCTCAAGGCGCTCTACCGCAATGCCGAGACGCTCATCCTCGACGAACCCACGGCCGTGCTGACGCCGCAGGAGACGCATGAGCTGTTCGCCACCATGCAGGCCCTGGCCGAGAGCGGGCGCTCGGTGATCTTCATCACCCACAAGCTGCGCGAGGTGCTGGCGGCGGCGGACCGCATCTCGGTGATGCGGCACGGGCGCATCGTCACCACGCGCGACAATGACGGCATCACCGCCGACGAGATCGCCAGCCTGATGGTCGGCCGCAGCGTGCTGCTGCGGGTGAGCAAGGCCGCCTCCCGCCCCGCGCCGGCCTGCACGCTCGAGATCCGCAACCTGACGGTGCGCAGCGAGCGCGGCGCCGTCGCGGTGGAGGACCTGTCGCTCGACATCCATCCCGGCGAGATCGTCGGCCTCGCCGGCGTGCAGGGCAACGGCCAGGACGAGCTGGTCGAGAGCATCGCCGGGCTGCGGCGGCCGGTCGCCGGCCGCATCTCGATCTGCGGCACGTCGCCCGCCGCCTCCAGCCCCCGTGCCGCGCGCAAGGCCGGCCTCGCCTATATCCCGGCGGACCGCGGCCAGGTCGGGCTCTCGCTGCAGAGCTCGATCTGGGAGAACCTGACGCTCGGCCACCAGGCCGAGTTCAGCCATGGCCCGCTGCTCTCGGCCGGGGCGGCACGGCGCCGGACGCGCGAACTCATCCGCAGGTTCGACATCCGCGGCGCCGGCGAGGACACCCCGGCCGGCGCGCTCTCGGGCGGCAACCAGCAGAAGGTGCAGCTCGCCCGCGAACTGACGCGCGCGGTCTCGCTGATCATCGCCGAGCAGCCCTCGCAGGGCGTCGACATCGGTGCGATCGAATCGATCCACCGCATGCTCGTCAAGATGCGGGACGAAGGCTGCGCCGTCTTCGTCGTTTCGGCGGATCTCGACGAGATCTTCTCGCTCTGCGACCGCATCCTGGTGATCTATCGCGGCCGCATCGTCGGCGATTTCGCCAGCGCCGATGCGACGGTCGAGGGCGTCGGCCGGCTGATGGGCGGCCTGGAGGCGGAGGCCCCCCGCGCCGACGACCCGGTTCCGGCCGAGACAGGGACATGAGCGTGAGCGAGAGCGAGACGAGCCTGCCCAAGCAGGCGGGCCTTCCGGGGATGCGCATCCTGAAGCCGCTGGCCGGCCCGGTGCTGGCGGTCGTCATCTCCTTCGTCATCGGCGGGCTGCTGGTCGCCGCCCTCGGCCAGGACCCGGTCGCGGTCTATCGCCTGCTCATCGAAGGCAGCCTCGTCGGCTGGGCCAACCTGTCGGTGACGCTGCAGATGACGACGCCGCTGATCTTCACCGGCCTCGCCGTCGCGCTCTCGTTCCGCTCCGGCATCTGGAACATCGGCGTCGAGGGCCAGATGCTGATGGGCGCCCTCGCCGCCGGCATCGTCGGCTACGCCGCCGACCTGCCGCCG
Source organism: Labrys monachus (assembly GCF_030814655.1). Classification (NCBI taxonomy): domain Bacteria; kingdom Pseudomonadati; phylum Pseudomonadota; class Alphaproteobacteria; order Hyphomicrobiales; family Xanthobacteraceae; genus Labrys; species Labrys monachus. The sequence goes on from NZ_JAUSVK010000001.1 coordinate 5,987,696, forward strand.
CTCCTCCACGCGCCGGCCTGCATCCTCGCCGCGGCGCTGGGCGGGGCGCTGTGGGCCGCCATTCCAGCCCTGTTGCGGGTCTATCTCAACGTCAATGAGCTCGTCATCTGCCTGATGCTCAATCCGACGGCGCTGCTCGTCACCGGCTATATCTCCACCCGCGTGCTGAAGGCGCCGGGGCCGACCAACAAGCTGCCGGACATCGCCGACGCCGCGAGGCTGACCAATTATTCGATCTTCTCGCAGCTCAATACCGGCATCTTCATCGCCATCGCCTGCTGCGTCGCGATCGCGGTGTTCAACCGCGTGACGGTGCGCGGCTATGAATGGAAGCTGATCGGCCTCAATTCGCGCTTCGCCCATTACGGCGGCGTCAATGTGCGCCGCAACGTCATCGGCGTCATGCTGGTCAGCGGCGCCATCGGCGGCCTCGCCGGCGCGGAGCAGGTGCTCGGCGTCTACGGCGCCTTCTACGACAATTTCTCGCCCGGCTACGGCTTCGACGGCATCGCCGTGGCCATGCTGGCCCATTCCCATCCCATCGGTGTGATGCTGGCGGCCTTCCTGTTCGGCGCGCTCGACAGCGGCAGCTCGGTGCTGCAGATGCAGATGGGCATCAGCAAATATCTGGTGCAGGTGCTGCAGTTCATCGTGGTGCTGATCCTGGCGGCCCAGTTCTCCTTCGGCTGGCTGGACCGGCACCGCAAGAGGCAGGCGGCCGGCGCCCCCGCCGCCGCGCCGGGCGAGCAACCCGGCCCGACCCCCGCCGACCGCTGACATTCCGCAGGAGCGAGCGCCATGATTTCCGACATCGCCTTCTCCGCCATCCGCATCTCCACGCCGCTGATCTTCGCGGCGCTGGGCGGCCTCTTCACCTTCCAGGCGGGCATGCTGAACATCGCGCTGGATGGCTTCATGATCGTCGCCGCCTTCGCCGCCATCGCCGCCGCCTATATCTCGGGCAGCCTCGCCGTCGGCGTGCTGGCCGGCATCCTCGCGGGCATGCTGATGGCGGCGCTGATGGCGCTGTTCAACCTGCGCTTCCGCGCCCATATCTTCATCGTCGGCATCGCCGTCACCTTCCTCGCCTATGGCCTCACCGCCCTGCTCCTCAAGAGCCTGCTCGGCCAGGACGGCGTGTTCGCCTCCGACGCCATCCCCACCTTCCCGGCCATCGACATCCCCTTCGTCGCCGACATACCGGTGGTCGGGCCGCTGGCCAGCGGCCATACCCTCCTCGTCTACGTCGCCTATCTCGCCATACCCGTGGTGCATTGGTGGCTCTACCGCACGCGCTGGGGCCTCCGGGTGCGGGTGGTCGGCGAGGCCGAGGACGCCGCGCGCGCCGCCGGCATCCCCGTCGAGCGGGTGAAATTCCAGACCATGCTGCTCAGCGGCCTGTTCTGCGGCCTCGCCGGCGCCTATCTGTCGCTCGGCTATGTCTCGCTGTTCGCCAAGCAGATGAACAATGATCGCGGCCTGATCGCCCTGGCGGCGATCTTCTTCGCCAAGGGGCGGCCGGTACGCACCGCGGCCGTCGCCGTGCTGTTCGGCCTGGCGACGGCGCTCTCGGTGCGACTGCCGCAGGTCACCGGCGCGGCGCCGCAGCTGCTCGAGCTGATCCCCTATCTCGTGACCATCCTCGCCATGGTGATCGTCGGCATCCGCACGACGCGCGACAATGCGCTGAACGGAAGCTGGCGCTTCGATCAGTAGGCGCGGAAGCCTTCTCAGACCGGGATCGAGGAGATCGCGATATGACGATTGGTATGGTGGCGGGCCGGATCGCGGCCAGCGAAGTGGGCGGTTGACTGCGCCGGCATCATAGTGTGCCAGGCGGCGCAGCCGGTGCCGACAAACAAACGCTCCAGCCAAGTGATGCCGACAGGAACAGCGCTTCAAGAAAATTATGCTTTTTATTGCCAATAGGTTTAAATAAAATACCCCTACTGCTTCATAAGACGACCATTTATATTTTTGATATGTATCACGTTCGCGTTAATAGAACAAATTAATTGAGTTTAATTGCAAATTTAAGCGAAATATTATTTCGAAGGAAATCCTTAAAATCTTTAGTCAAGTTCAGACCAGGAGATAAGGATCTTATTTTTCGACTGAACGAATCAGGTTGTATTTGCATCCACTCGGCGTACGCTACAACGTAGTGAGGTGGGGCGTCAGAGTGTCTTCTTGGAAGTGCTTCCGGTCGGGCTCTGACGATTGTTACAGCCGGGTCGGGGGGACGGTATTGAAGCGGCTTTCTGAAATAGTCCCGGCGATCAAGGCGATCAAACGAGGGGCATACGATCTCCTCGGCGGGCGGACGGTGCGCGTCGAAACCGCCCTGGAAGCGATGCCGCAAGCCGTCTGCATGTTTGATTCCCGGCGACGGCTGATCCACGGCAACGGCCGTTACGCCGATCTCTTCGATCTGCCGCCGGAGCTTGCAAAGCCGGGGACCCCGCTTCTCGACATCCTCCATCATGGAGCCATGTTCGGTCCGCTTCCGGACGAGGATCCCAAATCCCATGTCTGGAGGCCGCTCGACGCTGCGGATCGGGCCGGGCATTCCGCCGCCCTGCTCGAACTGAAGGATGGCCGCATCGTTCGGGTTTCCCACCAGCCGACGACCGGCGGGGGCTGGCTTTCGACATATGACGACATCACCGGGCAAACCCGCATCGGCAACGAATTGGCACAGGCGCGGGCCGCCCTGGGTCTGGAGGAGGAAGCCTTCGATCTGCTGTTCGACAGCAACCCCGTTCCCATGTGGGTCTTCGATCGGGAAAGCCTCCGCTTCCTCGCGGTCAACAATGCGGCTGTGGAGCGCTATGGCTATAGCCGCGACCAGTTCCTTTCGATGACGATCCTGGATATTCGACCGAAAGAGGAGTGGGAGGCCGCGAGAAGCGCCGCCGGCAGGGAATGGACGGCCGAGAACGGCAGCACATGGCGGCACAAGAGGGCAGACGGCGGCGAGCTTCTCGTCGACGTCTACGCGCGATCGATCACCTATGAGGGACGCAGCGGACAGCTGGTCGCCGTCGTGGACGGGACCGAGCGCCTGAAGGCGCGAGACGAATTGCGGCGCGCGCAGGAGTTCCTGGCCGTCGTGATCGAAAGCATACCGGACGCGATCTTCGTCAGGGATGCCCGGAGCGGACGGTTCATCCTTCTGAACAAGGCCGCGGAAGACTTTCTCGGCATGACTCGCGAGAATGTCATCGGAAAGCTGATCGAAGAGGTCTATCCCGCGACGGCCATCGAGGAAATTACCAGGCAGGACGAGGAACTGTTGCGAAACGGCGAACTCGCCGTCGACAGCCACGCGATCAATTTGCGCTCGGGGGACTCGCGTTTCATCACGCTGAACCGCATCTTGCTGAAGGGTGCGGACGGCGCACCGCTGCACATGCTGGCCGTCATCCGGGATGTCACCGAGCGCGCCCGGGCCGACAAGCGCATTGCCCATCTGGCGCTGCACGATCCCTTGACGGACCTGCCGAACAGGACTGCGTTCAATGAGCGTCTTGCCGCGATACTGAAGGCGTCCATCGACACGGGCGACCGTTTCGCCATTCTCAGCATCGACCTCGATCACCTCAAGGAGGTCAACGACATCTTCGGCCATGCCTCCGGAGACCAATTGTTGTGCGAAGTATCGCGCAGGCTCCTCGCCGTCGCCGAGGGGGGATTGGTGGCGCGCATCGGCGGCGACGAGTTCGCGCTGATCGCCAAGGCGGACAGGGCAGCAAGCATCGCGCTCGCCGATCGGGTGATCGACGCCGTCAGCGGCGATCTGGATATTCTAGGCGAGCCTATCCGCACAAGCCTGGGCATCGGCATTGCGATCTTTCCGGACGATGGCGGCGATGCGACAACGCTTCTGGCAAATGCGGACGCCGCGCTCCATCGCGCCAAGAAGGAAGGACCGGGGGTCTCGCGGTCATATACACCCGAGATGGACAAGAAGCTGCGCGAACGCCGTTCGATGCGGCGCGAGCTGGCCTCCGCGATCGAGCGCGGCGAACTGGTCGTGTTCTATCAGCCGCAGGCGGAAATCGCCGGCAAGATCACCGGATTCGAGGCCCTGCTGCGTTGGCGGCATCCAACCCGGGGATGGGTTTCTCCGGGCACCTTCATCCCCCTCGCCGAAGAGAGCCGCCTCATCGTGCCGATCGGCGAGTGGGTGCTGCGCGAGGTATGCCGTGAGGCTGCATCCTGGCCGCTTCCCCTGGGCGTGGCCGTCAATCTGTCTCCGGTGCAATTCCAGCACAGCGATCTGCCCGGCCTTATCCGTTCCATCCTTCTCGAAACCGGCCTCGCCTCGAACCAGCTCGAACTGGAGATCACGGAAGGCGTGTTGATGGACGATTCCGGGCGCATCGCGTCGATCCTCCGCGAGGTCAAGGCTCTGGGCGTGCGGATCGCGATGGACGACTTCGGAAGCGGATATTCATCATTGTCCTATCTTCAGTCGTTCCCCTTCGACAAGATCAAGATCGATCGCACCTTCGTGACGAAGATCGAGGACAATCCCCAATCGGCGGCGATCGTGCGGGCCGTGCTGGGGCTTGCTCACGGCCTGCGATTGCCGGTTCTCGCCGAGGGGGTCGAAACCGAGGAGGAACTCGCCTTCCTCGCCCGCGAAGGCTGCGACCATGTGCAGGGATATTACATCGGACGGCCGCTCCCCATCGCGGAATATGCCGGGGTGGTGGGGCGCATCTAGGGAGAACGTCCCGCTCACTGCTCCCTGTTCCGGTTGCCGATGTCGAGGATGCGCTGGCGCTGGCGGACCTGCGCGGCGTCGAGCAGCATGCGGCCGGCCCAGCGATAGACGTTGCGCTCCTGCACCTGCTGGCGCATGACGCGGATGCGCTCGCGCTGCTCCTGGGCCGGCATCGACAGCGCCGTCTCGATCGCCTGCGCCATTTCCTGCGCGTGGTAGGGATTGACGATCAGGGCCTCCGACATCTCGCGCGAGGCGCCGGTGAAGCTCGACAGCACCAGCACGCCCTGCTCGTCGTCGCGGGCGGCGACGAATTCCTTGGCGACGAGGTTCATGCCGTCATGCAGGCTGCTGACGATGCACAGGTCGGCGGCGCGGAACAGCTTGAACACCTCGTCATGCTCATGGTGGCGCACGATCAGCAGGATCGGCTTGTAGTCGCCCTCGCCGTGCCGCTGGTTGATCTCCTCGACCAGGGCTTCCGCCTCATTCTGCAGGTTGCTGTAGGCGAAGAGCTTGCTGCGCGTCGGCGCCGCGACCTGGACGAAGACGAAATGGCCCTTCCAGGACGGCGTGCTCGTCAGCAGGGCGTCGACCGCCTTCATGCGGTCGAGCAGGCCCTTGGTATAGTCGAAGCGCTCGATGCCGACGGCGAGCTTGATGTCGGGCGGCAGGCCGAGGTCCCGCCGCACCTCGGCGCGGCACGTCTCGACGGGCGGCTGGCTGGCGAGCGCCCGCGGCGGCCATTCGATCGAGATCGGATAGGGCCGGACCATGGTTTCGTGGCCGCCGAGCGTCACCGTCGCCCTCTCGCGGTCGATGCGGCTCTCGACATAGCGGTCGACCGTCTCGAAGAAATTGTTGCAGTGGAACTGGGTGTGGAAGCCGAGGATCGTGCTGCCCAGCAGGCCCTCGATGATCCTCTCCTTCCAGGGGCAGATGCCGAACGTCTCGGCATTGGGCCAGGGGATGTGCCAGAAGGTGATGATGGTCGCCCGCGGCAGGCGTTCGCGGATCATGCGCGGCGCCAGGGCGAAATGATAGTCCTGCACCAGCACGATCGGATCCTCGGTGCGCGCCTCCTGGGCGACCGCATCGGCGAAGCGCTCGTTGACGATCTCATAGGCGTGCCAGTCCTCCTCGCGGAAGGTGGGGCGGACGAAGGCGATGTGGCAGAGCGGCCACAGGCCTTCGTTCGCCAGCCCGTAATAATAGCCGTCCTGCTCCTCGTCGGTGAGCCAGATGCGCCGCAGCGTGTAGGCGGGGTCCTGCGGGGGCACGGCGATCTTGTCGTTGCGGTCCACCGTCTCGCGATCGGCATTGCCGCTGCCATGGGCGATCCAGGTGCCGCCGCAGGCCCGCATCACCGGCTCCAGCGCCGAGACCAGGCCGCTCGCCGGCGTCTGCACCGTGACCTTCTGGCCGGTGCGGATATGGATATAGGGCTCGCGATTGGCGACGATCAGGACTTCCGCGCCCGGCAGGGCGTCGTGCAGGAGGCGCTGCAGCGCGTCGGGGTTCCAGTCGATCTGGGTGGTCTCGAACGGCACCCGCCCGATCTCGCGCAGCAGCGTCTGGATCTGCGCGTCGATCGGCGTCAGTTCGCGCCGTTCGGGCGACAGCGGGCGCCCGGACCGCACATCCTCGACGGCCATCTGCAAGGAGCGCATCCAGCCTCGCAGCATGAAGAACACGAAGATGGCGGCGATGCCGGCGATGACGACGGCAAAGCCGGCGAAGGTCAGGGCGACGAAGGTCTGGGCGGTGTCGGAGCGGACATCGATGAAGCTGAGGTCATGCAGGATGATCAGATGCGCCTTGCCGCTCTGCTCGGCGAGGGGAAAGGTGCCGACGAGAATGTTCTGCCGCCCCCTGGTGAGGGTGGAGAAATTTCCGGCTTCCTCATCGGGGAGATTGTCGCATGAGAAGGTCGGCGGCATCAGCTTGGTCGGCTTCAGCAGGCGCCCGCTCGGATCGCACAGACCGACCGCGAGGATGCGGTTGTCCTGCGCGACGCCGTCGAAGATCGAGCCGAGCCGGTCCATGTCGCCGGTGGCCAGCGCGTGGGAAACCGGCCCCTGGATGGCGTTGTAGACGAGGCGGGAACGGGCTTCGACGTCGCGTCGCGACCAGTGTTCGATGAAGGTTTTGGAGAAGGGGGCGACGCCGGCGATCAGGGCCACGACCAGGATGACGCCCGCCGCCGCGAACTTGACGCCATCGGCCAGGCGGAGCTTCATGCCCCGCCTCCCGCCCGGCTGAGCCGGCCTTCATGCGCATTGCCGCCAGCCGGCCGCGACGGACCGGCGTGCCTCCTCGAACCATCAAGCATGATCATGACCTCTTCTGGACGCGGGCCGACATCGCGATGAGCCCGCGCATCCGCCCTGTCAATGAAATGTGCCGGGCAAGGCCGGGGTCGGGCCCGAAAACCTGCCTTCGATGCCGTCGCTGCCAAGGAAGGAACCGGCATCGGCGCGGTGCCCGGACACGGCCTCCCCGCGGCTCATGCGCGAAGCGCTCCCTCGCGGACCCGCTCGAGGTCGCCGGCCAGCGTGGCGATCCACAGACGGACCTCGTCGGGCGAGCGGAAGGCGGAGCGGTCGAGGCTGAAATATTCGCCGGCGACGCGCAGGGCCACGCCCCCCTGCTCCTCGACGAACAGGCAGGCCTCCTCGTCCGAGACATCGTCGCCGATGAAGACCGGCGTGCGCCCGGCGAAGGCCGGCAAGGAGAGCAGGAATTTGACGGCCTGGGCCTTGGAGATACGTGTCGCCACCACCTCGAAGACGAAGCGCCCGGCCATGATGCGCCTGTCGCCGCCGACCTGCGCCAGCACCTCGCTCAGCGCGCCGAACACCGCTTCGCCCTTGTCCGGCGCAGCCCTGTAATGCACGGCGATCGCCGTCGCCTTGGGCTCGACCACCACGCCGGCGAATCCGCCCACGGCTTCCTCGATCGCCGCAAGCAGGAGCGGGTCCGTCGCCAGCGCGAAGCCGACGACCTCCCTGTCGTCGGCGAGGCGCATCTCGGCGCCGTGCTCGGCCGCCGCGCAGAAACGCGAGGGTTCGAGAAGGCGGTCGATGTCGGCCAGCGGGCGGCCGCTGACGATCGCCATGGCGCCGGAGAGCCCGGCCTCGATCCCTTCCAGCTTGCCGGGAAGCCATGGCGGCGTGCGCACGTCCCAGGGATGCTCGGCGATGTCGAGCAACGTGCCGTCGAGATCGAGGAACAGGGCCCAGTCCTGCGGGGCCGCCGCGATCTGCTCCCGTATTGCCGGCGTCCTTTCGGTGAAAGCGCGGTTGTCAGCTGTCGACATATGCCTTCCGTTCCTCCGAATAGGCCATCGCGGGCAGGAAATCCCAACTACAACACCAAGTAAATTCAAGGTATATTGCAAAAGATACTCATTATATCCAGCCTACTTGTGAAGCAACCGCATTGCAAGTGTTGACATTTCACGTCTCGGTCGCTATCCAAATGGGTTGAAATTGTGCCATCCGGCCGGGTTTCACGTCAAAATTGCAGAACTCCGGGCGATTTCAAGGCGCCATGCGAACCTTTGCCTCCGCAGTCACCCTGCCATAATGCCCCGGGGGGATGCTAAGGTTCCGGGAGCCGAGTCCGCCCCCGTCGCGGCAGCGGACGAAAGCCGGATCATCGAATCGGAGCCCGCGAGCGTTGCGGCGGCCGTCGAAAAGCCGTCCCGGCGCGGGCGGGCCGGAAAGGAAGCGGAGCAAGCCGTGAACGATGCAGCCTCCCTGCGCCGCATGCGCCTCCTGCGCGGCATGAAGCAGGCCCATCTCGCCGAACTCCTGGACGTTGCCCAGACCACGGTCTCCCGCTGGGAACGCGGCCTTCTGCCCCTTCCCGAGCCCCGGCGCGCCGCCATCGAGCGCCTCCTCGCGCCGCCGGCCGGACGGGCGCAGGACGCCGCTCTGAAACGCCTGGTGGAATCCTCCGCCGGCAAGGTGCATCTCATCTGCGACCGGACGCACCGGCTGCTCGCCGCCTCCCGCCCGCGCCAAGCCGAGTGGAAGGGCGACCCGTCCGCCTTCATCGGCAGATCCCTGCTTGCCTACGCGTCCGCGGAGATCCTGGCGGCCGAAGCGAGGCTGGGCGAACTCGGCTGGCACGACGGCCGGCTGGACAGCCTCGCTGTCGACACCGGCTCCAACGGCCACCCGCTCCTTCCCATCCGTCCCGGCCGCATGTTGTGGGAGCGCATCGTGCTCGCCGACGGCACCGCCGGCCGCCTCGTGACGACGCTCGCCTGAGCCCGTCGGCACCCCGCATATCTTATGCGTGGCCCCGCCGGCCGACTCCCCGTAGCGTCGCTGCGGCTCCAGAAAGGACATGGCGGCGATGACCATCCTCGTGACCGGCAGCGCCGGCCATCTCGGCGAAGCGCTGATGATCCGCCTGCGCGCCGCGGGCGAAGCGGCGCTCGGGCTCGACATCAAGCCGTCCCGGTTCACCGACCGCGTCGGCTCGATCGCCGACCGGGACTTCGTGCGGCGCTGCATGGCGGGCGTGCGCGCCGTCCTCCACACGGCGACGCTGCACAAGCCGCATGTGGCGACCCATGCCGCCCAGGATTTCCTCGACACCAATGTCACCGGCACGCTGGCGCTGCTCGAGGAAGCGGCCGCCGCCGGCGTCGGCGCCTTCGTCTTCACCAGCACGACGAGCGCGTTCGGCGCCGCCCTGACGCCGGCGCCGGGGGAGCCGGCAGCCTGGATCACCGAGACGGTCGCACCGGTCCCGCGCAACATCTACGGCGTGACCAAGGTCGCTGCCGAAAGCCTGTGCGAACTGGCCTTCCGCCGCCAGCGCCTGCCGGTGATCGTGCTGCGCACGTCCCGGTTCTTTCCGGAGGCCGACGACGAGGCGGCGGTCAGGGACGCCTACGAGACCGCCAACGTCCAGGCCAACGAAATGCTGCATCGGCGCGTCGATCTCGCGGATGTCGTCGAGGCCCATCTGCTCGCCGCCGGCAAGGCGGCCGCGATCGGCTTCGGGCGCTATATCGTCTCGGCGACGACGCCGTTCTCGCCGGACGATCTCGGCCCGCTGCGCCGCGACGCCGCCGCCGTGGTGCGGCGGCTGTTCCCGGACTGCGAGGCGCTGTATGCCGCGCGGGGCTGGAGGCTGGTCCCGCAGATCGACCGCGTCTATGTCAACGACCGCGCGCGGGCGGCGCTGGACTGGCGGCCGCGCTGCGATTTCCGGCACGTGCTCGACAGCCTGCGCGCCGGCACGGACTTCCGCAGCCCGCTGGCCCGCGCGGTGGGAAGCAAGGGCTACCATGCCGCCTCCTTCGGGCAGGCGCCCTATCCGGTCGGGTAGACGGAGCCGGCAAGGCAGGCCGGCCCTTCCGGGTGCGCGGACGTCCCGTCCGCCCTTGGAAACGCCTCGTCGCAAAGGAAGCGGAGGGGAAGAGCGGACGGGACGTCCGCGCACCAGGGGGCGCCCTCACCGGACGGGTCATAAAGTACGATTTAATGAAAAGGACCGAGATCGACCGAACGCCCACAAAAATCGGTCTCCAGGCTGGAAATCCGTCGCCTCGCAGCCATCTTGCCAGGCATACGCATCCTCTCCATCCTTTCCACTCCCCTCTGTCCTGCGCGAGACGGGTTGACGTCCGATATAAAGTACGATGATTATGTCCTGCCAAACGTCGTGACCAACACGAGAGGGGACATCATGAAGCTTACCATTGCAGCCTGTGCCGCGGCCGTCGCCCTGGCGCTGGGCGTATCGGGCGCCGCCCTGGCACAATCGAAGGGCGAGGTCCGGCTGCTCACCTATGAAGGCTATGCCGACCCGGCCTGGGTGAAGGAATTCCAGGACGAGACCGGCATCGCCGTCAAGGTCACCTATGTCGGCGGGGTGGACGAACAGATCGCCAAGATGAAGGCGTCGAACGGCAAGGATTACGACGTCGTCGCCGTCGATACCGCGAGCCTCAAGGCCTTCGCGGACCAGAAGCTGGTCGCGCCGATCGACAAGTCGAAATTCACCAGCTTCGACAACCTCCTGCCGCAGTTCCAGCCGATGGCGAACGCCACGTTCGACAATGTGACCTACGGCATTCCCTGGGCCTGGGGCTCGCTCGGCCTCGTCTACGACAAGAAGACCTTCCCGCAGGCGCCGACCTCCTGGTCCGTGCTGTGGGATCCGCAATACAAGGGCAAGGTCATCTCGCTCGACGACGCCAACAATTGCGTGAACTTCGCGGCCATCGCGCTCGGCATCAAGGACCCCTTCAAGCTCGACGACGCCCAGTTCGCGCAGGTCAAGCAGAAGCTGGTCGACCTCAAGCACAACCTCCTCACCTATTTCGCCGGCTTCGACGAGGGAACGACGATCTGGTCGGAGAACAATGTCGTGCTGATGTTCTCGATGGGCGAGCTCAATGCCATCAACCTGAAGAAGAAGGGCTTCGACGTCGGCTATACCATCCCGAAGGAGGGCGCCGTCGGCTGGCTCGACAACCTCACGGTCAGCGCCGGCTCGCCGCATCCCGAATTCGCCTATGCCTGGATCAACTTCGCCTTCCAGAAGAAGATCGGCGCCGACATGGCGGTGAAGTCGGGCTGGGCCAGCACCACGGCGCCCGCCGAGGGCATGGACTATGCGGACAAGCTGATCTGGGCCAAGAATCCCGAGGACTACAACCGCCGCCAGGCGCTGTGGAACGAGGTCAAGGCCAGCAACTGACCGCGGCTTCGATGACCGGGCGGCGCATGGCGCAGGCCCGGCCGATCCCCGCGAACGGTCCGGCTCATTCGGGATTTCACCACGTGCAGCCCCTTCTCCATTTCGACAGCGTCTCCAAGCGTTACGGATCCGTGACGGTGCTCCACGGCGTCGACCTGCATGTCGCGGACAATGAGTTCCTGACCATTCTCGGCCCCAGCGGCTCGGGCAAGACGACGATCCTCAGGATCATCGGCGGCTTCGAATCGATCGACGAGGGCCGCCTGATGTTCGAGGGCCGCGACCTCGCGCGCGTCCCGATCAACCGGCGCCCGTTCAACACGGTGTTCCAGGACTATGCCCTGTTCCACCACATGAGCGTGCGCGGCAATGTCGGCTACGGGCTGCGCGTGCGCGGCGTGGCCAGGGCCGAGATCGCCCGGCGCGTCGACGAGGTCCTCGCCACCGTCGGCCTCGACCAGTTCGGCGAGCGCTTCCCGGCCCAGCTCTCCGGCGGGCAGCGCCAGCGCGTCGCCCTGGCGCGGGCGATCATATGCGAGCCGCGGCTCATCCTGCTCGACGAGCCGCTGGCGGCGCTCGACGTTTCGCTGCGCGCCCAGATGCAGCGCTTCCTCAAGGACCTGCAGCGGCGGCTCGGCATCGCCTTCGTGTTCATCACCCACGACCAGGAGGAGGCCATCGTGCTGTCCGACCGCATCGTCGTGGTCGCCGACGGCCGCATCGAGCAGGAAGGAACGCCCCACGAGATCTATCACCGGCCCCGCACCGCCTTCGTCGCCAATTTCTTCGGCGAGAACAACGTGCTGGAAGGCAGGATCGCCGCGGCGGACGGCGGCATGGTCCGCGTCGAGACGGTGCTCGGCACCTTCGCGGGCATTCCCGGCGGCCCGGCCGCGCCAGGCGCCTCGGTTCTCGTCGCGGTCCGGCCCGAACATATCGGCACGGCCGCAACCGGCGAGAACCGGCTGCAGGCGACCGTCGCGAGCAGCCACTTCCTGGGGCCGACGGCGATGCTGGAAGTGCGCCCCGATGCGGCGCCGGAGCTGCGGATCAAGCTGCGCCAGCTCGGCGGGGCGGCGCCTGTCGCGCCCGGCTCGCCCCTCACCCTGTCCTGGTCCGCGGCGGACACCGCCGTGATCACCCGGCCCGGAGCGTCGCGCCCATGAGCGCCCGCCCCCTGCTCCTCAAGGCTGCCTGGCACGGGCTCAATCTCGGCCTGCCCCTGCTGTTCGTGCTGGCGCCGATCCTGTCCTTCGTCCTCATCAGCTTCTGGACGCTGGACAATGGCCACATCGTCACGCAGTTCACCCTCGGCAACTACCTCGCCTTCCTCGGCGACGACAGCTATCTCTCCGTCTATGGCGGCACGGTGCTGCTGTCGCTGGAGGTCACCGTGGTCAACACGGTGCTGGCGTCCTTCGTCGCCCTGTTCATCTTCCGCCGCGCCGCGCGCGTGCGCTTCCTCCTGCTCATGGCCTTCGTCCTGCCGCTGTTCATGAGCTACATCATCAAGATCTATTCGATCCGGGGCATATTGGGCCAGCGCGGCCTCCTCAACGAGGGCCTGATGGCGATCGGCCTGACCGGCCAGCCGATCGAGGCCCTCCTGTTCAGCCGCACCGCCATCTTCCTGACGCTGGCGATCGTCTACCTCCCCTATGCGATCCTGCCGATCTACCTGGCGCTCGACCGCATCCCCCCGAACTATCTCGCCGCCTCCGCCGATCTCGGCGGGAGGACCCGGGACGAATTGCTGCATATCGTGGCGCCGCTGGCGATGCCGGGCATCGTCGTCGCCGGCGTCTTCACCTTCGTGCTCACCTTCGGGGATTTCGTCACGCCGCAGATGGTCGGCGGCACCGAAGGCTTCACCTTCGGCCGCATCGTCTTCAGCCAGTTCGGCCTGGCGCTCAACTGGCCGCTCGGCTCGGCCTTCGCCGTCATCCTGCTCGGCACCGCGCTCGCCGCCGTCGCGATCGCCGGGCTCTTCCTGCGCAAGGAGCATGTGCGATGACGCGGCGCGCGGGCTTCATCGACCTCGTGCTCGGCATCGTCACGGTGCTGACCTTCCTGTGCCTCTACGCCCCGCTCGCGGCGGTGTCGGCGCTGTCCTTCTTCCAGCTCGTCCGGCTCAGGGGCGTGATGTCGTTCGCGCCGTTCTCGCTGGAGCCCTATGCGCGGCTGTGGGTGAACGACGACATCCTCTCCGCCCTCGCCACCACCTGTTTCATCGGCGTCGTCGCGACGGCGCTGGCGCTGGTGCTCGGGGTGCTCTTCGCCTTCTATTTCGTCACGGCGCGGCGCTCGCTCGGCCTCCTCATGCAGGGGCTGATCTTCCTGCCCTTCCTGCTGCCCCCGATCATCACCGGCCTCGCTCTGCTGATCTTCTTCCGGCAGCTCGACATCACCCGCGGCATCCTCACCATCGTGGTCGGGCATGTCGTCTTCATCGTGCCGATCGTCTACCGCACCGTCCTCGTCCGGCTGCAGATCCTCGGCAAGAGCCTGACGGAGGCCTCGCTCGACCTCGGCGCCTCGCGCTGGCAGACGCTCTGGCTGGTCATCCTGCCGCAGCTCAGGCCGGCGCTGATCGCCGGCGGCCTCCTCGCCTTCTCGATGTCCTTCGACGAGACGCTGATCACCCTTTTCCTCGCCGGCTCGGAATCGACCCTGCCGATCCGCCTGTGGGGCATGATGCGGGTCGGCTTCGTGCCGGAGATCAACGCCCTCGCCACCCTTATCCTCGTCTTCGCCGCCGGCATCACGCTCGCCGTCGGCTTCATGCAGCAACGCGCTGGCAATCGCGCCTTGTGACAGTACGGAGTCTTGTCTTCCCATGAAAATCGATGCCGTTGACTTCTTCTATCTTGCCATGCCCGAGATCACGACGGAGGCGGACGGAAGCCAGGACGCGCTTCTGGTGAGGGTCTCGGCCGGCGGCCATGTCGGCTGGGGCGAATGCGAGGCCTCGCCGCTCGTCTCCATCGCCGCCTTCGTCTGCCCGATGTCGCACGGCGTCTGCCGCCCGGTCGGCGCCTCGGTGCTCGGCCAGGCCTTCGAAGGCCCGGCCGACATCGCCCGCATGGCGGCGCTGGTCGAATATGACAGCATGGACCTGCTGCAGGCCGCCCACACCTGGTCGGGCGTCGAGATGGCGCTGTGGGACCTTCTCGGCAAGGTGCGCGGCGAGCCGGTGTGGAAGCTGCTCGGCTACCGGCGCGCCGAGAAGAAGACGCCCTATGCCTCCCAGCTCTTCGGCGACACGCCGCAGGAGACGCTCGATCTCGGCAGGGCCGCCCGCGCCAAGGGGTTCGCGGCGGTCAAGTTCGGCTGGGGTCCGGTCGGCCGCGGCGCGGTCGAGATCGACCGCGACCATATCCTGGCCGCCCGCGAGGGTCTCGGCCCGGACGGCATCCTCCTCGTCGATGTCGGCCAGATCTTCGGCGAGGACGTCGAGGCGGCGGCGGCCCGCCTGCCGGCGCTGGAGGCGGCCGGCGCCGTCTGGCTGGAGGAGCCGTTCCATGCCAGCGCCCTCGAAGCCTATGGCGCGCTGGCCCGGCGCAGCCCCAAGGTCAAGCTCGCCGGCGGCGAGGGCGCCCATAATGTGTTCATGGCACGCCAGCTCATCGACTACGGCCAGGTCGGCTTCGTGCAGATCGATTGCGGCCGCATCGGCGGCATCGGCCCGGCCAAGAAGATCGCCGACTACGCGGTGGCCAAGGGCGTCACCTATGTGAACCACACCTTCACCTCGCATCTCGCCCTGAGCGCCTCGATCCAGCCCTTCGCCGGCCTCGCGCATCATCGCATCTGCGAATATCCGGTGGCTCCGAAGCAGCTCGCCATCGACCTGACCCGCAACCACATCACGCGCGACGCCGATGGCGAGATCCTCGTCCCCGACGCGCCGGGCCTCGGCATCGACATCGACCTCGCGGCGCTCAGGACCTATCTCGTCGACGTCGAGATCAAGGTCCGCGGCGAGCGCCTCTTCGCCACGCCGGACCTCGTCTGATGGCCGAGGGCGGCGCGGCGCGCTCGCTCCACGACCTCGCCGGCCGCGTCGCCGTGGTGACCGGCGGGGCGCGCGGCATCGGCCGCGCGACGGCGATGCAGCTGGCGCGCGCCGGGGCGCGGGTCCTCGTCGCCGACATCGTCGAGGCGGACGGCGCCGACACGGTCGCCGCGATCGCGGCGGAGGGCGGCACTGCGCTCTTCGCCCGCACCGACGTCGCCGACCGCCCGTCGATCGAGGCGATGATCGCGGCGGCCGCCGAGGCCTGGGGCCGGCTCGACTGCCTCGTCAACAATGCCGGCATCGGCCCATCCGATTCCGTGGCAGATTTCGACGCTGCGCGCTGGCGGCGCGTCCTCGACGTCAACCTCGAAGGCGCCCTGCATGCGAGCCTGGCGGCAGCGGGCCGGCTCGCGGCAAGCGATTGCGGGCGCATCGTCAACGTCGCGTCGATCCAGGGCTTTCGCGGCACCACGGGCTCGCTCGCCTATGGCGCGGCCAAGGGCGCCCTCGTCAACCTGACACGGGGGCTCGCCTGCGAACTGGCGCCGCGCGGCATCAACGTCAACGCCGTGGCGCCCGGCTTCATCGACACGCCGATGGCGCGGCTGGAGGACGGACGCACCGAATACGAGACCGAATGGTTCCAGGACGTCTATGTCCGGCACGGCAAGATCCCGCTCCGCCGGCCCGGCACCGCCGAGGAAGTCGCCGCCGCCATCCTGTTTCTGTGCACGCCGGGAGCGAGCTATGTTACCGGACATGTCCTGACCGTGGACGGCGGCATGACGGCGACTTTCTGATGCATCGGGCCGACGCAGGCGCGCGACAGGCGGGACGGCCGAGGAGGAGCGGGACGCAACCATGAACAGTTCGCGCGACACGGGGTTCCTGTGGATCGACGACGACGCCACGGCTGAGCGGCCGGAGTCCGGCTCGACCAGCTACCGCCTGCGCGGCGTACAGGGCCGGCTGATCCGCACGCTCGGCGAAAGCATCGTGCGCGGCCTCTACCCGCCCAACGTCACGCTGCCGCGCGAAGCCGAGCTGATGGAGACCTATGGCGCGAGCCGCACCACCATCCGCGAGGTAATCAAGGTGCTCTCCGCCAAGGGGCTGGTCGAGACCCGCCAGAAGGTCGGCACCCGCGTCCGGGCCCGCGACGAATGGAACATCTTCGACGGCGACGTGCTGTCCTGGCACACCTTCGACAGCCTCGACCAGGACATCCTCAAGGACCTCATCGAGATGCGCCAGCTGGTCGAGCCGCCCGCCGCGCGCTTCGCCGCCGGCCGGGCGACCCTCGACGACATCGCCAGCATCTCCCAGGCCTGCGCCGACATGCAGGCCTCGATCGGCGACGTCGCCGCCTATGCGAGGGCCGACGTCAAATTCCACATGGTGGTGTTCGCCGCCTCGCACAACGTCCTC
Organism: Labrys monachus; assembly: GCF_030814655.1. NCBI lineage: Bacteria > Pseudomonadati > Pseudomonadota > Alphaproteobacteria > Hyphomicrobiales > Xanthobacteraceae > Labrys > Labrys monachus. The sequence goes on from NZ_JAUSVK010000001.1 coordinate 6,004,600, forward strand.
CTCAAGCGCTTCGCCCACACGGTGGCGAACTTCCTGCAGTTCAGCTTCCGCATCCAGCAGGAGGCGCTGGAGGAAAGCAGCTCGCGTTTCGAGGAGGACCTGGCCATCCATATCGGCATCTTCAACGCCATCAACCGGGGCGATGCCGCAGCGGCCGAGGAAGGCATGCTGCGGGCGATCCTCGACGGCAAGGCCCATCTCCAGCGCGCCCGCGCGCGCTTTCGCGACAGGGAGGCGAAACGATCATGATCCGCATCGCTGCCGAATGCGCCAACACGCTCGGCGAGGCCGCGGCCTGGGACGCACGGGAGGGCCGCCTCCTCTGGCTCGACCTGGTCGAGCCCGCGCTGTTCGGCTACGCCCCGGCGACGAAGGCGGCCAGCCGCCTCGCGCTCGACGCGCCCACGCCGCTGGGGCCGGTGATCCCGACCGGGCGCCCCGGCACGCTGCTGCTCGCCCATCCGGCCGGCCTGTCGCTGCTCGACGCGCGGACCGGCGGGCTCACGCCCTTCGTCGCCCCGGAGCAGGGTCGCGCCGGCCTCCTCTACAATGACGGCAAGGTCGACCGCTGGGGCCGGCTGTGGATCGGCACCAGCGACGCGGCCGAGGCCGAGCCGCGCGGCGTGCTGTGGTGCCTCGCACCCGGCGCCGCGCCCGTCATGGCCGATGCCGGCTTCGTCGTCTCCAACGGCCCCGCCTTCTCGCCGGACGGGCGCACGCTGTATTTCAGCGATTCGATCGGCCGGCGCATCCTCGCCTACGACATCGCACCCGACAGCCCGAAGCCCACGGGCCGGCGCGTCTTCGCCAGCTTCGCCATGGACGAGGGCCTGCCGGACGGCCTCGCGGTCGATGCCGAAGGCGGCGTCTGGGTGGCGCATTGGGACGGCTGGCGCATCACCCGCTTCTCGCCGGAGGGGGAGCGCCTGCGCGTCATCCTGCTGCCGGTGCCGCGCGTCACCAGCCTCGCCTTCGGCGACCCCGGCCTCGCCACCCTCTACGTCACCACCGCCCGCCTCGATCTGAGCCCGGTGATGCTCGCCGCCGCGCCGCTCTCGGGCCATCTCTTCGCCATCGACGCCGGGGTGGAGGGGTTGGAGGACCGGCCGTTCCCGCTGGATTGAGGGCTTGAACCGAGACAGGATCTATTTGCGCCCCTGTCGCGCGGCGACGGGCGATGGCGTTTTGCCGCCGGCCGCGATCTTTCGTGGGGTCGAGCCGATGCCGATAGCCTTCCGGAGCGTGTCGTCGATCCGCGTCTGCCAGCCGGGGCCGCCGGATTTGAAATAGTCGACGACCTCGGGGCTCAGCCGGATCGAGACCGGCCGCTTCGGATCCTCTTTCTTCGGCCTGCCGCCCGCATTCTTGAAAACGGCCTTCATGTCATCCGGCATTTCATGGGCCGGCCTGGCGTTGGCAAAGTCCTCCTCCGTCCATTCGGGGTTGTCCGGATCGGTGACGAAAGGTCTAGGGGACATAGCGTTTCATCTCCTTTGCATGAGCGCGACGCAGGCTGATCGGGCGCAGCACGCCGGCGCGCAGCGTGTAGGCGAGGGAATGAGCCTCGCCATCGATGAAGCCCCAGGCGCGGTAGCGTTTCTCGCCGTAGTCGGCGCGAACGTCCTCCAGAAAGGCCCTGACGTCCATCTCCTCGGCACGGGCAAGCGAAATGCCGTGCTTCTCCATATTGCGCGCATCCTTGTCCGCGTCGAACTCGACCGTCATGTTTCTGTATATACAGATACGAGTGCGGCCGCAATGAATTCATGCCTATAAAAGGCGCTGCACCGAATGGAACCTGTCGCCAGAGACCTTCCCGCCATGGTCGCAAGTCTTTCTTACAGCTCGAACGCTTCCAGCCGGTAGCGGATGCGCAGCGGCGCGCCGGGCTCGACGGTGACGGCGGTCTTCACGCCGCGTTCCGCGATAGGATTGTCCGCCAGCGAAACGGCATTGGCGAGATCGAAGGCGGAGGCGATCGGTTCGATACCGAGGCCGCGATAGCGCCCGCTCCAGGGCGGCGCCTGTAGCGCGCGGTCGCTGATCCACATCTGGCACGAGGGCAAGAGAGACCGGTCCCAATCGATGCGCAAGCCGGCGCCGGCGTGCTCGAAGCGGATCTCGACGGGTCCGCGCAGGCCGCAGAGCTGCACCACGTCCTCGACCGGGGGGCCGAGCGGCAGGCGCGACAGGTCGACGAGGCCGCCGCCCGCCGCCGGCACGGCGCAAAGCCGCTCGAACGTCCGGCCGACGGCGCTCGCCATGCCGCCGCCGGGCACGCGTGCCGGATAGGTCAGTCCGAAATCGAAACGCGCCGCGACCGACAGGCTCCGCTCGGGCACGGCAAGGTCGAGAATGGGGTGGAGGCCGATGGAGGTTCGCGCCGGCACGCGGCTCTCCACGGCGAGTTCGAGATCGAGCGCCGGACCGTCCGCCGCGGCGGCGATGCTGCGCTCCAGCCGGCGGATCGGATGATCGGCGGGATAGTCGAGCGCGAGGCGAATGCTGTCGGCGGCCTGCACGAGCACCGTCCAGGCCTCTTCGGCCGCCGGCCCATGCGCCGGCTCGTTGACGGCTTCGACCGGCAAATGCCGCCAATCCCCCGCAATCTCCTCGAGCGGCCCGCCGACGCCGAAGGGCAGGCAGACGAATTCGCTGCCGAGCCAACGCAGATGGCCGGGCAGGCCAGCCTCCGTCGAGCCGAACCAGGGCGCCTGCGCGAACGGCCGGAACAGGCGGCCGGACGGCAGGCGGAAGGCGACGTCGCTCAGCATGGCCGCCACCGGGGTGATACGGGCGGAGGCGGAGGCGGAACGGATCTCGATCATGACGGCACCCCTCGGGCATGCCCGGAAGGGCGGCGGCGAATCCTAAGCAGAATTTTCGGGCCCATCCAACGGATGGACCGAAATCGCTGCATCCTTTCAAGAGTCTTGCGGAGTTTCACGGGGGTTCTCGCCGGTGAAACTCCGCTTGGACGGCGCGAAAAATTCCTCAAGGCGGTTGTCATCCCCGGCGCGCCGCTCTAGTTTAGAATAAATCTAATCTGGGTACGGCTGCACGATGAAATCCTTCGACGAACTGACCGAAACCGAAATCCTGGCCCTCGCCATCAGCAATGAGGAGGAAGACGGCCGCATCCTTGCCGATTTCGCCCATACGCTGCGGGAGGAATATCCCGACACCGCCCGCCTGTTCGACGACATGGCGGCCGAGGAAAGCGAGCATCGCCGGCAGTTGATCGACCTCTTCGTCGACCGCTTCGGGGACCATATCCCGCTGATCCGGCGGCACGACATCCGCGGCAACATTCCCCGCAAGCGGGTGTGGCAGGTGCGCCCGCTCGGCGTGGAGGCCGTGCGCCGCCATGCCGCGCAGATGGAGCGGGACGCCGAGCGCTTCTACCGGGCGGCGGCCGGACGGACCAGCGACGCGGGCATCCGCAAGCTCCTCGGCGACCTCGCCGACGCCGAAGCCCAGCACGAGCAGAAGGCCGGCGAATTCGAGGCCGAGCGCCTGCCGCAGGACGTGCGGGAGAAGGAGGATGCGAGCGCCAGCCGCAACTTCATCCTGCAGATCATCCAGCCCGGCCTCGTCGGGCTGATGGACGGCTCGGTGTCGACGCTCGCTCCGGTGTTCGCCGCCGCCTTCGCCACCCATGATTCCACCAATGCGCTCAAGGTCGGCCTCGCCGCCTCGCTCGGCGCCGGCATCTCGATGGGCTTCGCCGAGGCGCTCGCCGACGACGGCAAGCTTTCCGGCCGCGGCACGCCGCTGCTGCGCGGCATCGTCTGCGGCCTGATGACGGTGGCGGGCGGCATCGGCCACACCATCCCCTACCTCATTCCCGACTTCTACCTCGCGACGCTGGTCGCCTGCATCGTCGTGGTGTTCGAACTCCTGGCGATCGCCTGGATCCAGTGGCGCTTCATGGAGACGCCGCCCTTGTCGGCTGCCGCCAAGGTGATGCTCGGCGGCGCGCTGGTGCTGGCCACCGGCATCCTCATCGGCAATGGCTGAACGATCGGAAGAGCGCTCAGAAGGCGAGCCGGCCGCTCTCCATGTCGAGCAGGCGCCGCTTGGCGGCCAGGCCGCCGGCAAAGCCGGTGAGCGCGCCGTTCGCGCCGATCACGCGGTGGCAAGGCGTGATGATGGAGATCGGGTTCCGGCCATTGGCGGCCCCGACGGCACGGACCGCCGCCGGCCGGCCGATCTGGCGTGCGATGTCGCCATAGCTGCGCGTCTCGCCGAAGGGAATGGTGAGCAGCGCCTTCCACACGCTCTGCTGGAACGCCGTTCCCCTGAAATCGAGCGGTACGGTGAAAATCCTGAGCGCCCCGGCGAAATAGGCGCCGAGCTGGCGTTCGGTCTCGGCGAGGACAGGGTCGCCGGGATCCTCGACGAGGGGGCCGAGGCGGACGCGGCCGGGATCGTCGTTCTCCCACAGGATCGCGGCGAGGCCGCCGGCACCGGCGACGAGCTTCAGCGCGCCGACCGGGGACGGGATGATTCTGCACGGACAGGCCATGGTCCCTTCCTTTCGCGAACCTGCTTCCATCATCTTGCCGCCCCATGTCTGCACCGCGCCGCTGCCTGCCGCAAGGCGCGCAGGACGACACCGACCGCCTCCGCCTCGGGCGCCTGAAGATCAGCCCAGGATTTTTGCTCGCATGGCGCGCTTGCTATTGACGGCGCCTGCGTCCCCGCTAGCTTCAACCGCCTGCGCCGACGCGTTCATGCGGCGCAGGCGGCGTGGGAAGCGGGGATATGGCGCAAGGCGGCGGGGCAGGCTGGAAGCGGATGAGCCAGGAAGGCATCGTCCTGGTCGTCGCCGTCCTGCTTTTCGGCGCGGCGGCCATCGGCCTGCACGGCTTCCTCACCCCCGACAATCTCGTCGCCATCGTGCGCTCCGTCTCGGTGCTTGGCATCCTCGCGCTCGGCATGGCCGTCGTCATCATCGGGCGGGGCATCGACCTGTCGGCCGTGGCGATCATGGCGATGTCGGTCGCCTGGTATCTGCAGATGCTGAACAGCGGCACCAGCGACGGCGTCGCCCTCGCCTCGGTGCTGGCCGGCGTGCTGTGCCTCGGCCTCCTCAACGGCTTCCTCATCGCCTATGCCGAGGTGCCCGCCCTCTTCGTCACGCTCGCCACCGCCGCCTTCGTCTTCGGCTTCGTGCGCTCGCAGCTGATCACCCAGGATGCGGTGCCGGTGCCGCCCGGCCACTGGGTCGAGCGGCTCGGCGGGCTGCGCTATTTCACCATTCCCATTGAGGTCTTCATCTTCGCCGCGCTCGCGGGAGCGATGTTCCTGTTCCTGCGCTTCACCAAATGGGGCCGCTATGTCTATCTGGCCGGCGACAATCCCGCCGCCGCGCGCAATATCGGCATCCCCGTGCGGCCGATGCTGGTGCTGCGCTATGTGATCTCGGCGCTCGTCGCCTTCATCGCGGGCATCCTCACCGCGTCGAGCCTGCATTCCATCAACACGCGGGTGGTCAATTCGAGCCTGCTCTACGACATCGTGCTGGTGGCGGTGATCGGCGGCATCGGCCTGTCCGGCGGCAAGGGCGGCGTGCGCAACGTGCTGATCGGCGCCGCGCTGATCGGCATCCTGCTCGACGCCATGACGATCATCGACATACCCTTGCTCTACCAGAACCTGATCAAGGCAGCCATTCTTCTGGCGGCGATCATCGTCGACGGCCTCCTCAATCCGCGCGACGAGCAAACCGCCCAGCAGGGGGACATCTGAAGGAAGGGGGCCGGATCGTTTCGGCCTCCACGGAATGCGTCATTCGACGACAGGGGCATGACATGAGATTGATGAAGACCATCGGGCTCGCGCTCGCAGCACTTTCCATCACCGCCTTCACCGCGACGGTTGCGTCCGCGGCCGACGATCCGGGCCCGTCGGCCTATGCGCAGGCCATGAAGGGCAAGCGGGTCATGCTGGTGCCGCTCGCCATGGGCTTCGACCTCGCCCAGGGCTGGGCCGCCTATCTCAAGAAGGAAGTCGACGCCTGGGGCGGCACCTTCGAGACGCGCGATCCGAACTGGAGCACGGATGCCGGCGCCCAGGCCATCACCGACGCGATCTCGGGCGACAGCCGGCCGGACGTCCTCATCATCCACGCGCCGGACCTCAATTCCTATTCCAAGCTGATGAAGAAGGCGCAGGCGGCCGGCACCTACATCATCCTCGTCGACAATCCCGCCAACTTCCCGGCCGACGCCTTCGTCGGCAGCGACTGGGACCGCCTCGGCCAGCTGGAAGCGGAAGCCGCCGTCAAGGGATGCGGCCCGAACTCCTCCAAGAAGATCGGCCTCGTCCAGGGCGACCAGGTCAACTCGTCCAGCCTCTACCAGTATAACGGCATCATGAAGGTACTGGAGAAGCACCCCGACTTCCAGGTCGTGGCCAAGCCCGATTCCAACTGGGACGCCACCACATCGCGCAACGTCACCACCACCATGCTGCAGCAGCATCCGGACATCTGCAGCATCATCGATTTCTGGGACGGCGACGCCACCGGCGCTTCGGCCGCCATCCGCGACGCCAAGCTCGACGGCAAGGTGTTCCTGGTCACCACCGGCGGCGGCGAGAAGACCGCCGATTGCGACCGGCTGCAGGACGGCACCTATGGCGCCGTGGTGATGACCGATCTCGCCCGGCAATCGGCAGACATGAACGCCATCATCAAATTCCTGCTGCAGAGCGGCCAGCCCGCCGGCACGTCGAAGACCTATATCTACACGCTCGAAAAGGCGACGACGAAGGCCGACCTCAAGCCCGACACCTGCTGGGATCTCAAGGCCCTGCAGGCGGAGGCAGCCGCCGCGGCCGCCGCCAAATAACGGCACGAGCCCCTCTCCACCCGCCATCAGGCTGGCCGGAACATCCGGCCAGCCTGTCTCACGATGCCCTCAACAGTGTTGGTCGATGTCCTTTCGCGAACGCCTGCAGGCCTGGCGCTACAATCTCGTTCCCGACCATGTCGTCGGCGAGATCCTGACCAAGCGCTGGACCGACAATGCCATCCCCTTCCTGGTGCTGGTCGTCACGGTCGCGGTGTTCGGCACCGCCATATCGGGGTTCTTCCGGATCTCCTCGCTGCAGGATTCGACGCGCCAGCTCGGCGAGTTCTCGATCGTGGTGATCGGCCTGACGGTGGTGATGCTCGGCGGCGGCATCGATCTGTCGGTCGGCTCGATCTTCGCGCTCTCGACCTTCTCGGCGGTTTCCGCCTTCTTCATCTTCCACCAGCCGGTCGGCCTCGCCCTCCTCGCGGCGATCGCCACGGGCATCGCCTGCGGCGCGATCAACGGCTACCTGATTGGCTATCTGCGGCTCAGGGCCTTCCTGACCACCCTCGTCACCTTCATCCTCGGCCGGGCCGTCTTCGACATCCTCGTGGTCAATTTCGCGGCGCAGATCCAGCTGTCCGACGCGGCGTCGGACCTGTGGGACTATATCGGCGACGGCAGCTTCCACGGCCTGTCCGTCTCGGTGGCGACGGCCCTCGTGCTCGCGGTCATCGCCCATGTCGCGCTGACCCGCTCGCGCTTCGGCTGGCATGTGCTGGCCGTGGGCGGATCCCGGCGCTCGGCGCACAATGCCGGCATCCGCGTGCGCCGCACCGTGTTCCTCACCTATGTCTTCTCGGGCTTCTGCTCGTCGATCGCCGGCTTCCTCATCGCCTGCCGGCTAAGCGGGGCGGGACCGGGCACCGGCCTCAACCTGGAGATCCTGGCGCTGACCGCGGCCGTCGTCGGCGGCAACAGCCTGGGCGGCGGGCGCGGCTCGATCGTCAAGGGCCTGATGGGCGCGATCATCGTCCTGGTGATGACCAACGGCCTGATCCGCCTCGGCTACGGCACCGGCACCAACCAGATGGTGCTCGGCATCATGCTGGCGGCCGCCGTCATCGTCGACATCCGCTGGCTGAAGAACCGCCACAAGGTCCTCAACGAGGTCTATGTCGCGCCGGTCTACCTGAAGATGGGCGAGGCCGCCTCGGCGCAGCCGGGCTCGGGCACGCCTTACGCGCTCGACAACCGCCTGTCGCAGGCCGCTTCCATCGGCCTCGGCGAGCTCGAAGGCCCGGAGGATATCATCCTCGACCGCGACGACCATCTCTATTGCGGCACCCGGCATGGCGAGATCATCCGCTTCTTCGCGCCCGACTATGCGCGTTCTGAGGTGTTCGCCCATGTCGGCGGCTTCCCGCTCGGGCTCGCCTTCGACCGGGCCGGCAACCTCATCAGCTGCGTCGGCGCCATGGGGCTGTATTCGATCGCGCCCGACCGCAGCGTCACCAAGCTCTCGGCCGAGACCGCGCGCTCCTGGACCTCGATCGTCGACGATGCGCGGCTGCGCGACCCCAATGATTGCGACATCGCGCCGGACGGGCGCATCTATTTCACCGATTCCACCAAGCGCTACGACGCCCATGACTGGGCGCTGGATTCGATCGAGAACCGCGCCACCGGCCGCCTCCTGGTGTTCGACCCCCGCGACGGCTCGACCAGGACCCTGCTCGACGGCTACCGCTACACCAACGGCGTATGCATGGCGCATGACGGCAAGTCGCTGTTCTTCGCCGAGAGCTGGGCCTGCCGCGTGCACCGCTACTGGCTGGAGGGCCCGAAGGCGGGCACGGCCGAATGCGTGATCCGCGACATGCCGGGCTATCCCGACAATATCAACCGCGCCTCGGACGGCCGTTACTGGATGGCGTGGCTCGGCATGCGCACGCCGAGCTTCGACCTGTCGCTGCGCCATCCCGCCATGCGCAAGCGCATGACGCGCCGCCTGCCGCAGGACGAATGGCTGTTCCCCAACATCAACACCGGCGGCATCGTGAAGTTCGACGAGAAGGGCGCCATCGTCGGGGCGATGGGCGATCTCACCGGCGATTCGCACCCGATGGTCACCTCGATGCGCGAGCACAAGGGCCAGCTCTTCGTCGGCGGCATCCTCAACAACCGCATCGGCCGCCTCGATCTCGCCGGCGCGGATGAGAGCTGGACCGGCCCCGCCTCCTATTGGGGGGCGCAGCGATGATCCTCGACCCGCTCCTCGACCTCTTCCGCGGCAGGACGATCACGGTGCCGCCGATGGACGGCGCGTTCCGCCCCGACACGCGGCTCGACGAGGCCCCCGTGCTGGCCGAACTGCCCGAGCCCGACAATCTCGCCGTGCTGAAAGACGGCCTCGTCGCCAGCAGCGGCAACGCCGTGTTCTCGATCGGCGAAGGCGGGGAGCCCCGCGTGCTGGAGACGTATCCCGCCCCCGTCACGGCGCTGGCGGTGTCGCCGGCGGACGAGATCGCCGTCGGCCTGGAGACGGGCATGCTGACGATCGGCAGCGCGGCTGTCGGCCTGCCCGACGCCGTCCGCTGCATCACCGCCCTCGCCTATGGCGCCGACGGCACGCTGTGGCTGGCGAACGGCTCGTCCGCCTGCAGTCCGGGCGCCTGGGCCGCCGACCTCCTGCGCAAAGCCGCATCGGGCTCGCTGTGGAAGCGCGAGGCGGGCGAGAGCTCCTTCCGGCAGGTCGCCGGCGGGCTGGCCTTTCCGAACGGCCTGCTGGCGGACGGAGACGGCATCGTCGCCAGCGAGGCCTGGCGCCATCGCCTCATCCGCGTCGGCGGCGCCGGCGTGCGGGCCGCGACCGCCGCCGACCACCTGCCCGGCTATCCGGCCCGCCTCTCGCGTGGCGCCGATGGCGGGGTCTGGCTCTGCCTCTTCGCCCCGCGCAACCGCCTCGTCGAGTTCGTGCTCCGGGAGGAACGCTATCGGCAGGACATGCTGCGCGACGTGCCGCCGGCCTACTGGATCGCGCCGGCGTTCTCTTCCGGCCGCGATTTCCTCGAGCCGCTGCAATGCGGCGGCATCAAGACGATGGGCGTGCACAAGCCGTGGTCGCCGAGCCGCTCCTACGGCATGGTCGTGCGCCTCGATGCCGGCCTGATGCCGGTGTCGAGCCTGCACAGCCGCGCCGACGGCCGCCGCCACGGCACCTGCAGCGCCGTCGAGCACCGGGGCCGGCTGGTCGTCGCCTCCAGGGGCGGCGGCTGCCTCGTCACCGTCGACAATGCCGCAGCGGGAGGATCGTGAGATGGAGGGCCGAGCGATGGAGCCGATCGTCCGCCTGGAAGGGGTTTCCAAGACCTATCGCGGCGTTCCCGCCGTCACCGGCGTCGATTTCGAGCTGCGCAAGGGCGAGATCCACGCGCTGCTCGGCGAGAACGGGGCGGGCAAGTCCACGCTCACCAAGATCATCTCCGGGGCGGTCGAGGCCAGCGCCGGCCGGATGTTCCATCATGGCAAGGAAGTCCGGTTCGCCTCCCCGCACGAGGCCCTGAAGGCCGGCATCGCCATGGTGTTCCAGGAAACCAGCCTGGTGCCGTCGATGACGGTGGCGCAGAACCTTTATCTCGGGTCGGAGAAGTTCCTGAACCGCCTTCGCGGCATCTATATCGCCGCCCAGCAATTCCTGCAGTCCCTCAATTTCCCGGTCGACCCCGCCGCGACCGTGGAGACGCTGGGCGCGGCCAAGCGCCAGATGGTGGAGATCGCCAGGGCCGTGCACCACAATGCCGAGGTGATCATCTTCGACGAGCCGACGGCGACGCTGACCCCCGAGGAGAAGCGGCATTTCTTCGCGCTGGTGCGCCGGCTGAAAGCGCGCGGCGTCGCGGTCATCTTCATCTCGCACGCCCTGGAGGAGGCGCTCCTCTTGTCCGACCGCATCACCATCCTGCGCGACGGCGAATTGGTGGCGAGCGGCGAGACGGCGCTGTTCGACCGGGAGAAGATCGTCGCCGCCATGGTGGGCCGCACCCTGTCGACCGCGCTGTACAAGGACCGCAGCCAGAGCCCGCTGCGCAAGCCCGGCCGCAGGGTGCTGTCGGTGCAGGACGTCTCGATGGGCAGCATCGTGCGCAACAATTCCTTCTCGGTGTTCGAGGGGCAGATCACCGGCGTGTTCGGCCTGATCGGCTCCGGCCGGACCGAGACGTTCAAGATCGTTTCGGGCATCTACAAGCGCGACTTCCGGCGCGGCGGCATCATTGAGCTCGACGACAAGCCGGTGCGCTACACCGTGCCGCGGGAAGCGATGAAGGACGGCATCGTCTACGTCACCGAGGACCGCAAGAGCGAAGGCATCTTCGAGACGATGTCGATCGCCGAGAACCTGTTCGCCGGCCTGCTCGCCGCCGGTCGGGAAAAGGCCTGGGTGGTGAGCTTCAGCGAAATGCACGAGCTTGCGAAGACCTGGACGGACACCCTCAGCATCCGCGCCATCAACGATAATGCGCGGGTGGTCGAACTGTCGGGCGGCAACCAGCAGAAGGTGGTGATCGGCAAGGGCCTGGTGCAGGAGCCACGCATCGTGATCTTCGACGAGCCGACGCGCGGCGTCGACGTCGGGGCGATCGTCGAGATCCATCAGATCATCAACAAGCTCGCCGACCGGGGGCTGGCTGTGGTGGTGATCTCGTCCTATCTGCCGGAGATCATGAATCTTTCGGACCGCATCCTGGTCTGCCGCCAGGGCCGCATCGTCGAGGAATTCTCGCCGCGGGAAGCCACGGAAGAAAAGATCATGTACGCAGCCGTGCATTGAGCGCGGCACCGCGTTTCTCAGGAGGACAGGACCATGGCCACCGTACGGCTCTTGACGGACAGCGAGGTCGAGGCGATCCCCGCCGCCAAGGCGGTGTTCGACGATATCAGGGCGACGCGCAAATCCGATTTCGTCAATAATTTCTGGCGCGCCCTCGCCAACGATCCCGCTTTGCTCGAGCGGACCTGGCAGGAGCTCAAGGCGGTGATGGTCGCCGACGGCGCCCTCGATCCGCTCGTGCGGGAGATGATCTACATCGCGGTCTCCACCGCCAATGGCTGCACGTATTGCATCCACTCGCATACCGCCTCCGCCCGCGCCAAGGGGATGACCGACGCCCAGCACGGCGAATTGCTCGCGGTCATCGGGCTGGCCGGCAAGACCAACCATCTGGTGACGGCGATGCAGGTGCCGGTCGATGCCGCATTCGAGGTCAAGAGCTGAGGGATCGCGGAGGGGCGCGGGGCTAGAGCGGAATTTGTCTGAGTGGAATCGGAAGGGATTCCACTGGATGGCTTAGTGTGATTCATAGGTTTCCGGGCTATTCCGGAGATGAAGCATGACGAAGCGTGGTGAAGCCTATTCGCAGGATTTGCGAGATCGTGTGCTTGGGGCGCTGGATAGCGGGATGTCGGCGAGCACAATCGCACCAATCTTCAGGGTGAGTGTGTCCTACATCTACAAGGCGGCCGCGCGGCGGCGCGCGACGGGGGAGGTCAGTGCCCGCCCCCAGCGCAATCATGTTCCGCTCAAGCTTGCCAAGCATGAAGAGGTTCTGCGGGCCAAGGTCGCGGCTGATCCGGATGCGCGTGTCGCGGATCTGCGGGCCTGGGCGGAGGAAGAATTGGGGGTCAGCATCAGCCATGCCCCGATGTGGCATATGCTCAAGCGGCTTGGGCTGACATATAAAAAAAGACGATCCACGCCAGCGAGCAAAAACGCCCCGATGTCGCGGCCGCTCGCCGCAAATGGCACAGCAACCAAATCTGGCTGAGGCCCTCGCGTCTGGTCTTCATTGACGAGACCTGGGCCTCGACCGCGATGGCGCGCCACTACGGCAGGTGCAAGCGCGGACAGCGCCTGATCGACTACGTGCCGCATGGCCATTGGAAAACCACGACCTTCATTGGCGCTCTGCGCAGCGGGGGATTGACAGCTCCCTGCGTGCTCGACGGCCCAGTCAACGGCGATTGCTTCAAGGCCTATGTCGCGCAGATCCTCGTTCCCACCCTCAATTACGGCGATATCGTCATCATGGACAATCTGAGCAGCCACAAAGTCCCGGGTGTGCGCCAAGCCATCGAGGCCGCAGGGGCGGAACTGCTTTACTTGCCCGCCTACTCCCCCGATCTCAATCCGATCGAGAACCTCTTCGCAAAGCTCAAAGCTCTCCTGCGCGCGGCTGCAACCCGATCCATCCACGATCTCTGGGACGAAATCGCCAAAACTCTCCCGCGCTTCTCCCCGTCCGAATGCAGAAATTACTTCTCTAATGCTGGATATTCTACAGTCTGAACAATTTCGCTCTAGCCTCCGGGACCCGGACCTCAGAAGCTCACCGCAAGCGTACCCTTCGCGCTCTGGTCGATGGCGTTTCGCCCGAACTGGCCGCCATAGCTGACGCCGAAGGTGGTGCTCGGCGTGAGGTGGACGTCGAGGCCGGTATCGACGATGGCGGCATCGCGGGTGACCGGCAGGCCGGCGACCTCGAATTGGCTGCTGCCGCCGGAGAAGGCGAACAGCGAGGTCGGCGTGGTCTCGCCATAGGCATGGCGCCAGCCGAGCGTCGCCTTGGCGGTGACCGGCAGGCCGGCGGTCTCGAAGGTGCCGGCGAGGTGGAAGCCGAGGGTGGAGAAGGTCACCCCCTCGTTGCGGCCGGACGCGGTGAGCGCGGCGGCGCTGCCTTCCTCGGTGAAGCCGTCGACATGCTGGTTGACGTAAGCGAGGTTGGCGAAGGGTTCGAGCCCGATGCCGCCGCTGGTCAGCCGGTAGCCGAGTTCGCCGAAGGCCTGCGCCGTACTGGCATGGTAGCTCGCCTGCGGATAGCCGGCGAAGCCGCCGAAGGCCACCGTGCGGCTGGTGTCGATGTCGTGCCAGGTATAGGCGCCGCCGAGCCGGAGGGCGAGCGCGCCCCATTGCCTGCCGCCATAGAGGCCGAGCGTATAATCGTCGCTGGTGGCCGAGGAGCCTCTGGCGTCGACGTCGACATTCGACTGGCTGTAGCCCGCCAGCAGGCCGGCGCGCCAGTCGTCGAAGATCGGCGCATCGAGGCCGGCGACGAAGCCGCCGATCGAGCGCGAGGATGAGGCGGCATTGCCGTCGGTGCCGGCATGACCCCAGGCGCCGAAGGCATGGCCCCAGGCGGTGAAGCGGCCGGGATCGGCCTCGCAGCCGGCGCCGGCGGTGATACCGCCGGCATCCGGCCGGGCGGGGCTGGCGCCGAAGCCGGTGGCACAGAAGGCGTCGCGCAGCCGGTCGAGGGCGGCCTCGCGCACGAAGCGGCTGTCCTCGATCATCTGCCCGGCGAGCGAGGCGTGCACCTCGCCCGAAAGCTGGTTGAAGGCGTGCCGCGCCCCGGCGGCATCGAGCACGGCGACGGCGTTCCACACCGCGTTGGTCCCCGGCGGCAGGCTGTCGACCGCCGCGCCCGTCGTCGCCTCGTTGCGCGTCTCAGCCACCGAAGCGAAGGAGACGTCGTTGCGGGCGAGCGTCATCGTCACGCTGTCGGCGGTATAGCCGAGGACCGGATCGATGAAGGCGTAGTTGGAACTGATGGTGGCGAAGGTGCCGGTGACGCCGCTGTCGGCCTCCAGGATGGTGTAGGTCTGCAGCGCCTGGTAGGTGCCGCCGAGGCCGAGATGCAGCACCGAGCCGCCATTGAGGGTCGCGGTGCCGGTGGCATGGATGAGGTCGCTGTCGCCGCTGGCCGGGTCTGCCTCGACGTCGTAGATCGAGCCGGCGTCGAACACGACATTGCCGTTGACGGTGAGGGTGCCGATCGAATTGCCGGGGGCGACGGTGCCGCCGCTCTCGACCACGAGGCCGCCGATCGAGCCCTTGCCGCCGAGCGCCGCGCCGTCCTGCACCGTGACGATACTGGCCAGGCTGGCGCCGGAGGAGGCATCGTCGCCGACCACCAGCTTGCCGGCCGAGACCGTGGTTGCGGCGGTGTAGGCGCTGCTGTCGCCGTTGAGCACCAGCGTGCCGGTGCCGGTCTTGGCCAAGGCGCCGGTGCCGCCGAGACTGCCGCCGTCGACGAGGCTGGCGCCGGCATCGACCTGCAGCGTCGCGGCCTGGTCGAAGGTGAAGCTGCGGGTGGTCGCGAAGGAGGAGGTCGCCTCCAGCGTGCCGCCGGAGAAGGTCACCCCGCTGGCGGCGTCGCCGAGATTGGCGTCGGCGGAGACGGCGAGCGTGCCTTCCTCGATCGTGGTGCCGCCCGCATAGGAATTGCTGCCCGACAGGGTGAGCATGCCCGTGCCCGTCTTGGTGAGCGTGCCGGTGCCGGTGACGGTATTGGCGAGGGTATCGTCGCTCGCCTGGTCGAGCACCAGGGCGGCATCGTCCTCGATCGAGCCCGAGCCGAGGCTCGCCGCCGCGGCCTGCAGGGTGCCGGCCGAGATCAGCGTGCCGCCCTGATAAATGTTGGCGCCGGTGAGCACCAGCGTGCCGGCGCCCGCCTTGGTCAGGCCGCCCGCCCCGGCGACGGTGCCGGTCAGCGTCAGCGTGGTGGCGGCCGCGGCGTCGAAGGCGCCGTTGGTGGTCAGCGTCACGCTGCGGGCGCTGGTGACGTCCGCCGTCGTCTGCAGCGTCGGCGCGCTGTCCTGCGGCCCGCCGGTCGCATCGAAGGTGAGGCCGCCCGAGATATCGCCGAGATTGGCGTCGGCCGAAACCGACAGCGTGCCCGCCGCGATGGTGGTGCCGCCGGCATAGATATTGGTGCCGGCGAGGACGAGGGTGCCGTAATCGGTCTTCTTCAGCCCGCCCGTGCCCTCGAGCACCGAGGCGATGGTGGCGGTCATCGTCCTGCCGTCCGCGGTGCCGTCGCCGACGCGGATGATCGCCGCGCCGCTGGCCGGCGCCAGGGTGATCGCATCGCCCGTCACGGTGTAGCCGCTGGTCGCGAACTGCATGCCGGTGACGCTCACCGGGGCAAGGCCGCCGTCGTCGTCGACGGTGACGGTGCCCGCCGCGGCCTCGAACACCGCAAAGCCCGGCTGCGGCTTCATCGGGCCGGGCGCATTGCCGTCCTGGTCCGTCCAGTTGGCGCCCGTCGTGGTCCAGGTGCCGGTGCCGCCATGGATGGTGCCGTCCGGTGCCGTCGTGCCGCCGTTCCAGAAGTTTACGGTGACGCCGCTGCTGTCGACCAGATTGACCTGGTGATCGACCGCCGTCTGCACATAGAGGTCCGAGGCCGAGGTCCCGTCCGGCGTGGTGCCGATAGCGAGGCCGTTGTCGGTGAGCGTGCCGGCGTAATCCATGATGCGGTAGACGCCGGCGCCGAAGCCGCCGGCGTCGCTGACATTGAGGGTGCCGTCGAGGGTGAGGTCGCCCTTGACGTCGAACAGGGCCGTCGACGACGGCGTGCCCAGCGTGACGTCGACATTCGAGCCGCTCGCCAGCGTCAGCCCGTTCATCGTCAGCGTCGAGCCGGACGCTCCGACGAGGTGGCCGCCGCTCTCGATGCCGACGCCGGCCTTGATGGTGCCGCCGCCCTGCAGGCTGGCGCCGGACTTGACCGTGGTCGCGCTGTCGCTCGAACCGTCGATCTCAAGGGCGCCGCCGGAGACCGTGGTCGCCCCGGTGAAGGTGCTGGCGCCCGACAGGGTCAGCGTGCCCGTGCCCGTTTTCGTTAGGGCCAGCGCCCCGTTGGCGCCGTTGCGGATCACCCCGGCATAAACCGTCGAGCTGTTGTCGCCGCCCGCGGTCAGCCGCGCGCTCCCCGATGCGCCGCTGCTGGTGACGACAGCGCCGGCAGCGCCCGCCAGGGAGCCGATCGCCTGATTGTACCCCGCGAGATCCAGCGTGCCGGAAGCGCCGACGACATGGGCGCTGGATGCGGAGAAGCGGTTTGCCGCGCTCGCCTTCAGTGTGCCGGCCGAGATCGCCGTGCTGCCGGAATAGCTGTTCGTCCCCGACAGCAGGAGCGTGCCCGCCCCGAGCTTCGCCAGGCTGCCGGTGCCCGAAAGATTGCTGCTCACCGTGAAGATATTGCCGGCGGCCGCGATATCGAACCCGCCGCCGCCGCTCATCAGGCTGACCACCCGGCTGCCAAGATTGGTGAAGGACGTGCCCGTCACCTGCAGGATGCCGCCATTCAGATAGAGGTCCGGCGGATTGCCGCTGGTCTGCCCCAGCTGGTTGTTGTTCGAGGCCGACAGCGTACCGCCGAGAAGATAGGTGTCGCCGGTGAAGCTGGTGCTCGACTTGGTCAGCACGAGTGTCCCGGCGCCGGTCTTCGTCAAGCGCCCCGAACCGGAAATGGCGGCGCCGAGGCTCAGGCTGTTCGCCGCATCGGCGATGTCGAAGGTACCGCCGCCCGCCTGTATGGTGACGGCGCGGCTGGTGCTGGTGAAGGCGGTGCCGGTCACGCGCAGCGTGCCGCCGTTGAACGTCAGGCCGCCCGGCGTGCCCGTCGTGCTCCCGAGCTGGCTGTTGCTCGATGCCGACAGCACGCCGCCCGACAATGTGGTGCCGCCCGAATAGGTATTGGTTCCCGTCAGGGTGGTGACGCCGCCGCCCAGTTGTTCCAGGCCGCCGCTGCCGGAGATGCCGCCCGCGAAGGTGACCTCGTCCGAACGGTCGAAGACGAGGCGGGTGCCGGACGACGTCGTCACGTCGCCCGTGATCCAACCGACCGCGCCGCCATTGCCCAATTGCAGCTTTCCGCCGGTTATCGATGTTCCGCCGGAGAAGGAATTGGCGCCCGTGAGCACCAGCGTCCCGGTTCCGGTCTTGGCGAGGCCGAGCGCATGGTCGCCGTCTGCGATGGTGCCGGCGAATGTCGAGGTGCCGCTTCCCGCGACGGTCAGCGTGGCCGCGGCGTTGCCGTTGTTGGTGATCCGCGCACCGGCGACGCCCGACAGGCGGCCGAGGCTCTGGCTGTAGCCGCCGAGGTCCAGGGTCCCCGCCGCCGCGATGCTGTAGGCGCTGGCGGCCGAGAAGCTGTTGGCCGCGCCGCCTTTCAGCGTGCCAGCGTTGATTGCCGTCGCCCCGGTATAGGTGCTGGCGCCGGAAAGAACGATGGTCCCCGCCTTCGCCTTGGTGACCGAGCCGTTGCCCGAGATCGGGCTCGCGAGCGTCACGTCGGTCGCCTGGTCGAGGACGAGCGAGGCCGCGCTCTGGAGCACGATGCCGCCGGTCAGGCCGGAGGTGGCGTTCAGGAAGGTGAGAGTGTTCGTACCGCCACGAAAGAGCAGGGCGGCACCCTGCACGCCGTCGCCGGAGAGACCGCCGACGATGGTTCCGGCGGTGATGATCGTCGCATTATAGGCGGAAATGCCGGCACCGCCCCCGCCCGCATAACCGTTACCGCTCGGGTCGTTGCCGAGGCCGCCGGCGCCGCCGGTGCCGCCCTGCGCCGAGGCGCCGACCGCCAAAGTGAGCTGGGCGCCGGTGATCGAGACGCCGGAAGCACCCGCGCCGCCGCCGCCGCCGGCATACACTGCATAAGTGCCCTTGCCGCCGTCTCCGCCCTTGCCGCCGTTACCGCCCTCGGCGCTTCCGGTGAGCTCGTAGCTGCCCGGCGTCTGGATCAGCAGGCCGATACCACCACCACCGCCGCCGCCGCCGCCGCCGAGGCGGTCCGTCTCGTCGGCACCGTTTCCGCCGGCGCCGCCATTGCCGCCCTGGATCGCGCCCGAGATCACGCCCTCCGCGTCGACGGTCAGTCCCGTACCGCCGCCGCCGCCACCGCCGCCGCCCTCGTTCCAGCTGACCGCCGGGCCGGTCCCGCGATAGCCGCCATAGCCGCCGTCCACGCCGCCAGCGCTGCCGAGAAAGCCTCCCATGCCGCCGCCGCCGCCGCTGCCTTCTCCGCCGCCGCCGCCGCCGCCATTATATCCGGAGCCGCCATTTCCCCCGCCGGCGCCCCCCGCGCCGCCCGTATCGAGATAAGCCGTCGCGCCGCCGTCATTGCCCGCGCCGCAACCGGCGCCGGGGTAGTAGACTTGCCCATCGGCGCCATCGAGGCAATCCGCCCGAGCGGGCGAGCCGCCGGCCAGCGGCGCCAGAAAGAGCAACAGAGCGATCCACCAACCCGGCGAGGGGCGAGCATCGCCGTTCCCCGCGCCGGCGGCGCCCAGGACTGCTCCCGCCGAAGCTTTGCTTTGCGACACTGTATCCCCCAGCCCGTCTCGACGACCCCGGCGCACCTTCCGCAGAGGCAGATTCGAACAGGAAACAGATAATCGGGGGGGTTGCCCTGTCCTATCCTCTAGATAGAGGAGAAGAGCACGGGCAGGGACGGGATCATCCGCCCGGATTGAGCCACAGGCTCATCAGCTCGGCGCGGCTGCGCACGCCGAACTTGCGGAAAATGCTGGTAACATGCTGGTGGGCGGTGGACGTGGCGACGCCGACCTGGCGACCGATCTCCTTCTCAGAAGCCCTGGTGAGCAGGAGTTGCAGAACCTTGCGTTCGGCGGCCGTCAGGGGCGCATTGGCGACCGTCAGGCCGCTCGCCAGCATGAGATGGCGATGGAACCATTTTATGCCGCGCAGCGCATAAGCGAGCAGCAGGATTTCCTCGTCGGCGAAGGTCCTGCCCGAATAGAAGCCGAAATGCGACTCGCAGCCCTCGTTGAGGGGAAAGGCGACGAAGACGGCATCATGCGTGCCGACCGAACCATAGTGACGCTGGTAGAAGGCGGATTCGAACCATTCGGCGGGCAGTTCCCGCCGGAAGGAATAGGTCCGGAACGTGCCGACGTCCCGAAGCGGCAGCAGGAAGGACGGGTCGATCTCCCTCCTGTCCCAGATGCGCAGGATTTCCTTGAAGTGGCCTTCATCCGGATGCGGCACCACCGGGTGGAGGGCCTGCACCGCGCCGACGCGCCAGCCCTGAAGCGGGTCCTTCATATTGTTGGCGTCGAACCGTATCGCGCCGGCCCAGGTGGCGTTGGCCGCCTCCGCAAGACAGCAGAGCCGGCTCATCAGATGGGCGGCGGCCTTGACGGGCTGGCTCGCCTCGAAATCGGAAAGCTCGTCCCACAGCGGGTGGACCAAGTCCTGTATGGCCGTGCTCATGCGGTATTCCGACAGACCCGGTGGATGCATTGCCGCGCAACCATGCAGGCAATGCGGAAGCCGAAGCCGACGATGAATACCGGTTTGGTTTTACGGCATGGCGACGAGCGAAAGCGATATTGTGCCCGAATTCTGTCCAGCGTCCAGCACAGCATCGTGCGACAAAAGGGCTGCGATACCGGCATGATGTTCCTGTCGCGCCGGACCGGCGGCATCCAAAATATCCGGACGGCATTGACCGTCGCGAACCGGCGCCAGTAATGTCGCACGGGGGATGCCATCGACCATGGATGAAGCAGGGCGCGAGAGCAAGCTGAAGGCCGATCGCACGCTCGGTGCCGTCCTGCTGCTGTTCGCCGCCGTCACGGCCGCCGTCCTGGCGCCGTCGGACGCCGATCTGATCCTGCCGCCTCCGCAAGCCGGTCCCGGTCCGCTCCTGCGCCCCTTCGGCCTGTGCTATTCCATCGGTCCGTTCCTGATCCTGGGACTGCATGCGGCCGTGCTGCGGCGGCGCGCCTTGCTGCGGTCGGCCGCGCCCGTCCTGCGCCTGGCGGCCCTCTGGATGCCGCTCGGCATTCTCGCGCTCATCCGCTGGCGCTTTACGCCCTATGTCGCCGCCCGGCCGGCGCCGCCCTTCGACGGCTCCCTGATCGAGGCCGTCCAGACCGCCGCCCTGGCGGTGGATCTCGCCTTCATCGCCCTGGCGCTGCTGCCGCGCCCTGCCCCGTCCGGCGGTCCGCGCCGTGCCGATCGGGCCGGCCGGGCCGCGCGCCTCCTGCTGGTGGCGGGCGTGGCGGCGGCGATATGGCTGATCGTCCTCCTCGCCTGGGAGCCGGCCCGCTCGATCATGGCCACGGCGAGCATGGACATCCCCGGAGGGGTGGCGCTGATCGCCGCCGTCATTCTCGCCGCCGGCCTGCTCGCCGGGACGCCGTCCCGGCAGCGCGCGCCATCTTCCCCTCTCATGAAGGAAAACCTGACCATGCGGGACCGTCTCGTTTTGCTGATCGCCTTTCTCGCGGGGGCGGTCGCGCCGGCCTATGGCCGGGCCCTCGATCTCTCCGGCGCGAGGCTCGTCGCCGGGGAGCCGAAAGAAGCCGTGCAGGCCCCGCTAAGGACGGACGGGAAGGAGACGCTTCCGCCCCGCGCGCCGGGCAAAGAAGCAGCGGCAGGCACGGTCCGCGGCATTGACCTGTCGAGCTGGCGCCTCCGGCGCGGCAATTTCGAGCATGCGAGCATGGCGGGCATCCGCATGGTCGGCACCGATCTCAGGAGCGCTTCCTTCGACTATGCCGACCTGTCCGGCGCGGACCTGACGCGGAGCAGCCTGGCCGATGCCTCGCTGCGTCATGCCGACCTGTCGGGGGCGACGCTGACGGGCGCCCATTTCGCCGGGGCTTCGCTTCAGGGCACGGTCCTTTCCGGCGCCGAAGGGCGGGCCGGCGCCATCGTGCTCGCGCAGCAGGACACACCGGCGGCCCCGCAGCCGGACAAGCCGTCCGCCCGCACCGACGCGAAGGACCGGCTCGACATGACGGGCGTCGACCTCACCGGCGCGAATCTCGACGGCGCGAATCTCAGCAACGCCATCCTGAAGGACGCTATCCTGAAGGGTGCGGACCTGCGCGGCGCGCTGTTCTGCGGCGCGGACCTGCGCAATGTCGACCTCACCGGCGCGAAGAATGTGGGATCGGCGATCTTCACCGGCGCGGACCTGGCCGGCGCCACCCTGCCGGCGGACATGCCGGGAGGCCATATCCGAAACGCCAACCTCTTCCGTGCCAGGATCGAGACCGCATCCGCGCATGACTGGACCGGGGTGATCGGATCCGGCATCCGCAACATCGATTCGCTGACGGGCCCGCCGCCGCACGACGCCGCGCTTGCCGTCGCCGTCAGCACCGTGACCGAACTGGACGGCGGCAAGCGCCCGGAGCCGTGCTCCGAGCCGCCGGCGGCGCCCGCCACGCCATGACAGGCGGGGACATCCGGCGGTGGCTCCACGACGTGCCGCTGCTGCATTTCGCAGGCGCGCTGGCGGCGCTCGCCTTCGCGCTCGCCAGCCCCCTGACAGCGCCGCGCGACCATCCCGGCGACGCGCTGTTCTCGCGGATGTATGTCGCCATCGCCGTCATCCTCGTCGCCGGGGGAGCGGCGGCAGCCCTGGCGACGCGGCGGGTCGCCCGTGCCGTGTTCTTCCCGGAAATCCGCCGCCTGGCGGAGGATGTCGGGTTTCGGGGCGCGCGGCCGCGGCCCTGGTCCTTCAACGCCGCCCAGCTCCTGATGGTGGCCGTGCTGCTGCTCCTCGCCGGCGAATTCACGCTTCTCAGCCAGCAGCAAGGCGCGGTCGGGCCGTGGAGCTGGCGCGGTCCGCTCGCGCTCGCCCTCAGCGAGGCGATCTATCTGGCGTGGAAATTCGAGGGTCTGGCGCTCAAGACCGAACTCGAATTGATCGCGCGGCGCTGGGACCGTCTCCTGAGGCTGGGCCCCCCGAGGCCGGCCCGGCGGCCGATAGGCGCGCGCGCCATGGCCGCCGCCGGCGCGTCGAAGCCGGTCATGGACGAGGCGTGGTCGGCGCATATACGCCGATTGCTGACGGCGCTGAGCGATCACGGCTTCGACATCGCCGAGCCGGCCCTCTCGCCCGACACCGAGCCGCCGGCGAACCGCGCGCCCGCGGCGAACGACATCCGCAAGGATTGATGTCGGTGCAGGACGGCGTTTGCGCACAACCCGCTTTACCCAGCGTAAGTCGGTCGTCGAGGCCCTGTCCGACAGGCGCCGGTGAAGCAGCGCTGTCGGTGAAGCAGCGCTTGGCGAAAAAGGCGCTGCAGTCTAGAACCGAACAAACTTCCGGCCATCAGGGAAGGAACGGATTGAAGCCATGATGTTCATGCAGATCGGACACTGTTCTCGGAGGGGGCCGGCGCGGCAGCCAAGTCGGACCGGCCCGCCACCTCAGGCGACGGAGAAGGGTCGTGGTTGAGCATCTTGCGCGGCTGGCCAGCGGCGTGAGCGGCCTCGACGCCATTCTGGGCGGGGGCTTCGTCGAGGGCGCCTCCTATATCATCGAGGGCCGGCCCGGGGCGGGCAAGACGATCCTCAGCAATCAGGTCGCCTTTGCCCAGATCGCAGCGGGAAGACGCGTTCTCTACATCACCCTGCTGGCCGAGACGCATGACCGTTTGTTCCAGTCGCTGTCGACCCTGACGTTCTTCGACCGGGAGAAGCTCGGCGACGGCATCAAATATGTCAGCGTCTTCCAGTCCCTGAGGGATGAGGGGCTCGACGGCGTCGTCACCCTGCTCCGCAAGGAAATCCAGCGGCAGGCGGCGACGCTCCTGGTCTTCGACGGCCTGCTCAACGCCAGGGAACGGGCCGAGACCGACCTCGACGTCAAAACCTTCGTCGCGGAGATCCAAAGCCAGGCCGCGTTCGTAGGATGCACGGTGCTGTTCCTCACCAGCACCCGCACCAAGGACAGCAGTGCCGAACATACGATGGTCGACGGCGTCATAGAACTTTGCGACGACATCGCCGGCGTGCGGTCCTTTCGGCGATTGCAGGTGCGCAAATCGCGCGGCAGCCGCTCATTGGGCGGCTATCACCAATATGAGATCGGCGAGGACGGCATCGTCGCGTTTCCGCGCCTCGAAGCCGTGCTCGCGCGCACGTCGGTCGAGGACGCGCCGGCCGCGCTCCGGATGACGAGCGGCGTCGACGGCCTGGACGAGGCGATGGGAGGCGGGCTTCCCGCCGGATCCATCACGCTCGTGATGGGTCCGCCCGGCAGCGGCAAGACCTCCCTCGGCATCAACTTCCTGAGCCAGGCGAGCGGCGAGGAGCCGGCGCTTCATTTCGGCTTCTACGAGCCTCCCTCGCGGCTGATGCTCAAGGCGGCATCGCTCGGCCTGGACATGAAGGACGCGGTCGCCTCCGAGGCGATCGAGCTCGTCTGGCATCCGCTCACCGAAAACATCCTCGACAAGCTGGCGCATCACCTGCTGGAGGCGGTGCGGCGACGGGGCGTCAAGCGCCTTTTCATCGACGGCCTCGGCGGTTTCGAGCGGGCGGCGATCCATCCGCTGCGGCTCGTGACATTTTTCGCCGCGTTGACGAACGAATTGCGCGCCCTGGGCGTTACGACCGTTGCGACATGGGAATTGCGGGACTTGTCGGGAGCGGGCATGGCCACCCCCATGCCGGATATCTCGAGCGTTCTCGACAATCTCCTCTTGCTCAATCACGTCGACACGGGTGCGGAGGTGAAGAGATTGATCTCGGTGCTCAAGGTCCGCGACAGCGCCCATAGTTCGCGCAATCATGATCTCGTCTTCACCGACAAGGGCCTCGCAGTCGTACCGGACGAAATCGGAGGAAAACTGCCTCACGTAGCGCACCCTCGCGGGGGCTGAGCGTCATGGATAAGAAATCCGGGGAGGCGGCTGGATGGCACTGATACTGGTCGCCGACGACGAATTCCTGCTCGCCGACATGCTGGCGAACTTTCTGCGGGACGAGGGTCATGAAGTGGTGACGGCGGCCCACGGCGTCATCGCGCTGCAGATGATCCGCGAGCGGCGGCCCGCGCTGGTGATAACCGACTTCATGATGCCCCTCATGACCGGACTGGAGCTGGCGCAGGCGGTCAAGGCGGACGCGGCGCTCGACGGCCTTCCGGTGATCCTGGTCAGCGGAGCTCAAGGCTCGACCGGCCGCGAGCACGGCGAACTCTTCGCCGAGGTGTTCGACAAACCCTACGACCTCCAGGCGATGCTGGCCGCGATCAACGGGCTGCTTTCCGCCGGTTGATGCTCCGCCGCACCACCCTTCCGAATGACGGCTCGCCCCGTCTCCCCTATGCACTGGATCGAAGATCCGCCAATGCCAGGATCGGCCCCGCGACGGAGCCGGACGCCCCGGCTGCGGCGGCCGAGTTGAGGACCGCGCCCCGACGATGATGGACCTGCAGACCTGGGCGAGAGCCGACAACCTGATCTGGGGCATCGTGGGCCTGTCGACGGCCGGCGTCATCATGCGCCCCTTCGAGTGGCCGGAGGCCGTCTGGGCGCTCGCCGGGGCGGCGCTGCTGCTGGCGCTCGGGCTGATTCCCGCCGACGTCGCCTGGACGGGCGTGCTCAAGGGCCTCGACGTCTACCTGTTCCTGACGGGCATGATGCTGCTGTCGGAACTTGCCCGGAAGGAAGGGCTGTTCGACTGGCTGGCGGCGCTGGCGGTCGCCCATGCCCGCGGCTCGCCCCAGCGCCTCTTCGCCCTGATCTACGCCATCGGCATCGTCGTCACCGTGTTCCTGTCGAACGACGCCACCGCCGTGGTGCTGACGCCGGCCGTCTTCGCCGCCACCAGGGCGGCCAAGGTCAAGGACCCCCTGCCCTTCCTGCTGATCTGCGCCTTCATCGCCAATGCCGCCAGCTTCGTGCTGCCGATCTCCAACCCGGCCAACCTCGTCGTGTTCGGCGGCGGCCACATGCCGCCGCTGCTCGACTGGTTGCGCCTGTTCACGCTTCCCTCGATCCTGGCGATCGGCGTCACCTTCGCCGCCCTGTGGCTGACCCAGCGCCGTTCGCTCGCCGCCGACGCGATCGCGGCGGACGTGCCGCGGCCCGCGCTGACGCCCGGGGCCAGGCTGGCCGGCGCCGGCATCGTCGCGACCGCGATCCTGCTCGCCGCCGCATCGGCCCTCGACCTCGACCTCGGCCTGCCGACGCTCGTCGCCGGCGTCGCTACGGCGGTGCTGGTGGTCTGCGTCAACCGGGACAATCCGGCCGAGATCCTGCGCGGCATTTCCTGGGGCGTGCTGCCGCTCGTCGCCGGGCTGTTCATCCTGGTGGAGGCGATGGCGCAGACGGGCGTGATCGGGTTGCTCGCCTCGGCGCTGCAACAGGCTGCCGCGAACGCTCCGCGCGAGGCCGGTGTGCTCGCCGGCACGATGACGGCGTTCGGCACCAACCTCGTCAACAACCTGCCCGCCGGGCTCATCGCCGGCAGCGCCATCCAGGCGGGGCCCCTGCCCGGCCATGTCGCGGCCTCGATCCTGGTGGGCATCGATCTCGGCCCCAATTTGTCGGTGACCGGATCCCTCGCCACCATCCTCTGGCTGGCGGCGCTGCGCCGGGACGGGCAGAGGGTCGGCGCGTGGCTGTTCCTGCGCCTCGGCATCGTGGTGATGACGCCGGCGCTCGCGGCGGCCCTCGCCGTGCTGGCCTGGCTCGGATAGGCTCGGGACAGCCGGGCGTCCTATTCCGGCATGGGGTACACGCCCGGGAGCACCCGCTGATAGTGCCGGCGCAGATAGGCGTAGCATTCGCAGGCCTCGCCCTCCAGCCGGCGCCGGTCGCGGATGGTGACCAGGGCCCGGCCGGTCGCGATGATGCCCTTCTTCTCGAGATCGCCGATGATGCGCGAGGCGTAGCTGCGCTGCACCCCGAGCATTTCGGCGATGAACTGCTGGGTGAGGCGCAAGTCCCGCCCGCCGATGCGGTCCTGGGTGGAGAGCAGCCAGCGGGCCAGCCTTGCGTCGAGGTCGTGCACCGCATTGCAGGCGACGGACTGCAGCACCTGCGCCAGCAGGCAGTCCGCATAGCGGGCGAAATGGTCGCGCAGGGTCGGCGAGCGCTGCTTGGCCGCTTCGAGGGCCTCGATCGGCACCCGCAGCGCCGTGCCGGCGACCTGCACGGCGCCCCGCGCGAAGGCCGGCTTGTTGCCGTCGCTGACGATGCCGCCGACGGCTCCCTCCTGCCCGATCATCGCGGCTTCCGCCGTCGCGCCCTCGCGCAGGTCGAGCAGGAGCGAGGCGATGGAGCCGGGACCGGGAAAATAGACGTGCAGGACATCCTGCCCGGGTTCGAACAGGATCTCGCCGGCTTCGAGCCCATAGGCTTCGGCATGGTGGGCGAGCAGACCGCGGTCATGGGCGGAAAGGGCGTCGAGGAGGCGGTTGCGGACGGGATGCTGCACGCGCTTCATGCACGCCGACTCCTGTGGATGGCGCGCCCCGACAAGGAGGGCCGCAGCGACCGGGGCCTTTTCGCGAAGATGTCAAAACAATGCGTCAGAAAAATGCGATTCGACGGGAGTGTGATTTCCCTCAGGGTTCGGCCCTCGGGTAGAGGCCCGGCAGCACGCGTTCGAAATGCCTGCGCACCCGTCCATAGCACTCGCAGCTGATTTCTTCGAGCACCGACCGCGCCTCGATGCACATGGCCCCGCGCCGCCGCGAGATCGCGCCCCGCTCCTCCAGCAACCTCGCGATGCGCGTCATATAGGTGCGGGCGACGCCGAACATCTCGGCCAACGATTCCTGGGTGAGCGGCAGTACCGGCTCCTGCAGCCGGTCATGCGTCATCAGGAGCCAGCGCGCGCAGCGCGCCTCGAGCGGGTGCAGGGCGGCGCAGCCCACCGACTGCAGCACCTGCGCCGTCAGGCAGTCGGCATAGCGCGAGAAGATGTCGTGCACGCGCGGCGTCGCGCGCTTGGCGTCCTCCAGCCTGGCGATCGGCACCCGTGCCACCGGCCCGGCTATGCGCACCGCGGCGCGGGCGAAGGCCGGCTTCAGCCCGAGGCTGACGACGCCGCCGACCGCCCCCTCCCGCCCGATCGTCGCCGCCTCCACCATCCGTCCGTCGCGCATCGGCAGAACGAAGGCGATCACCGTCGGCCCGAGAGGGAAACAGGCATGCGTCACCTCGTCACCGGGCTCGAACAGGCTTTCGCCCCGGCGGGTGTCGGCATATTCGACGGCCGGCGACAGGGCCTCCATCGCCGGCGCAGGCAGGGAATTCAGGATCTGGTTGCCGAGGCGCTGTCGTCCGGGCGTGCCGGTCCCCTCCGCCCCTGAGCGCTTCCCCTTGGCCAACACAGCATCCCGCTCGAAAAAAGTCGCGGAACCGCGTAGCACCGGCGGGAACCATCGGTCTGTCTACTAGTTGACATAGGGAGTTGGTCGTACGGTCGAGGAGTGTTCCATGAACCTGCAGCGCGGTACTGCGGGCGTGCTGTTGGTGGAAGATGAACTTCTGATCGCGTGCCTGATGGAAGACATGCTCCGCGAACTCGGCTTCCGGAACATCCATATCGCATCGAGCCTGATGCAGGCGGTGGAGCTGCTGGTCTCCCGCGTCGTCGACCTCGGCATCCTCGATGTCAATGTCGGCAAGGATCTCGTCTTCCCGCTCGCCTGCGAACTGAAAACCCGGAAAGTGCCGATCGTCTTCGCCACAGGGCGCGCGCCCTCCGACCTCCCGCCGGAATGGACGACCTGCCCGGTTCTCCCCAAACCGGTGGACATGGCCGTGCTGACGCGCACGATCGGCGCGTTCGGGTTCTGATCGCCCGCCGCCCGCTCTCCGGAGGCAGGCGAGATGCATGGCGGGCCAAGCATTTTGCTTTCGCGCCGAGGGGCGCCGCCGGACTCCGGCGGCGCCCCTCGGCTTTCTGCGGGCGTCAGGCCACGTCGAAACGGTCGAGGTTCATGACCTTGTTCCAGGCCGCCACGAAGTCCTGCACGAACTTCCTGTGCGAGTCGCCGGATCCGTAGACTTCCGCAAGGGCGCGGAGCTGGGAGTTCGAGCCGAAGACCAGATCGACGCGGGTGCCGGTCCATTTCAGCTCGCCCGTCGCGCGATCGCGGCCCTCGAACACGTCTTCGGCTTCCGAGACCGCCTGCCAGACCGTGCCCATGTCGAGCAGGTTCACGAAGAAGTCGGTGGTGAGCATTCCCGGCCGCTTGGTGAAGACCCCATGCTGGAAATGTCCGACATTGGTGTCCAGGACGCGCAGGCCGCCAACCAGCACCGTCATTTCCGGAGCGGTCAGCGTCAGGAGTTGTGCCCGGTCGAGCAGAAGCCCTTCCGCCGCGATGGTGAAGTCGGTCTTGAGGTAGTTGCGGAACCCGTCGGCGACCGGTTCGAGCACGGCGAAGGATTCGACGTCGGTCTGCTCCTGCGTCGCATCGGTGCGGCCCGGCGTGAAGGGAACCTCGACGGGATGGCCGGCATTCTTGGCCGCCTGCTCGACCGCGGCGCAGCCGCCGAGGACGATGAGATCGGCCAGCGATACCTTCTTGCCGCCGGTCTGCGCGGCGTCGAAGGCCGCCCGGATCTCGTCGAGCGTGCCGAGCACCGTCGCCAGCTTGGCGGGCTGGTTGACGTCCCAGTCCTTCTGAGGCGCGAGGCGGATGCGTGCGCCGTTCGCTCCGCCGCGCTTGTCGGAACCGCGGAAGGTCGAGGCCGAGGCCCAGGCGGTCGAGACCAGTTCGGAGATCGAAAGCCCGGAGGCCAGGATCTTGGCCTTGAGGTCGGCGATGTCCTGCGCGTCGATCAGCACGTGGTCGACGGCGGGAACGGGATCCTGCCACAGCAGTTCCTCGGCGGGGACCAGCGGACCGAGATAGCGCGAGCGGGGGCCCATGTCGCGGTGCGTCAGCTTGAACCATGCCCGGGCGAACGCATCGGCGAACTGGTCGGGGTTCTCGAAGAAGCGCCTCGAGATCTTCTCATAGGCCGGGTCGAAGCGCAGAGCGAGGTCGGTGGTCAGCATCGACGGGGCATGGCGCTTCGACGGGTCGTGCGCGTCCGGCACCGTGCCGGCACCGGCATCGTGCTTCGGCTTCCATTGCTGCGCGCCGGCGGGGCTCTTCGTCAGCTCCCACTCATAGCCGAACAGGTTCCAGAAGAAATTGTTGCTCCACCGCGTCGGCGTGCTGGTCCAGACCACTTCGAGGCCGCTGCCGATCGCGTCGGCGCCCTTGCCGGTGCCGAAGGCGTTCTTCCAGCCGAGGCCCTGTTCCGCGAGGCCGGCCCCTTCGGGTTCCGGACCGACGAGCGCTGCGTCGCCCGCACCATGGGTCTTGCCGAAGGTGTGGCCGCCGGCGATGAGCGCGACGGTCTCCTCATCGTCCATCGCCATGCGGGCAAAGGTCTCGCGGATGTCGCGGGCCGCGGCGAGGGGGTCGGGGTTGCCGTTCGGCCCTTCCGGGTTCACATAGATGAGGCCCATCTGCACGGCGGCGAGGGGGTTCTGCAGGTCCCGCTCGCCGGTATAGCGCTTGTCGCCGAGCCAGGTATCCTCGGCACCCCAATAGATGTCTTCCTCAGGCTCCCAGACATCCGCCCGGCCGCCGCCGAAGCCGAAGGTCTTGAAACCCATCGACTCGAGGGCGCAGTTGCCGGTCAGGATCATCAGGTCGGCCCATGAGATCTTGTTGCCGTATTTCTGCTTGATCGGCCACAGCAGGCGGCGCGCCTTGTCGAGGTTGACGTTGTCGGGCCAGCTGTTGAGCGGCGCGAAGCGCTGCGTGCCCGAGGAGGCGCCGCCGCGGCCGTCACCGGTGCGGTAGGTTCCCGCGCTGTGCCAGGCCATCCGGATGAACAGCGGGCCGTAATGGCCGAAATCGGCCGGCCACCAGTCCTGCGAGTCCGACATCAGCGCGAAGAGGTCCTTCTTCAGGGCCTCGATATCGAGCTTCTTGAACTCCTCGGCGTAATCGAACCCCTCGCCCATCGGATCGGAGAGGGAAGAACGCTGGTGCAGGATCTTGAGGTTCAGCTGGTTCGGCCACCAGTCCCGGTTCGACCGTCCGCCGAAGGTGGGAACGGGGCGAGCCCCATGCGCCACCGGGCATTTGCCGGCGTTCCCGGCATCATTTCCATCCATGATTTCCTCCGATCGTGGTTGCGTCGACTGAACTTGTCCGCGGACAAGCACTGCCAGTCCTTGGAAAGACGATTCCTCGTCACGGCCAGCACGATCATCGGGTGTCCGAGACATCGAATGTCCCGCCTGCCACGCTCGGCTGGAATATGAACGCACTGAAACGGCATTACTCGGGCTGCACGGGCATTGTCCATCGCCTGGACAGCACGCCCCGGCGGGCCGTCGGGGCCCTGGCGCGAGGTTGCTGTCACATTTGACGGACCCTGTTTCCGCGGCGCTGGTTTACCAAAGTCCCCTCATTAGTTTAAGTTGGGTTTTCTGATTGCGGCAATAAGGCGCGGTTATGATCAACCTGACACTCCGGCAGCTTCGCTATTTCGAGGCGCTGGCACGGCACGGCCATTTCGGACGGGCAGCGGATGCCTGCGCCATCACGCAGCCCGCGCTGTCGGTGCAGATCAAGGAATTGGAGGAATCGCTGGGCACCGCGCTGTTCGAGCGCGGCGCCCGCCAGGTCCAGCTCACCAATTTCGGCAAGGAATTCGCGCTGCGCACCCGCGATATCCTGCGTTCGGTCGAAGCGCTGGGAGACCTCGCGCAGGCCTCGCGGGACCGCTTGGTGGGGCCGCTGCGCATCGGCATCATCCCGACCGTAGCTCCCTATCTGCTGCCGACCATCATCGGCAATCTCACGCGCCTGCATGACGGCCTCGACATCCACGTGCGCGAGACGCTGACGCCCAAGCTGATCCAGGAACTGGCGGACGGCCGGCTTGATACGGCCATCGTCGCCCTGCCGGTATCCGAGCTCTCGTTTACCGAGGTGGCGCTGTTCACCGAGGAGTTCGTGCTGGTCCGGCCGGGCGAGGACGAGGGCAAGCCGGTGCCCGACCGCGACACGCTGCGCGAGATGCGGCTGCTCCTGCTGGAAGAAGGCCACTGCTTCCGCGACCAGGCCCTGGCGTTCTGCAACATGCATTCCATGCTGACGCGGGAATTGCTGGACGGCAGCTCGCTGTCCACCCTGGTGCAGATGGTGGGGGCCGGCATCGGCGTCACCCTGATTCCGGAAATGGCCGTGGCGATGGAGACACGCTCGGCATCGGTGTCCATCGCCCGCTTCAAGAGCCCGCGGCCCTCGCGGACGATCGGCATGATCTGGCGCAAGACGAGTCCGCTGGTCGCCCAGCTCATGCAGATCTCCGAGGTCGTCCGCGACTCCGCCGACATGCTGCGGGAGAGGCACAAGGCGATGTCGCCGCCATCCGCCGCGCGAGCCTGACGGCCCCGCACCGTCGAGGCCCGCGAGGGGAGGGACGAGGGTCGCCGCGCCCACGACGCTGCGCGCCCGCCTCGTCCGCGTCGAGGAAGCCGAGGAGGGGCTGCCGCCTTCTCCGGCGTCCCGCCATTGGCCGGAAACGTCTCCGCTTGCCGGCGCCATGCAGGGTACGGCGACCGCGCGGGAAGTCCCCTTCACGTGGCCGAGGGCTCGTGGATCACGATACGGTCGCGCCCCGCCATCTTGGCACGGAAAAGCGCCTGGTCGGCGATATGGAGAAGTTCGCCGGGCGTATAGCCGACCGCCGGCAGCGTGCTCGCAATGCCGATGCTGATCGTGACGCGCCCCGATCCGTGCGGAATGTTGAGATCGCGAACACCCGCCACCATGCGCTCCGCCACATGGGATGCACCGGGATCGGACACGTTGAGAAGGACGGCGACGAATTCCTCGCCGCCGAATCGAGCCGCCAGATCCGTCCGGCGGCCGAGGCTGTTCTGGATCACCTGCGCGATGCGCTTGAGCGCCTCGTCCCCGGCAAGGTGTCCATAAGTATCATTGTACTTCTTGAAATTGTCGACGTCGATCATCAGGATGGCGATGGGGATCTGCTTGCGCAGCGACCGCTGCCATTCCAGGCTGAGATATTCGTCGAAATAGCGCCTGTTGCCCAGCGAGGTCAGCCCGTCGATCCGTGTCAGGCGCTCAAGCTCGAGATTGGCCTTTATCAACTGGCGCTGACTCTCGCGCAAGGCGCGATAGGCCTCGTTGCGCTGCACGTGATCGAGATAGGCACGCGTGTGATAGCGAATCCGCGCGATGAGCTCGATCTGGTCCGGCAGCTTGACGAGATAGTCGTTCGCGCCGGCGTTGAACGCCTCGCCCTTGATGGCCGGCTCGTCCTTGGTGGAGAGCACGATGACCGGGACGGCCTGCGTGGAGGGATTCTGGCGATATTGCCGGACGAGGTCGAGCCCGTCCATGCCGGGCATGACGAGATCCTGCAGGATCACGGTCGGCTTCACCTCGGCGGCGACCCGCACCGCTTCGAGCGGATTGGTGCAGTAGTGGAAGTCGAGCTCGGGCTGGCCCGCCAGCGCGCGCCGCACCGCCTCGCAGATCATCACCTGGTCGTCGACGAGCAGGACCATCGACAGGTAGTTTTCGGCCGGAGCCGGAACAATCCCGAAAGCGAGATCGAAATCGTCTGACATGGGGGTATCCTTCAGATCCCATTATAGCAGGCTTGCACCAGGCGTGCCGCGATTGAATTGAGCGGTAGAATCTCGGCCGCCGCCCCGATCGCCGCCGCGGCCTTGGGCATGCCGTAAACCGCGCTGGTGGCTTCGTCCTGCGCAATCGTCAGGTGCCCCTTGTCGCGCAGCGACTTCAGTCCCTTGGCGCCATCGCGCCCCATCCCGGACAGAAGGACGGCGACGACAGGCCCGCGCCAGCGCTGCGCCACGCTCTCGAAGAACACGTCGACCGAGGGACGATAGTGATTGTTGCGCGGATCGGACGTATAGCCCAGTTCGCCCGTCGGCCTGTAGACGAGGTGATCATTCGTCGCGGCGACGAGGACCGTTCCCGCCTCCGGGACGTCGCCCTCGACCGCGGCGCGGATGGGCAGCGCCGTGTGCTGGCCGAGCCAGTGCACCAGGCCGGGAACGAACTGGGCGTCCAGATGCTGGATCACGACGACCGCGGCCGGGAGGTCTCCCGGCAGCTTGCCGAGCACGCCGGCGACGGCGGCCGGGCCGCCGGCCGAGGCGCCGATCCCGATCAGCCGCTGCGCCGCCGGAGCCTGCACGGCCGCCGCCTTGCGCCGCGTGAGGGAACTGTCCTGGATGAGCCGCGCAATATTGGCGATCTTGGCCAGGAAGGGCTGCGTCCTGGCGGATCTCGCCCCGTCGGACGCCATCGTCGGAACTTCGACCGCGTCGAGCGCGCCATAGCCCATGGCGTCATAGACCTCGGGCACATTGGCATCGATGCTGGCGGTCACCACCAGGATCGGGCACGGGGTCGCCGCCATGATCCGGCGCGTCGCCTCGACGCCGTTCATCTCCGGCATGGTCAGATCCATCAGCACGAGGTCCGGCAGATCCAGCGCGCAGGCCTCGACGGCTTCGCGCCCGTTCGTCGCGACCCATGCGACCTGATGGGCCGGCACGGCGGCGAGGGTGCGGCGAAGCATTTCGACCGCCATGGGCAGATCGTTGACGATGCCGATCCTCATGATCGCCGGTCCCCAGAGCACGTCATTCGTCGGCTTCCCCGATCAGGTCGGCGACGGCCCGCACCAGCGTCTCGTCATGGAAGCTGCCCTTGGCCAGGTAATAGTCGGCGCCGGCATCGAGGCCGCGGCGGCGATCCTCCTCCCGGTCCTTGTAGGAAACGATCATGACGGGTATCCCGCCGAGGCGCACGTCGTTCTTGATCAGCGTGACGAGCTCGATGCCGTCCATGCGCGGCATGTCGACATCGGTGACCACCAGGTCGAACGGATCGGAGCGGACCGCGTTCCATCCGTCCATGCCGTCGACCGCCACCTCGACATGATAGCCGTGGTGATCGAGCAGTTTGCGCTCGAGTTCGCGCACGGTGAGCGAATCGTCGACCACCAGCACGCGCTTGCGCCGTTTGCGGTCCGCGGTGTCCGCGGCCCGCCCGAGCGCGCGCAGACGCCCGGACGAAGCGAGCTTCTCGACCGAGCGGATGAGATCGTCGACGTCGAGGATGAGCACCGGCGAGCCGTCATCCATCAGGGCCGCGGCACTGACGTCCTTGACCTTGCCCAGGCGCGGGTCGAGCGGCTGCACGACCAGTTCCCGCTCCCCGGCGAAACGATCGACGATCACGCCGTAGCTCCGCTCGCGCTCGCCGATGACGACGACGGGAAACTCGCCTCCGGCCGGCTTCCATTCAGCCCGCTCCAGCACGTCATGCGCGGTGATCAGGCCGATCTGCCGGCCGTCGAACCGAAAATGCGGACGCCCTTCGACCAATTCGACGCGCTCACGCGGCAATCTGAGGGCTCGCGCGATGCCCACCAGCGGAAACGCGTAGAGTTCGCCGTCGATCTCCGCCAGCAGCGTGCGCACCACCGAGAGGGTGAGGGGCAGTTCGAGCTGGAAGGAGGTCCCGACACCAGCCGCAGAGGATACCCTGACGAGCCCACCGACCTGCCTGGCCATGTCCCTGACGGCATCCAGGCCGACACCGCGGCCGGAGATGTCGCTGACCGTCGTCTTCAGCGAGAAGCCCGGCAGAAACAGGAATTCGAGCAGTTCCTCCTCGCTGAGGCTGCCGATGGCTTCCGGGCTGGCGAGCCGGCGGCTGCCGATCTGCCGGCGCAGGACGTCGAGGTCGACGCCCCTGCCGTCGTCGGAGACGATGATCTGCAGCCGGCCCGCGCTATGCCGCGCCTCGATCCGGACGGTGGCCTCCTCCGGCTTGCCGGCCGCGATGCGTTCCCCCGGCGTCTCCAGGCCGTGATCGACGGCATTGCGCAGGAGATGCCCGAGCGGCGCATCGAGCTGGTCCAGGATGTCGCGGTCGATGCTCGTCGACCCGCCCACGATCTCCAGCCGCGCGATCTTGCCGAGCGCCAGGCCGAGATCGCGCACCATGCGCGAATAATGCTTCACGCCGTCCTCGAGCGGCCCCATCCGGCTGGCCAGCGTCTCGTCGTAGAGCCGGTTGGCGAGGTCGGTGACGCGCCTGTCGATGCTGTCCAGCTCGCCGAGCCGTTGCGCGAGGAATTCCTGCATCGCCGCCAGCTTCTGCCCGGCGTCGGCGAGCGCCGGCGCGACGCGCTCGTCATTGCCCGGCTGCGGCAGCTCTGAACGCAGGGCGTCGAAGGATCTGGCGAGATCGGTCTGCAGGCGCTTGAGCCGGACGAGGCCGCCGGCGAAGGGCTTCAGCCGCCGCGCCTCGATCAACGCCTCGCCGGCGAGCCCGAGCAGCCGGTTGAGGCTGCCGGCCGTCAGGCGCACGATGCGGTCGGGGCCGCCGGCAACGGCCGCCGTGAAGGCCGGCTCCATCGGCTGCGGCGTCTGCATGGCGGGCGCCCGGACGGGCACCGGCCCGCCCTCCACGGGCTCCGGGGCCTCCTCCGCCGGGTCAGGCGCCGACGCGTCCGCCAGCGCCTTCAGGAATTTCGCGATCGCGGGCGCGGTCTGGTCGGTGCCGCCCTCGGGTTGCGCGGCGATCGCCGCCAGCAGATCGACGCCGCCGAAAAGGGCGCTGATATGCGCCCGCTGCAGCCGCACCTGCCCGCGCTGGGCGGCGACGAAACATTCCTCCATCGCATGCGTGACGGTGACCGCCGGGGTGAGGTCGATGATGCGCGCGGCGCCCTTCAGCGAGTGGGCGGCCCGCATGCAGGCTTCGAGGTGATCGGCCGCCATGGGCTGGCGCTCCAGCGCGAGAAGTCCCGCGGTCAGCGCGTGGGACTGGGTCTCGAGCTCGGCTCGAAACAGGTCCAGCATCGAGAACTGGCTGAAATCCTCCCCGCTCATGCGAGGCTCCGATCCAGCATCTCCAGCACCATCGCTCCATCGAGGCAGCCGATCGTCCGCTCTTGCCAGGCCAGCATGGAGGTGGTGAAGGCCGAGGCCGCCAGCCCGATCGTCGCCGGCACGGCCTGGACGGCGCTGCGGTCGTAGCGGTGAACGCCATGCACCTCGTCGGCGGCGAAGACGAGACGCCTGTCCTTTCTCCCGATCACGACGAGGCGCCGCATGCCGTCTCCCCGTCCGGTCCGGGGCGCCGCCCCGTCCTGCCCGACATGGAGCAATTCGTGGAGCGACACGCAGACGAGCAACTCGCCGCGGATGTTGACGAGGCCGAGCACGACGGCGTCGCGGCGGTGGGGAAGCGAGTGGATCGGCCTCGGCTCGACGACGTCATGGAAGATGTCCGTCGGCAGCGCCAGCCATTCCTCGCCGAGGCGGAAGACCATCACCGTCCCCGCTTTTTCCCAAGCGGCTTCCCGTTCCTCCGCACTGCGTTCGCTGCGCCCGAAATGCTTTGCCCATTCCTCACGATAACCGGGCGGAAGGGGACGGTCGAGCAGGTTGCGCGCCGTCTGCGCCGCCGCCTCGCCGTTCTGCCCGGCGCCCGGATGCGCGGGGGAGGACTCGCGGCGTTCGCCCTGGGCTGAGGAGGCCATTACCGACCGCTCCCTTTCTCGATTCTGGCCAGCCGCCCGCCAAGAGCCTTGGCACCGGCGACGTCACCCTGCCTGCGCAGCAGCAAAGCAAGATGGGAAAGCGTCTCGGGATGATCGGGTGCCAGATACAAAGCCTTCCGATAACAGCCGATCGCCTCGGATGCCGCACCGCTGGCATCATGGACCAGCCCCATGAGGTAGAAAAGCTCCGGCGAGGGGCCGAATTCCGCAAGATGGGCCGCGGCGGCCTGCTTGGCCTCGCCGATCCTCCCGCTGTCGGCGGCCTGCTGCAGCGCGGCGAGGCTGGCGGCCCCGCGCTCGGACGCCGGGGCGGCGCCTTCGCCCGGCGCCGTCGTCGCCGCGGCGGCCTGCGGGCGGACCCTGTCCACCGCCGGCGCGAGCTTGCGCCGGGGCGGGCCGGGCGGCATGGCGGGTTTGCGGGCCGGCGGGGGCACGGCCGCCGGGGGCTGTTCGGCCTTGCGGAAGGCGAAAGCCCTGGGGGCCCGGAGGGAGACATAGCCGGAACCGGCAGGAAGGCCGGATTCGCCGGGCCCGACCAGCAGGAGGCCGCCGGGCGCCAGCCATCCGCCGAGGCGGTGCAAGGCGCGGTCCTGCGTCTGGCGGTCGAAATAGATCAGTAGGTTGCGGCAGAAGACGGCGTCATAGGCGTTCGGCCCGGCCGCCGGCGTCCATTCGAAGAGATTGGCGCGCGTGAAGGAGACCTGCGCACGCACCTTCGCGCTCAGCTGCGCGCCGGATCCGACCTGCTCGAAATAGCGGTCGCGAAAGCCCAGATCCGCGCCGCGGAACGAGTTGCGGCCATAGACAGCCCGTTCCGCCTTCATGAGGCTCTGCGCGCTGACGTCGACGGCGTCGATCCTGAAGTCCTGCGGGCCGAAGCCGGCATCGAAGAGGGACATGGCGATCGAGAACGGTTCCTCCCCGGTCGAGCAGGGCAGGCTCAGGAGACGGCTGGGACGGCCGGCCCGCGCCGCGGCGCGAAGATGGCCGGCAACGGCGGCGAAGGCCTCCCGGTCACGGAAGAACCACGTCTCCGGAATGACGATCGCATCGATCAGCGCCTGCCGCTCATCGCCGGACGTCGTCAGGTGCTCCCAATAGAGGCCGGCGTCGGCGATGCCGCAGGCGCTCATGCGCTGCCTCACGGCATGGTCGATCACGCCGGTGCCGACCGTCTCGACATGCAGCCCGATCGCTTCCTTGAGGAACTGCTCCAGCGCGGCGATCATCAGGATGCCGCCGCGATCTGCTGAAACAGGGCCTCGCGGATGTCCGCCGGCAGCAGATCCTCGACGCGGACGCGCTGGATGATGCCGAGATCGTCGGTGGCGACGGGGCCGAGATAGGGCGGCGTGCCCGCATCGATGCCGGACGGCCCAAAATCGGCGGCGTCACGGGCCAGGATATCGGTGGCGCGCTCGACGACGAGGCCGAGCAGTCGGGGCGAGGCCGTGCCGGAAGGGTAGCGCAGGAGGGCGATGCGCGTGCTCATCACCGCGGCCGAGGGCCGCCCGAGCGCCAGCATGGCGAGGTCGATCAGCGGCACGGGCTTGCCGTGATAGTTGATCGCGCCGGCCACCCCCGCCGGCGCGCCCGGAATGGCCTTGGCCGCCACATAAGGCAGGACTTCCTCGATCTGCGCGACATCGAGGACATAGCGGTCCCTGTCCAGGTGGAACATCAGGAAGAGCATCGTTCCTCCGGCGGCAGGATGAATCGGGTCACGCCCTGAGCTTGAAGCGCGAGATGCTGGTGCGCAGCCCGCTGGAGACCTGGTTCAGTTCGTCGATGGCAAGCGTCGACTGCTGGAGGGATTCGACCGTCTGCTGCGCGGCCTCGCTCAACTGGCCGAGGGCCTCGCTGATCTGCACCGCGCCCGCCGCCTGGGCCTGCATGCCTTCGTTCGCCGCCTCGAACCGCGGCACCACGTCTTGAACCTGTTCGATGATCTCCGACAGCCGGCCGCCGACTTCCTGGACCTCCGACATGCCGCGGCGGACCTGCTCGGAAAACTTGTCCATGCCCATCACGCCGGCGGCGACCGCCGACTGGATGTCCCTGACCATCTGCTCGATATCGTAGGTCGAGGCGGCGGTCTGGTCGGCGAGGCGGCGGATTTCCGTGGCGACGACGGCGAAGCCGCGCCCATATTGCCCGGCCTTCTCCGCCTCGATGGCGGCGTTCAGGGACAGGAGATTGGTCTGGTCGGCCACCTTGGTGATGGTCGTGACCATCTGGTTGATGGTGCCGGCCTTCTCGCTGAGGATGGCGAGCTTGGCGTTGATGGCGGCTGCGGCGTCGACGACGTGGCGCATGGTGGTCTCCATGCGCGCCAGGCCCGCCTGGCCTCCGCCGGCCAGCGTGGCCGTCTGTTCCGCCACGGCGGAGACGTCGTTCATGGAACGGGCGAGTTCGTTCGACGTCGCCGCGATCTCCTTGGCCGTCGCGCCGATCTCCGTGGTCGTCGCCGCGATCTCGTGCGCCGTCGCCTGCTGCTCCTTCGAGGTGGCCGCGACTTCGGTGATCGAGGTGTTGACCTGGATGCTCGATTTCTGCACCTGTCCGATCAGGCCGGTGAGATCGTCGGCCATGGCATTGAACCCGGCGCCCAGCGTGCTGAACTCGTCCTGCCGCTCCAGATGGAGGCGCGCGCTGAAATCGCCCTGCCGCATCGTCTCGACGGCGCCGAGCAGCCGGCCCAGCGGGATCATCACGGCACGGAAGAGGAGATATCCGAACAGGCAGGAGAGGGCGACGGCGGCGAGGAAGCCGATGCCGAGCCCGGTCTCGGCCGAACGGACGACAGTCACGATGCGCCGGGTCGACGTGTCGGCCTCGCCCTTGTTGAACTCGAACATCGTCGCGAGCGCTGCCTGGATCCTGGTGAAGACCGGCTTTGGCCCGTTCCTTACGTCGGCGCGGACATCCGCAACCGCGCCGGACGCATCGCTGGCGCGGCCGCGCTGAAGGACGGCCTCTTCGGCCGAAGACAGCTGACCGACGAGGTCGTGCACCGCATCGTAATTTCTCTGGTCTTCCTCCGTATCGATCGTCGTCTTGTATTTGGCGAGGCGCTGGTCGAGGTCGCCGAGGGTGATCTTGATCTCGCTTTCGACGCGGGCCCGATCGGACGGATTGTCCTGCAGCGCAAACTCCTCGATCAGGCTGTAGGAGTTCATCGCGGCGTTCTGCATTTGCGCGCTGAAGTAGAGAGCAGGCCCGGTGCTGAACCCAATGGTCTTGGCTTCACGCTCGATCTCGGCGAGCCAGAGATGGACAACGGCAGCCATGATCGAAATGATCACCAGCACAGCAAAAAAACTCAGCAATATACGGTTTCTGATCGTTAATTTCTTCATATCGCGCGCTTCCCTCCGGGTTACACCCTTGCAGGCTTATTCATTTCGTCGGGCATGGTTCGAGATCGGGCAGAATCAGAACAGGCTTGCGCCGAATCGATCAGTAGCGAAGACTGACAGTCACTGCTTTCCTTTTATTGAAGATCTGCCGCTGCGGATGTGATTTTGCTGGGATGCAATTCTTGAGCGGCCGCCGCGAGGCGCGCCCGACGGCTTCCGTCGCGACGAGCCGCAGCAGGCCGGCCGGCGAAGGCCGCTGCCCCCTCCTCTATCTGGACATCACGGACCTGCTTTCGCATTTGCGCCTGACCCGGGCGGTTTCCGGCATCCAGCGCGTTCAATGCGAGCTGATTCGCCATCTGGAGAGCCCGCCCCAGGGGCCCGAAGTCGCGTTCACGGTTTTCGGCGAGGGCGGTCTGCGTATGGTCGCAAAGCCCCAATTGCTGGGGATCGTCGACCGGATCGGCGCCGGATCCGCTTCGAAGCTGCGCAGCCGGATCCGGACTGTGCTGGAAGGCACCGTGCCCGTGACGGTCCGTCCCGGCGATCTCTTCCTGGCAACCGGGGCCTTCTGGACGGTCGCCGGCGTAGGACGGCTCGTCGGGCAGCTCCGGGATTGCGGCGTCACGCTCGGGGTGTTCCTCCACGACATCCTGCCGATATCCCGCCCCGAATATTTCGAGGAGAATACCGGCAATAGGCTGGTGAGGCCGCTCGTGGAAGTCCTGGCCCTCGCCGACTTCGTCATGACGTCCTCCAATTACAACAGGGAGGCGCTGGCCGCCTATCGTCGGGAACGCGACCTCCCTTCGATCCCGATCCATGTCGTCCCGCTCGGACATGACCTGCCGAAGCGACCGGGCCGCGGGACCGAGGCCGGCGACGCCGTGGCGGCTCTCCTGCGTTCGCCGTTCGTCCTCTGCGTCGGCACCCTCGAGGTTCGCAAGAACCTGCCTTATCTCTTCAACATCTGGAAGCTGATGGCCGACGCCGGCCGCCCCTCAATCCCCACTTTGGTGCTCGCCCGACGCAAGGGCTGGCTGGTCGACGACATCCTGCGCCAGATCGAGGCCTGCAGCCATCTCGACGGCCGGATCGTCCTCCTGCACGACCTGTCCGACCGGGCGCTGGACCTGCTCTATCGCCATTGCCTCCTGACGATATTCCCCAGCTTCGACGAAGGCTGGGGCCTGCCGGTCGGGGAGAGCCTGGCCCATGGCAAGATCTGCCTGGCTTCGGCCGCCGGCGGCGTGCCCGAGGTCGGCGGCGCTTTCGCCGATTACATCGATCCCTACAACGTCCGGGACGGATATGCCCGGCTCGTCCGCTATCTGGACGAGCCTGAACGGCGGGCGGAGCGCGAAATGGAGATCGCCGAACGGTTCCCGCTCCGGTCCTGGCGGAACTGTGCCGCCGCGATCATGCTCGGGGTGACGGCCGAGCTGCAGGCACCGCCGAAGCCATCGCTCTCCCCTTCGGCCATCTCGCTGCCGCCCAACATATTCCTGCAGATCGGCAGGCGGGTGGACGGCAGCGCCCGCGAAGCGGTCCTCGGGCATCTGTCGGGCGATGCGGCCTGCGTGTCGGGATGGGGCGTCCCCCAGGCGGCCGGCATCGCCGCTTCCGCTCCTCTCTCCGTCCTGCGGTTCCGAGCAGGCCGGGCGCCCCGTGCCACGGTGGTCATCGTCTTCCGGTTCTCGGCATCGGGCTCGAAGGCGTGCGGGATCGACATGCGCGCCGCATCGGGGGCGCGGCGGCAGGTTGCGATCGAGCCCGGGGCGGACCGGATCGTGACCCTGTCCTGCGAAAGCGAAGAGGACGGCCTGGTCACCGTCTTCCTGCAGACGCCGGACCAGGAGGATGTGCGCTCGCCGCCCCGGCGATCGGCATGGAAGCTGAAGGGATTTCTATACATCCAGCCGAGCGTGCTGGCGGGGGCGCCCTCGGGGGCCGGGCCGCAAGCGAGCGGCGCGCCGGCGACGCCGGCCCCTGCGCCCGGGGCTGCCGATCGGACCTTCGTCGCGGCGGTTTCCTCCTCGGCCCCCGTCCATGGCGTCGGCTCGCTGGCGGCGTTCCTTCGGGTGCCGCATTCGCGATGGCGCTGCGCGAGCGAGGCCACCCTCTATCGCCGCGAGCCGATCTTCGCCGATTCATCCGACCGGCGGCTTTTCCTGACGCGCTATCGCAACGCCGGCAGCGCCCGGCTGGGTGCCGTGCCCGACGACCTCGCGCTTCGCCGCCTGCGTGACCCCTATGTCTCGATGTCGCGGTACACGGAAGGCGCGATCTTCGACGGGTCAGGCTTCGCCAAGGATGCCGGCTATGTCGAGGTCGCGCCGAAGGATGCGCCGTGGCTGACCAGGACCTCCACGGGCATCCGGGTCCGCAAGGAGGCCCTCGCCGAGGCGCCCCCGCTCGACGGCGCGTTCGCCATCTTCTTCAACGGCAATCTGCACAATTACTACCATTGGGTGGCCGAGGGCCTGCTGGCGCTGGACGTGCTGACGCAGACGGTCGGCCAGAGCCTCGGCCTCCGGATCGCGCTGCCGCGCACGATGGACATCGACGCGGCCTTCGACCATCGCGCCTCCCTCGCGGCGCTGGGGTTCGACGCATGGCCTGTCGTCGAGGCCCCGCCTCCGATGGCCCGGGTCGGCGAGGCGGTCTGGCTGGAGAGCCACGACATCATGGA
The DNA here is from genome assembly GCF_030814655.1 of Labrys monachus. Classification (NCBI taxonomy): domain Bacteria; kingdom Pseudomonadati; phylum Pseudomonadota; class Alphaproteobacteria; order Hyphomicrobiales; family Xanthobacteraceae; genus Labrys; species Labrys monachus. The sequence continues at coordinate 6,047,679 of NZ_JAUSVK010000001.1, forward strand.
GGGCATCCCCGCCGCCCATGTGAGGCGATTCCAGCGCCGCATCGCCTCCCGATATGCCGAAAGGCGGGGTCCCCGGGACAAGCGCCTTCTCATCAGGCGCCTCGGGCCGACGCGGGCCATCGACAATTTCGAAGCGGTCGAAGCCCTGCTTCGCCCGCGCGGCTTCGAAACGGTCCAGCTCGAGGGAACCGACATCGAGGACCAGATCCTGCTGTTCCAGCGCGCCGAATTCGTGATCGGCGCCCACGGCGCCGGCCTGGCGAACCTGCTTTTCTGCGAGCCCGGCACCAGGGTCATCGAGTTCATGCCGGCCGTGGAGATGCGGCCGTTCTTCTGGCTGATATCCGAAAAACTCGGCCTCCGCCACGCGATGCAATTCTGTACCGGCCTCGAAGGCACGGGGTTCCAGGCCTCCCTCCACGTCGACATCGACAGGCTCCGCACGCTCTACGGGCTGCTCGACGGCGATCGCTGACCTATTCGGGAAGATCGGAAAATTCCGATCGCGACGAGAGCAGGGACCGACGAGACGACGAATGGCGCGTTCGTCGGAAAGGGGCCTGCGACATCCATACGTCGCCTGATCCGCCGAGGGGCCGTTCAGCCAGGCGCAATTCCAGAGCGGCTTTGTCGCGGCGACTCTGATCGGGCGGCGCCAGAAAGACAGGCGCCCAGCAACAAGTCGAATTTCCGCGCGCGCACGCTGTCGCGCATCGAGGCGCACGGCACAGGCCTGCTGGCGACGATCGGCGACGATCCTGTCGCGCGCTGATGAGCGTCATGAACCTCCTGCCGCCGGCGGTTCACGCCTGCGCGGCCGCAGCCCGTCTCAGGGCCATGCCGCGAAAGAGGGCGGCTCGCGTGTCGTGCGCGCGACCGGACCGCGCTGCCGATAGACGCCGGGTGTCACGCCCGACAAGCGCTTGAAGAAGCGGTTGAAATAGCTCGGATCGCGGAAACCGAGGCTGTAGCCGATCTGCTCCACCGACAGGTCCGTCTGCTCGAGACGCGATTGGGCCTCCTCGAGCAGGCGGACATGGATCAGCGCCAAGGGCGTCTCCCGCGTGGCGCGCAGACAGGCGTCGTGGAGATGCGCACGCGTCACGCCGAGCCGGTCGGAATATTCATCGACACTCAGATTCTCGCGATAGTGAAGTTCGATCAGCTGCCGGAACCGCTGGACGGTCGCAACGCCGCTGCCGCGCTGCGTGATGGCCGTTCCGCGGCCCAATGCGCGCCAGAGGTGAAGCAGGACGACGCCGAGATGAAGCGCCATCATGGCGGCACCTCCGGCCTGCGGCTCGCGCGATTCCCGGACGAGCGCGTTGAGCGAGGCCTCGATCTCGGCAAGCTGCGGTGCGATCCGCTCGCCCGGCGCCACCGCCGCCCGTTCCAGCATCGGCCTCAGATGCGCGGCGACCGGGCTGTCGCCGATGACGCGCCAGACGAAATCCTCCGCGATCATCGCCGTGACGCCGTCGCTGCCGGCCTGCAGCCGAAACTCGCCGGCGACCGGCCGCGGCAGCCAGAGCATGGCCGGTGCGAACAGCTCCATCCCATGCCCGTCCACGCTGGTGAAGACCGCGCGGCCATGGGAAACGAAGAAGAGCTGGCAATGGCGACGCCGCTCACGTTCGGCGATCGACCAGCTACGCTCGGCAAGGGCCGTCTCTATTCTCGACGCGATGACGGCTGCGTCGGCGCGCAGGATCCGGTCCGGCTTCGCCAGGGCCGGCGGCGAAGGATAGGAATTGGGCATTGCAGGCGGGCTCCCCCGGAAACATAGCGATTATCCAGGAAAATACCACTTATATCCAGAATAATGCATTCCGCCCACGGTCAGGCTGAGGCTTACTGTCGATCGTCAATCCAGCCAAAGAACTGGATAGTCAGAGGAAACAAGCGATTCGCCTTTCGAGGAGCAAGCGCGAAGCATCGGTTTTTTCGAAACGAAAGAGACTTCCCCGTCGACGTCGCCACGACGCGAACGGTGAACGACGCGAACGGTCGTTTGCAGCCTTTCGACGAGCCTGGAGACATTCACTCTCGGGACCGGATTTCCATGGCCTGTCGTCGGAGGAGGACGCCGTGCTCAATGTTCCCCTGCTTCTGCGCGATCACGACATGCCAGCCTCGGATGGCAGGGCGTTTGACCGGCTCAATCCCGTCACGGGTGAAATTGCAAGCCGCGCCGCTGCGGCCACGCTGGCCGATGCGGTTGCGGCGGGGTCCGCGGCTGCCGCCGCCTATCCGGGCTGGTCGGCACTCGGGCCAAGCGAGCGCCGAAGCCGCCTGATGCGGGCCGCCGACCGGATCGAGGGGAGCCGGGCAGCGTTCATCGCCGTCATGGCGGAGGAAACCGGTGCCACCGCCGCATGGGCGGCGTTCAACGTCACTCTCGGCGCCGAGATGCTGCGCGAGGCCGCCAGCCTCACCACCTCCGTCGCCGGCACGATGATCCCCACGGACAAGCCCGGCATGATGGCGTTCGGCATCCGCCAGCCCGTCGGCGTCGTGCTGGGCATGGCACCGTGGAACGCGCCCGTCATTCTCGGGGTGCGCGCCTTGGCGATGCCGCTCGCCTGCGGCAACACCGTCGTCCTCAAGACGTCGGAACTCTGCCCCGGCACGCATCGGCTGATCGGCGAGGCCTTCCGCGACGCCGAGCTCGGTGAGGGCGTCGTCAACGTCGTCAGCAATGCGCCCGCCGACGCCGCCCGGGTGGTCGAGACGCTGATCGCGCATCCCGCCGTCCGCCGCATCAATTTCACCGGTTCGACGCGCGTCGGTCGCCTCATTGCGGAGGTCGCGGCACGCCATCTGAAGCCGATCCTGCTGGAACTGGGCGGCAAGGCGCCGTTCCTGGTTCTCGATGATGCCGATCTCGACGAGGCGGTGGCCGCGGCGGCGTTCGGCGCCTTCATGAACCAGGGCCAGACCTGCATGTCGACGGAGCGCATCGTCATCGACGAAGAGGTCGCCGACCTCTTCGTCGACAAGCTGGCGCGCAAGGCCGCGACGCTCGTGGCCGGCGATCCGCGCCGCGGCACGACGCCGCTCGGCGCCCTGGTCGGGCTCGATGCGGTCGAGCGGATCGATTCGCTGGTCAAGGATGCCCTTTCCAAAGGCGCCGTGCTGCGCGTCGGGGGCCATGCCAATGGCACGCTGATGGATGCGACCGTCGTCGACCATGTGACGCCGGCCATGCGGATCTATTCGGAGGAATCGTTCGGGCCGGTCGTCGCCGTGGTTCGGGTCCGCGGCATCGACGAGGCCGTTCGTGTCGCCAACGACACGGAATACGGCTTGTCGTCCGCCATCTTCAGCCGTGACGTCAAGCGCGCCATCGATGTTGCCAAGCGGCTCGAATCGGGCATCTGCCACATCAACGGCCCGACTGTCCAGGACGAGGCGCAGATGCCTTTCGGCGGCGTGAAGGCGTCCGGCTATGGCCGTTTCGGCGGCCTCGCCGCCATTCCCGAGTTTACCGAACTACGCTGGATCACGGTGTCGAGCCAGCCGGGAAGCTACCCCATCTAGTGCCGGACCTCGGCATATCGGGGAACGAAGAGGGAGGAAAAAATGTCCAATCATCCAATCCAATCGACCGGCCTGCGCCCCAATCGCCGCCAGGTGATGGCCGGCATCGGCGCCGGCGGTCTGATGCTCGCGACGCAAGGGCGAGCGTTCGCGGCCGGCGCCGAGAATGTCATCAAGGTCGGCTTCGTCAGCCCGCGCACCGGTGCCCTGTCCGGCTTCGGCCAGACCGACGGCTATGTGCTTGACCTGGCGCGCAAGGCGCTGGCCAAAGGCCTTGCGATCGGCGGCAAGACCTACGAGATCCAGATCATCGATGTCGACACGCAATCGGATCCCTCGCGCGCCAGCCAATTGGCGAAGTCGCTGATCAACGCCGATCAGGTCGATCTGATCCTGGCCGTCTCGACGCCGGAGACGATCAATCCGGTCGCCGACGCCGCCGAAGCCGCCGGCGTGCCATGCCTTTCGACCGTCATGCCCTGGGAGGCCTGGTATTTCGGCCGCGGCGCCAAGCCGGGCGCGCCCTCGCCGTTCAAATGGACCTATCATTTCGGCTTCGGCGTCGGCGAATTCTACAAGATGTATGTTTCGCAGTTCGCCCTGATCGAGAACAACAAGAAGGTCGGCGTTCTCTATCCCAACGATGCGGACGGCAATGCCATTCGCGCGAACCTCGTCCCCTTGCTGGAGAAGTCCGGCTATACGATCATCGATCCCGGTGCCTATGAGGACGGGACGACCGATTATTCGTCGCAGATCTCGTTGTTCAGGAAGGAGAAGGTCCAGATCTTCAATTCCTTCCCGATCCCCCCGGATTTCGCCGCCTTCTGGCGCCAGGCGGCGCAACAGGGCCTGCGCAAGCAGCTGAAGATCGCGCAGCTCGCCAAGACCGGTCTTTTCCCGGACGGCGTCGAAGCGCTCGGCACGCTCGGCTACAACCTCGGCAACAACGCTTATTGGCACAAGAGCTTCCCCTACGCCTCCTCGCTCACCGGCATCGGCGGTGAGGCGCTCGCCAGCGGCTATGAGGAGAGCTCGGGCAAACAGTGGACGCAGCAACTGGGCGCCACCCTCTCGCTTCTCGACGCCGGCTTTGCCGCGCTCAAGGCGAGCACCGACCCCAAGAGCAAGGCGGAGATCGCCAAGGCGATCAGCACGCTCAATACCGTCACCATCTCCGGCAAGGTCGACTTCACGAGCGGCCCCGTGCCGAACGTATCCCCCGGTCCCATCGTCGGCACGCAATGGGTGAAGGCGGCGCCGGGCTCGAAGTTCAAGCTCGACTTCGTCGTCACCGACAATGCGACGGACCCGAACGTGCCGATCGCCACCAAGCTGCAGCCGCTCAACGGCTGACGCGGCCGATCTCCCGCCTTCACATGCGGGAGATCCATCCTCTCCCTTTCCTGTCGCGGCGACAGAGCAGACCCGAATGGATCCAAGCGTGAGCGAGGCAACAGACCAGCCGATCATCAATGTCTTGGGGCTTCGGAAGCGTTTTCGCGCGCTGGTCGTCCTGGACGGGATCGACTTCTCCATGCGCGCCGACGAAGCGGTCGGAATCGTCGGCCCGAACGGCGCCGGCAAGACGACGTTTCTGAGCGTGCTGGTCGGTGCGCATCCGCCGACCAGCGGCACCATCGGCTTCATCGGCGAGGACGTCACCCATGTCCCGGCGGCGGAGCGGTGCCGGCGCGGGATCGTCCGGACGCACCAGATCCCCCGCCCCTTCGGCGGCATGACGGTGTTCGAGAATGTCTTCGTGGCGGCGGCGAATGGCGGCGATTTTCCGCGCGAGGAGGGCTATGAGCGCGCGCTCGATTCCCTGCGCCTCTGCGGCATGTTCCATCTCGCCAACCGCCGCGCCGAGACGCTCGGCCTGCTCGACCGCAAGCGGCTCGAGCTGGCGCGCGCGCTGGCGACCGATCCCAAATTGCTGCTGCTCGACGAGATCGGCGGCGGACTGACGGACGGCGAGGCGAACGAGCTCGTCGCCACGATCCGTGAACTGCGCCGGCGCAACATCGCCATCGTCTGGATCGAGCACATCGTCCACATCCTGCTCGCCGTGGCCGATCGCCTGATCTGCATGGACCAGGGCCGCATCATCGCCGACGGCGACCCCGCGACGGTGATGAGAACGCCGGCGGTCGTCGAAGCCTATCTCGGGGGGAGCGCCGAATGAGCCTCCTCGAGATCAAGAGCCTCGACGTCCGCCACGGCCTGCTCCAGGCGGTGCGCGGTATCGACTTCGCCGTCGAAAAGGGCGAGACGGTCGCGCTCGTGGGCGCCAACGGCGCGGGCAAGACCACGCTGCTGCGGGCGATCGCGGGCGCGCATATCCCGTTCGGGGGCAGCGTGCATTTCGGCGGCGTGGATATCACGCATATTCCCGCTTACAGCCGCGTCGGGCTCGGCGTCGCGCTCGTCCCGGAGGGCCGGCGTCTGTTCAGCCAGATGACGGTCGAGGAAAACCTCATCCTCGCGCGCTCGGCCGGCCGCAAGGGTCCCTGGACGATCGATCGCGTCTTCGAGGCCTTCCCCAATCTGGTGCCGCGCCGCAAGGCGAAGGCCGGAAATCTCTCCGGCGGCGAGCAGCAGGCGACGGCGATCGGCCGCGCGCTGATGACGAACCCCGAGATCCTGCTTCTCGACGAGGTCTCGCTCGGCCTGTCGCCGCTCGCCGTCGACCGCGTCTATGCCTCGCTCGATACGCTCATCCAGGGCGGCACGACGATCATCCTGGTCGAGCAGGATCTGCGCCGGGCGATGCGGGTCGCGGACCGGATCGTCTGCATGCTGGAGGGGAAGATCGTGCTGGAAGGCAAGCGCGGCGAGATCACGCGCGAGCAGGTATCCGAAGCCTATTTCGGCCTCGGCAGCGCCAAGGGGAGGCTGCACGCATGATGATTTGGGTCAACCAGATCGTGCAGGGCATCCTGCTCGGCGGCTACTATGCCGTGATCGCCTGCGGTCTGTCCTTCATGTTCAGCGTGATGCGCATGATCAATCTGGCGCATGGCAGCCTCGCGATCGTCGCCGCCTTCGCGCTGTTCGTGCTCGCCGACCAATATGGGCTCAATCCGTTCACCGGCCTGATCCTGGTGCTGCCCGCCATGGCGGCTCTCGGCTGGGTGTTGCAGCGGACGATCCTGGAGCGGAGCCAGCGCGGCGGCATGCTGGTGCCGATCCTGTCGACATTCGGCCTGTCGATCGTGCTCGACAATCTCCTGTTCGAGCGGTTCGGCGCCGATACCCGTTCGCTGGCGCCGTTCATCGACGAGCTTTCCTATGACAGCTGGACGATCACCGACGACATCTACATCGGCAAGCTGGCGGCGCTGACCTTCGTGACGGCGGTCGTGATCCTGGGCGGGCTGCAACTCTTCCTGACGAAGACGCAGCTGGGGCGGGCGATCCGCGCCACGGCCGAGGATCCGGATACGGTCGGCCTCATCGGCATCAACGCCAAGCGCATCAATGCCGCGGCGGCGGCGATCGCCCTCGTGACCGTCGGCATTGCCGGCGCCTTTCTCGGCATGCGCGCCACCTTCGACGCCTATGCGGGCGGGCCGCAATTGATCTTCGCCTTCGAGGCGGCCGTCATCGGCGGCGCCGGCTCGCTCTGGGGAACGCTCATCGGCGGCGTCGTACTCGGCGTCGCCCAGAGCCTCGGCGCCCAGATCAACCCGCAGGGCTTCCTGATCACCGGTCATGCCGTCTTCCTCGCCGTGCTGTTCGGACGTCTCCAAAGCGAGGCGATCGGCACCAAGTTCCGCAAGATCGTGAGGCGTTCCGCATGAGCCGGGATCCAGCCATCCGGGTCGAGCGATGGACGCCGCTGTCGCGCCTGTCCATCCTCGGCGCGACCCTCCTTCTCGTCATGCTCGCAGCGGGGCCGTTCTTCTTCGGCAACAACGCGATCGACAAGCTGACGACGCTTTTCATCTATGTCATCCTCGCGGTGACCTGGAACGCGCTCGCCGGCTATGGCGGTCTCGTCTCCGTGGGGCAGCAGGCCTTCTTCGGGCTTGGCGCCTATGCCGCCGTGCGGCTCGCCGATGCCGGCCTCAACGTCTATGTGTCGCTCGTCCTCGCGGCCGTCATCATCGCGGCCGTCTCCCTGCCAATCTCCAGCTTCATGCTGCGGCTCAAGGGCGGCGAGTTCGCGATCGGCATGTGGGTCCTGGCCGAGCTCTGCCACCTCCTGGTCAATCTCGACAGTCTGGTCCAGGGCGAGACCGGCACCTCGCTGATCGCGCTCAACGCCTATGACGCCGATCAGCGGCACGCCTTCAACTATTGGGCCGCGCTCGGCTCGATGACGGCCATCCTCGTCATCCTGTTCGTCCTGCTCAGGAGCCGCATCGGCTCGGCGATCCAGGCGATCCGCGACAATGAGGAGGCCGCCGCCGCCCTGGGCGTGCGCGTGATGGCAACCAAGCGGATCATCTATGTCTTCGCCGCCTTCGGTGCGGCGCTCGCCGGCGCGCTCTGGCTCTCGACCGCGATCACCTTTCAGCCCAAGACCTATTTCGGCGTCCAGTGGACGGCCTACATGATCTTCATGGTGCTGGTCGGGGGCCTCGGAACGTTCGAGGGCGCCATCCTCGGTGCGCTGATCTTCTTCCTGATCGAAGCGTGGTTCGGCGGCAGCGGCGTCTGGTACCTGGTCGGGCTCGGCGCCACCGCGCTCCTTTTCTCGCTCTTCGTGCCGCGCGGCATCTGGGGCTGGCTCGAGCGCCGCTTCGGCCTGAGCCTGCTGCCGCTCGGCTACCGCATTCTCGGCATCGAGCCGACGGCCGGAACAAGCCCGCCGGATGACGGCGAAAGGGGCGCGACGCCCTCGGCCGGCACGCCCTGACCCCTTCCCAACAGAAACGAAAGACAGACCATGCTGTTCGGCAAGACCATCCTCATCACCGGCGTCTCGTCCGGCATCGGCGCCCGCACGGCCGAACTCGCCCTGGCTTCCGGTGCCGACGTCATCGGCGTCGACCAGCGCGTTCCCGCCACACCGATGGCCTCGTTCATCCAGGCCGACCTGTCGTCACCGGCGTCGATCGCGGATCTCGTCGCCCGCCTGCCCCAGCGCATCGATGCCCTGGCCAATGTCGCCGGGGTTTCGGGCACGCTCGGCGACGCCAAGACGATCGCGATCAACTTCTATGGTCTCAGGACGCTCTCCGAGGCCGTCGCTCCGCATATTCGCGAGGGTGGCTCCATCGTCAATGTCGCTTCGATCGCCGGTTATGGCTGGCGGGCCAATCTCGAACGGGCCAAGGGACTGGTCGGCGTGCAGGGCTTCCCGGACCCGAACGAGATCCTCGAGGAATTCGCCATTGCGAAAGGCGAAGGCTATCCGGTCTCGAAGGAAGCGCTGCTTCTGTGGACCCAGCGGGCCGCTCATCTCAGCCTGTTCAGGGACCGCGGCATCCGCGTCAACGCCGTCAGCCCCGGCCCGGTCTCGACACCGATCCTCAAGGAGTTTCGCCAGGTCTTCGGCGATGCGCGGGTCGACAGCGACATCACCCGCGTCGGCCGGGCCGGCAGCGCGCCCGACATCGCGCCGGCGATCCTGTTCCTGGCTTCCGACGGGGCGCGCTGGATCAACGGCACCAATCTGCCGGTCGACGGCGGACTGGAAGCCTCCATCAATGCGGACGTCCTCGGCTTCTAGGCCGCTGCCGCCATCCATGGCCGGCCCCGTCGCGGCCGGCATCCCGAAAAGGAGAGAACCGTGAAAATTGGCTTTATCATCGACGGGGAAGCGGCAGATGCCGCCTCCGGCGCAACCTTCGACCGCAGGGACCCGGTGACAGGCGCCGTCGCGACCAGCGCCGCCGCGGCAGGCCTCGCCGATGTCGAGGCGATCGTCGCCTCGGCCGCCAAGGCGTTCGAAAGCTGGTCCGAGACCGGCCCCGGCGAGCGGCGCGCGCTGCTTGTGAAGGCCGCGGACATGCTGGAGAGCCGCGTGGCCGATTTCACCCGGCTGATGATGGAGGAGACCGGCGCCACGGCGCCCTGGGCCGGGTTCAACGTCCATCTCGCCGCCGGCATCCTGCGCGAGGCCGGCGCGCTGACGACCCAGATCACCGGCGAGGTCATCCCCTCCGACAAGCCCGGCATCCTGTCGCTGGCCATCCGCCAGCCGGCCGGCGTCGTGCTCGGCATGGCGCCCTGGAACGCGCCGGTCATCCTCGGCGTCCGCGCCATCGCCGCTCCGCTCGCCTGCGGCAATACCGTGATCCTGCGCTCGTCCGAAGCGTGCCCCGGCACGCACCATCTGATCGGACAGGTGTTGAACGATGCCGGCTTCCCGAAGGGCGTGGTGAACGTCATCTCCCACGCCCCTGCCGACGCGCCGGCCGTCGTCGAGGCGCTGATCGCCCATCCTGCGGTTCGACGGGTCAATTTCACGGGATCCTCGAAAGTCGGCAAGATCATCGCCAAGCTCGCGGCCGAGCATCTGAAGCCGGTGCTGCTCGAACTCGGCGGCAAGGCGCCCGTTATCGTCCTCGACGATGCCGATATCGACCAGGCGGTTTCGGCGGCAGCCTTTGGTTCCTACCTGCATCAGGGCCAGATCTGCATGGCGACGGACCGCTTGATCGTCGACGAAAAGGTCGCCGATGCGTTTGTCGCCAAGTTCGCCGCCAAGGCGGCCTCGCTGCCGGCCGGTGATCCGCGCGGCCATGTGGTGCTCGGATCGCTCATCGACCTGAAAGCGGCCGAGCGGATGGACGAACTGATCGCGGATGCCGTTTCAAAGGGCGGCATCGTCGTGGCCGGCGGCAAGCGGACCGGCACCGTCGTGGAAGCGACCGTGATCGACCGCGTCACACCGAACATGCGCATCTATGTGGAAGAGACTTTCGGTCCGGTGAAGCCGATCATCCGCGTCAACGGCGTCGACGAAGCCGTGCGGGTCGCCAACGACACCGAATACGGTCTCTCCTCCGCGGTGTTCGGTCAGGACATCAAGCGGGCGCTCGCGGTCTCCAAGCGGATCGAGAGCGGCATCTGCCATATCAATGGACCCACCGTCGCCGACGAGGCGCAAATGCCGTTCGGCGGCGTAAAATCCTCCGGCTATGGCCGCTTCGGCGGCAAGGCGGTGATTGCCGAATTCACGGAGCTGCGCTGGGTGACGATCGAGGGCCCGCAGCCCTACCCGTTCTGATCGCCAGACGATCGCGCCGGCTCAACCGGGGCCGGCGCGATCGGCCACCACATCGCGAACCGACTGGGCGAAAAGCTGCACCGGAAGCGTCGGCGGCGTGTCGGCGCGGGTGGTGAGGCCGACGGGACCCAGCGTGTCGGCGGTATCGGCCGGCAGCATTGCGAGCAAGCCATGCGCGACATCGTCGATGACGACGCCCTGCGAGATGATCCAGACGGCATCGGTGGCCCGGACATAGCTGCGCGCGAAGGCGTCCGAAACGGTCTCGATCTCGCCGCCGCGCAAGGGCCCGATCGCATTGGCGACGAGAAAGCGGTCGACGATCGGCCGGATGATCGATCCGGGCGGGGGCATCAGCATCTGGAAGCCGCCGATCGCACCCATATCGAAACTCGGCGTGGCCAGAAGCGGATGACCGGGCCGGACGATCAGCGCGATCGCCTCCGAATAGAGGTGCTCGAAGGCAAATCCGCGCATCGCTTCCGGTTCGGCCATGCGCCCGATGACGAGATCGACCTCGCCGACGCGAAGCTGGGACATCAGGAAGGCGTTGGGGCCGGTGAGGATGCGGGGCGTCATGTCGAGTTGCCGGGCGGTAAAATGCATGACCGCGGCCGGCAGGATGCTGGCCGATACGGTCGGCAGGGCTCCGACCGTGAAGATGACGGCGCTGCCGGCTTGCCCGATCGAGCGGACACCCTGCTTCAGCGAGGTCAGGCTCGCGCCGACATAGCGCTGGAAAACCTCGCCATAGCTGGTGAGGATGAGATTGCGGCGGCTCCGGTCGAACAATTCGACGCCGAGGATCGCCTCCAGTTCCTGGATCGTCTTCGAAGCAGCCGGCTGGCTGAGGCCGAGCACGGACGATGCCTGCACGACACTCTTCAATCTGGCGACTTCGAGGAAACAGACGAGATGGCGCAGCTTGATCCGCCCATCGACGATATCGCCGCGTGTCAGATCCATAGCTATAACTCCGGAGTTATAATAACAGCCGATAATCTCATTTTACATGAATATCCGCCACGTCCTATTCTCCCGGAATCGTCATTGAAAGGACCCTGATCTGCCATGGCGTTTGCGCTGCTGAACCATCAGGTGATCCATTGGACCTCGGTGGGACCGACCGACGCGCCGGCGATCGTCCTGGTGAATTCTCTCGGCACCGATTTCCGCATCTGGGACGACGTCGCCGCGCGTCTTCGCGATCGCTGGCATATCGTGCTCCATGACAAGCGCGGTCACGGCCTCTCCGATGCTCCCGCCGGGCCCTATTCGATCGACGATCACACGGACGATCTGCTCGCCCTCGCCGGCCATCTGAAGCTGGACCGGTTTGCGCTGGTCGGGCTTTCGATCGGCGGGCTGATCGCGCAAAATCTGGCACTCCGCGCGCCGGAGCGTGTGGCGGCGCTCGTCCTCGCCGATACCGCCGCCAGGATCGGCACGACGGAGGGCTGGAATGCCCGCATCGACGCCGTGCGAAGCGGCGGTCTCGCCCCGATCGCCGACGCCGTCATGGAGCGCTGGTTCACGCCGAGCTTCCGCGCGGCGCGGCCGGTGGAACTCGCGGGCTGGCGCAACCTGCTGCTGCGGACGCCGCCGGAGGGCTATGGGGGCAGCTGCGCGGCGCTCCGCGACGCCGACCTGACCGGGCGCGTCGGCGCCCTCTCCGTGCCGACCCTGGTCGTCGCCGGCGATCAGGATCTCTCCACGCCCCCGGATCTCGTCCGCGCCACGGCCGATCGCATTCGCGGCGCCCGGTTCGAGACGATTGCATCCTGCGGCCACATCCCGCCGGTCGAGCAGCCGGCTGCGCTCGCCGCCCTGATCGCCCGCCATCTCGAGGAGAACGGACATGTCTGAGCCGACCGAGCGCTACAAGACCGGCCTGGCCACGCGACGCGCGGTTCTGGGAGGGCCCTATGTCGACGCCGCCGTCGCCTCGACCACCGCCTTCAACGCGGATTTCCAGACGTTGATCACCGAAAGCGCCTGGGGCTCGGTCTGGTCGCGCGACACGATCAGCAAGCGCGAGCGCTCGATGCTCACGATCGCGCTTCTGGCCGCGCTCGGCCACCATGACGAGGTGGCGATGCATGTCCGCGCCACCGGCAATACCGGCGCGAGCATGGACGACATCAAGGAGGCGCTGTTGCATGTGGCGATCTATGCCGGCGTGCCCGCAGCGAACCACGCCTTCAAGATTGCCGCAAAAACCTATGCGGAAATGGACGCCGAGGCCAAGACCACGGGCTGACGGCGGAAGATCGGGAGGAGGTCCCATCATGCGAAACCAGAATTCATCCTATCAGGACGGCGCATTCTTCCAGCGCGATCGATCCTGGCATCCGCCGGCCTTCACGCCCGACTACAAGACCTCGGTGCTGCGGTCGCCGAAGCAGGCGCTGCTCTCGCTCGGCAACACGATCTCGGAGATGACCGGCCCGGTATTCGGCCACGACATGCTGGGGCCGCTCGACAACGACCTCATCCGCAATTTCGCGACGACGGGCGACCCGATCGGCCCCCGCACCATCGTTTATGGCCGCGTTCTCGACGAGAATGCCCGGCCGGTGGCCGGCGCGCTCGTCGAATTCTGGCAGGCCAATGCCGGCGGCCGCTATCGCCACAAGAAGGAAACCTATCTGGCGGCGATCGATCCGAATTTCGGCGGCTGCGGACGCGCCATCACCGACGAGGAAGGCCGGTACTGGTTCCGCACGATCAAGCCAGGCGCCTATCCCTGGCCGAACGGCGTCAATGACTGGCGGCCGGCGCACATCCATTTCTCGGTCTTCGGCCATGCCTTCGCGCAGCGCCTGATCACGCAGATGTATTTCGAGGGCGATCCGATGATCTGGCAGTGCCCGATCGTCAGGGGCATACCGAGCCGCGAAGCTGTCGAGACGCTCATCGCCGCCCTGGACCGGGAGGCTTCGCCGCCGATGGATACGCTCGCCTACAAGTTCGACATCGTGCTGCGTGGGCGCCGCTCGACCATGTTCGAGAACCGCAAGGAGGGTAATTGATGGCCCAGAAGCTCGATAGACTGCCAGAGAGCCCGTCGCAGACTGCCGGACCCTATGTCCATATCGGCACGAACCCGAATTTCATCGGCATCACCGGCGTCTACGCGGCGGATCTGGGCTCAGGGCCGGTTCCAGCCGCGGCAAAGGGGGAACGCATCGTCATCACCGGCCGTGTGATCGACGGCGGCGGCAACATCCTCAAGGATGCGCTGATCGAAATCTGGCAGGCGGATGCCGACGGCCTCTATCCCGGCCGCGGCGAGCATCGCGGCACCGCCGATCCGGCCTTCGCCGGCTGGGCGCGCCAACCGGTCGACGGCGTGACAGGCCTTTATCGTTTTGAGACGATCAAGCCCGGCCAGGTCCCCTATTTCGACGGCCGGCCCATGGCGCCGCACATCACCTTCTGGATCGTCGCCCGCGGCATCAACATAGGCCTGCATACGCGGCTCTATTTCGACGACGAGGAAGCCGCCAATGCCATCGATCCGGTTCTCGCCCGTATCGAGCATCGCAGCAGGGTTCCGACGCTGATCGCGGCACGGTCCGCCGAAGGAAGCCTGCCGACCTATATCTTCGACATCCATCTCCAGGGCGAGACGGAAACCGTCTTCTTCGATATATGACGGCGCCGGCGGCATCGGGAGCTGATCCGTCGGCCGCCTCGCAAGCCTGTCCGTCCTGTGCCCGGAGCGAAGTGAACCGATGAGCTTCCCCCTGCTGCACGCCCTTGCCGGCGACGCCGCGATCGCCGCCTTCTTCGCCGAAGGCCGCGAGATCGAGGCCATGCTTGCCTTCGAGGCGGCGCTCGCGGGCGCCGAAGCGGAGGCCGGCATCGTGCCGGCCGAGGCTGCCGCCACGATCGAGACGGCGTGTCGCGGCTTCCGGCCACCGCTCGACGCGCTGCGCGCCGGCATGGCGAAGGATGGCGTCGTCGGGCCCTCCTTCGTGGCGCTCCTGCGCCAGGCGGTAGGTGAGCCGCATGGCAAATGGCTGCATTTCGGCGCGACGAGCCAGGACGTCGTCGATACCGGCTTGATCCTGCGGCTGAAGCCGCTCGCTGCCGAACTCGATGCGCGCCTTGCGGGGACGATGGAAGCGCTCGAACGCCTGAAGGCGGCGCAGGGGGCGACCGCCCTGATGGCGCAGACGCGGATGCAGCGGGCGCTCCCTTTCACGGCCGCCGACAAGATCGACACCTGGCTCAGGCCCCTGGAACGCGATCGCGCACGCCTCGCCGAGATCGCGCCGCGTCTTCTCGTCGTCCAGTTCGGCGGCCCCGTGGGAACCCGCTCGGGTCTCGACGGCAAGGGCGATCTCGTCGCCGAGAGGCTGGCGACGCGGCTCGGCCTCGGCTGCGCGCCGGCCTGGCACACGGCCCGCGACGGCATCGTCGAGTTTGGAAACTGGCTCTCCCTCGCCAGCGGCACGCTCGGCAAGATCGGCGCCGATGTCGGACTGATGGCGCAGAACGAAGTCGCCGCCGTCCGGATCGCCGGCGGCGGCAGTTCCTCCGCCATGCCGCACAAGTCGAATCCCGTGGCGGCGGAAGTGCTGATCGCCCTCGCCCGCTTCAATGCCGGCCTCGCGGGCACGCTTCAGCAGGCGCTCGTGCACGAGAACGAGAGATCCGGCGCGGCCTGGACGCTGGAATGGCTGGTGCTTCCGCAGATGGCGATCACGACGGGAGCGGCGCTGGGCCACGCCCGGCAGCTGATCGAAGCGCTGCGATTCCTGCCCGATGCGCAAATCGCTCAACCGGCGGCGCGATAGTCCGAAGGCGGCAGACCGGCGCGCGCCGCGAAGAAGCGCGAGAAATAGGCCGGATCGGAAAATCCAAGTCCGAAGGCGATCTGCGATATGCCCATGGAGGTGTAGACGAGATGGCGCCTCGCCTCGATCATGAGCCGGTCGTGGATGATCCGGATCGCCGGATGGCCGAGCGTCTCGCGGCAGCAGCGCGTCAGATGCGGCACGGACACGCCGAGCTGCCGTGCATAGGCCTCCAGCGGCTGGTGGCTGCGGAAATCGGCCTCGACGCGCGCCACGAAGCGCTGGACCAAGGCGATCCGGCCGTCGGCCGAAGGCCCGAGCGAGCGCGACATTTGGCTAGCCGCGCGGGCAAACCAGGTCGCCAGCAAGGCCGCATGGGCTGAAAGCGCGATTTCGCGCCCGCCGGCGTTCCGCTCGAATTCGGCGAGGGCGGCCTGCATGGCGGCCTGTAGCCCTCCTGTTTCCGAGCGTTCGGGCGACGGATCCACGACGCGGGGGCTCGCAAGCGCCCGCATCGTCGCCGGCTCGGCCTCGAACAATCGCCGCAGAATCACATCGGCGACGCTGGCGACGTAGCCGACCGTTCCGGCTTCGAACCAGAACTCGTGAATGACAAAAGGCGTGATCACTATCGCCGTTCCCTGTGCGAGCCGATGATCGATGCCATCGATGCGCGCCCTGCCTCCTCCCGAGACGATCAGGAAGAACTGATGCATGTCCTGGTGGCGGTGCGGCTGGATGCGCCAATTGTTGATCGAGCTGCGATCGCCGATCGTCTCGATGTGCAGCGCGTCGGGAAAGCGATCCCCGCGGCGCTCGCCATAGAGCCAATAGGCCGGGACGGAAGCGGTGGACATTGCAAAGCCATGTTCGATTTGTCCAACAAGTTGTGCGAATGCTCCATTCACGTCAAGCCGCGATCGCATAAAACACCGACCATTGGACGATGCCGGCTCGACCGCATCGATGAGGGAGGAAGATCATGCGGACACAGGTGGCCATCATCGGAGCCGGCCCGGCCGGGCTGTTGCTCGGCCAGCTCCTGTCGCGGCAGGGCATCGACACTGTCATCCTCGAACGCAGGAGCGGCGATTATGTGCTCTCCCGCATCCGGGCCGGTGTGCTCGAGCAGGGCATGGTCCATATGCTGGAAGAGGCGGGCGTCGCAGAGCGGCTGCACCGCGAGGGCCTCGTGCATGACGGTTTCTCGCTCGCCTTCGAGGGCCGCCGCCATCGCATCGATCTGAAGGGCCTGACGGGCGGCAAGACGGTCACCGTCTACGGCCAGACCGAAGTGACGCACGACCTCATGATCGCGCGCGAGGCCATGGGTGCGACCACGATCTACGAGGCCGACGATGTCGCGCTGCACGATTTCGACGGTGCCGCACCGCGCGTCTCCTTCGTCAAGGACGGGGTCCGAACCGAACTCGCCTGCGACTTCATCGCCGGCTGCGACGGGTTCCATGGCGTCTGTCGCCGCTCGGTGCCGGACGGCTCGATCCGGGAATTCGAGCGGATCTATCCCTTCGGCTGGCTCGGCGTCCTGGCGGACGTGCCGCCGGCGGCGCATGAACTCGTCTATGCCAACGCCGCGCGGGGCTTCGCCCTGTGCTCGATGCGATCGGCGGGCCGCAGCCGCTATTATGTCCAGGTCCCCCTGGATGAAAAGGTCGAGGACTGGTCGGACGAGCGCTTCTTCGACGAATTGAGGCGCCGCGTGCCCGAGGATGTCGCGGCCGCCGTGACCGTCGGTCCCTCGATCGAAAAGAGCATTGCGCCCCTCCGCAGCTTTGTCGCCGAACCGATGCGCTTCGGACGGCTTTTCCTCGCCGGAGATGCCGCTCATATCGTACCGCCGACCGGTGCCAAGGGGCTCAACCTCGCAGCCAGCGACATTCACTATCTCTCGCAGGGCCTGATCGAGCACTACCGCGAGCACTCCGACGCGGGCCTTTCACGCTATTCCGAGCGCGCGCTGGCACGCATCTGGAAAGCGGAGCGGTTTTCCTGGTGGATGACGAGCCTGCTGCACCACTTCCCGGCCAACACGCCTTTCGAGCAGCGCATGCAGCGAGCGGAGTTCGACTATATCGCGAACTCCGCGGTCGGCTCCGCGGGCGTGGCCGAGAACTATGTCGGGCTGCCCTATTAGGCCGCGAACCCATGAATTGCGATGACCGGATGGGGCGGATTGCCGGCATTCCGCCTTGGAGCAATCTGTGCCGATGATCGGACGTCCAATGCAGCGGCCGGCCGTTTTACTGCCTATGAACCCGCGAAAATCAGCGTGACGGTGCCGGGTCATGCGCTGATAGATCGTGCACCTCTCTGAATGCCCTCTCAATGTGGATGCTTAGGTCCGTCGATCCGTTCTCGAACCAGGCAGCCACAGCGTGTCCCATCGCCGCCATGCCCATATGCGCGACGAGATCGGCGGAACGGTCGGCCACGCCGCGCTGGCGAAGCGCCGATGCCAGAGCGGCCATGACGTCTTGCGTTTTCGTCTGAGCGCGTTCCTGCAAGGTCGGATTGGCCGCAATGATAACGCGGCGCGGCGCCGAGAAGGAACGGTTTTCGATGAACAGCGCTTCAACTGTCCGACATGCATGCAACAGCGTATCCCACGGCCCGAGGCCCGGTGGAGCGCTCAGGACCCCCTTGGTAAGCACGTCGATGAATTCCGCCTGGCCGCCGAAGAGCACTTCTCGTTTGTCGGGGAAATGCCGAAAAAAGGTCCGTTGCGTTACCCCGGCCTCAGCCGCGATGTCTGCCGCCGTGGTCTGTTCGTAACCGCGCGTCTGGAACAGCGTCAAAGCCGCCTCCTGCAAGCGCCGCCGCACTTTCTGGGCATCCCTCGGCAAAACATCATCCTGTATTGTCACAAGCTGACTTTACGGGTAACGTCAGCATATGACGATACGCTATCGCCGATGCCTCGCGATCGCAAGAGCGGGCGTGAGGATGATGTTTCGCAGGCGCGCGCCACCGAGGAGGACACAGTGTCGAGTTCCAACACCGCAACGATGAAGGCGCTTCGCGTCCGCAGCTACGGCGATCCGACTGACGTGCTGCATTTGGACATCGTCCCCATCCCGACGCCGGGCCCGGGACAGGTCCGCATTCGCGTCCATGCCTGCGCACTCAATCCCGCCGATTGGGCCGTCTGCCGCGGATTCATTCCCCTCCCTCCACCGCGTGGGATTGGGTTCGATGTGTCGGGCACCGTCGATGCCATCGGCGATAGCGTCGCCGGCGTTCGCGTTGGCGATCTTGTCTTCGGTGTCCCCGACTATATCGGCTACGCGACCGCAGGGGCTTCGGAATTTGCGGTCCTCAAACTGTGGATTCCGGTCCCGGACGGTTTGGACCTTTTGCACGCCGCATGCCTGCCGATGGCCGTCGAGACAGCGACGAGGAGTATCGATCTGCTCGGACTGTCCAAGGGCCAGACCATCATGATCAATGGCGGAGGGACGATGACCGGGTTTGCTGCCGTCCAGATTGCCTTGCGGCGCGGGGCGAATGTGACCACCACGGCCGGAGAGACCTTCGCCGGCCGCCTGCGTGACCTCGGCGCGAAGGTAACGGCTTACGGCGACGGCATGGTCGAGCGGGTTCGCGCGCTTTCGGGCGGAACACCTGACTTCGCTTTGCACACGGCCTTGGTCAAAGGCGTGCTGCCTGATCTCATTGAGATCGTCGGCGGCGATCCGCGCCGCGTCATGAGTTTCAGTGATTTCGATGAGGGCGGCCTTGGCGTCCGCACGACCGGGCGCGAGAAAGGAGTGGTTCATCGCTACGACGTTCTTGGAGATTATGCCCAGCTTGCCGCAGAAGGGCGTTTCTCGATCCCGATTGCCCGCATATTCACATGGGATGATTGGCAGGACGCAGTAGAAATCAGCATGAACGGACGAGCCCACGGCAAGCTTTTGATTGCGGTCGATCCAGCAGCAAAGCGCCAGTAGCTCGGCCCCGCAGCCGGACAGGCGCATGACGGGCCGGTCGCCGACACGCTGCGACAAGCTCGCCGCCAACTTCCTCGCCCTGGTCCGACTTGTTTCAATGCGACCCTTGGGGGCCGGGGTTCCGCGAATCCCCCGTGCCGTCAAGATCGCCGTCGCGGCCGCCTCTCAGACCCGTTCCAGGGCGATCGCGATGCCCTGGCCGACGCCGATGCACATGGTCGAGAGCGATCTCCGGCCGCCGGCGAGAGCGAGTTCGAGCGCCGCCGTGCCGGTGATGCGCGCGCCGGACATGCCGAGCGGGTGGCCGAGCGCGATGGCGCCGCCGTTCCGGTTGACCCGCGCATCGTCATCCGCGATGCCGAGAGCGCGCAGCGTGGCGAGGCCCTGGGAGGCGAAGGCCTCGTTCAGCTCGATCACGTCGAAATCGCCGGCGCCGAGCCCGAGCCGCGCCATCAGCTTCTGCGACGCCGGCACCGGCCCGTATCCCATGATCCGCGGCGGCACACCGGCCGCGGCGCCGCCGAGGACGCGGGCGATCGGCGTCAGGCCGTGCCTCCTGGCCGCCGCTTCCGAGGCGAGGATCAGCGCCGCCGCCCCGTCATTGACGCCCGAGGCATTGCCGGCGGTCACCGAGCCGCCCTTGCGGAACGGCGTCGGCAGCTTCGCCAGCGCCTCGATCGTCGTCGCGCGCGGGTGCTCGTCCTTCTCGACGACGACCGGATCGCCCTTCCTCTGCGGGATCGTGACCGGCGTGATCTCGCGCGTCAGCCGGCCATTGGCCTGCGCCGCGGCGGCCTTTGCCTGGCTGCGGACGGCGAAGGCGTCCTGGTCTTCGCGGGAGACGGCAAAATCCTCCGCCACGTTCTCACCGGTTTCCGGCATCGAATCGACGCCGTATTGCGCCTTCATCAACGGATTGACGAACCGCCAGCCGATCGTCGTGTCGTAGATCTCGGCATTGCGGGAAAAGGCCGTTTCCGCCTTGGGAACGACGAAGGGCGCGCGCGACATGCTCTCCACCCCGCCGGCGATCATCAATTCCGCCTCGCCCGCCTTGATGGCGCGCGCGGCGGTGATGACGGCATCCATGCCCGAGCCGCAGAGGCGGTTGATCGTGGTGCCGGAGACGTTGACCGGCAGCCCGGCGAGAAGCGACGCCATGCGCGCTACATTGCGATTGTCTTCGCCCGCCTGGTTGGCGCAGCCGAAGACGACATCGTCGACCGCCTCCCAATCGACGCCGGCGTTGCGCTGAAGCAAAGCCTTGAGCGGGATGGCGCCGAGATCGTCGGCCCGGACCGCGGCGAGCGCCCCGCCGAAGCGGCCGATCGGCGTGCGGATATAGTCGCAGATGAAAACGTCGGTCATGTCAGAGCTCCGGAACGATCAGATCGGCGACGGGGCCGGAGACGTGCAAGTCGGCGCCGGTCACCGCCTGGAGCTCGTCGAACGACATGGAAGGCAGCTTCTCCCTGAGGACGAAGTGCCCGCCCTCGATGTCGATCACGGCGAGCGAGGTATAGACCCGCGTCACGCAGCCGACGCCGGTCAAGGGCAGGCTGCAGCGCTTCAGAAGCTTCGGCTTGCCGTCCTTGGTGACATGATCGGTGATCACCGCGATCCGCTTTGCGCCGTGGACCAGATCCATCGCGCCGCCGACGGCCGGAACGCCCTTCGGACCGGTCGACCAATTGGCGAGATCGCCATTCTCGGCGACTTCATAGGCGCCGAGGATCGCGACATCGAGATGCCCGCCCCGCACCATGGCGAAGCTGTCGGCATGATGAAAAAAGGCGGCGCCCGGCTTCAACGTCACGGCGCGCTTGCCGGCATTGATCAGATCCCAGTCCTCCTCGCCCTTGGGAGGGGATGGGCCGAAATTCAGGATGCCGTTTTCGGTGTGGAAGATCGCCTCGCGGCCGGGCGGCTGGTACTGCGCCACCTTTTCCGGGAAGCCGATGCCGAGATTGACATAGGCGCCGTCGTGAATGTCCTGCGCGGCGCGCCAGGCGATCTGGTTGTTGGAGAGCTTGGCGGTCATGTCAGGCAACTCCCGGATAGACGGCATTGGCGCGGTTCAGGTCTTCTTCCTGCGCGGGATGGGCGACTTCCACCACCTGCTGCACGAAGATGCCGGGGGTGACGACGATCTCCGGGTCGATGCCGCCCGCCGGCACGATCCGTCTCGCCTGCACGACGGTGACGGCGGCGGCCATGCACATCAGCGGATTGAAGTTTCGCGCCGCCGCCCGGTAGGTGAGATTGCCGTGGGTGTCGGCCGTCTCGGCCTTCACCAGCGCCACATCGGCCTTCAGCCAGCGTTCCCGGACATAGGGCCGCTCGTCGAACTGCTCGACCGGCTTTCCTATGGCGAGATCGGTGCCGTAGGAGGTCGGCGTGTAGAAGGCGGGGATGCCGGCGCCGCCCGCGCGGATGCGCTCGGCGAGCGTGCCCTGCGGCACCAGCTCCAGCTCGATTTTCCCGGCGAGATAGAGATCGGTGAACACGACCGGATCGGCGGAGCGCGGGAACGAGCAGATCAGCTTCCTGACCATCCCCGCCTCGATCAGCGCGGCGAGGCCGACATGGCCGTTGCCCGCATTGTTGTTGACGATCGTCAGGTCCTTCGGCCGGCCGGTCGCGAGGAAACGATCGATGAGGGCATGGATCAGCTCGATCGGCGCACCGGCGCCACCGAAGCCGCCGATCATCACGGTCATGCCGTCCTCGACCCCCGCCACGGCGGCGGCGAGGTTTGCGACTGTCTTGTCCATACGCGCTTCCTCTCAGCTCCCCGGCGCGAACACCTGGGCGACCCAGAAATAGTCCGCCACCTGTTCTTCCGTCCATCTAATTTGTGCGATATCATCCATTTGTGCGTATATCGCTCAAATCACCGGTGGGACCCGACATGGCTGTGATCGAACGCGATTTCATGAGCGGTCTTGCCAAGGGCCTCTCCGTCATCGAGACCTTCAGCCTCGACCATTCGCGCCAGTCCATTTCCGAGGTCGCAGCCGCCTCCGGCCTCGATCGCGCGACGGCGCGGCGCTGCCTGCTGACGCTCGCCCATCTGGGCTATGCCGATTATGACGGGAAGTTCTTCACCCTGACGCCGCGCGTCCTGCGGCTGGGCACGGCATGCCTGGCGACCATGCCCCTGCCGCAACTCGTCCAGCCGCTGCTCGACCAATTGTCCGATGCGATCGGAGAAAGCTCCTCGGTCTCGATCCTCGACGGCACCGAGATCGTCTATGTCGCCCGGGCCGCGCAGCGCAGGGTGATGACGATCACGCTGATGCCCGGCTCCCGCCTTCCGGCCTATTGCACCTCGATGGGCCGGGTATTGCTCGCCGCCCTGCCCGAGGCCGAAGCGCGCGAGCGGCTGGGCGCGGCCGCCCTGCCCCGCCGCACCGAATACACGCTGACCGAGCCGGCAGCCGTCCTGGCCGCGCTGGATCGCGTCCGGTCCGACGGCTACGCCGTCATCGACCAGGAGGTCGAGATCGGCCTCCGCTCCATTGCGGTTCCGCTGATGACGGCACGGCGGGTCACGGTCGCCGCCGTCAATCTCGGCCTGCCGGCGCGGGGCGAGCCCGTCGGCGCGCTCGTCGAGCGCTATCTTCCCGCCCTTCAGGACGTCCAGAACCGGATGCGGGAGATCCTGCGCTGAAGGGCGGCCCACGACGCCTCACTTCGGCTTGGCATGCGACAGCACGAAATCGAACGCGACGTCGTAGAACGGCGCCTCGACATCGACCGCCGCAGCAGCCTCGGCGTCCTCGACCTTGCGGAACTCCGCGAGCAGGCTCTTCTTCACGCCGAAGACCGCATCCGAATTGATGTAGGGATCGTCGGGATCGAAGATGTGCGTGGTCAGAGCGTCGAAACCGTCGGCCGAAATGATGTAGTGCAGATGCGCCGGCCGATTGGGGTGGCGGCCGAGCGCGCCGAGCAGCTTGCCGACCGGGCCGTCATCGGGGATCGGGTAATATTTGGGCTTCACGCCGCGGAACCAATAGCGCCCGTCCTCGCCGGTCCGGAACACGCCGCGGAGGTTGAAATCGGGCTGGAGGCCCTTCTGCTGCACGTCGTAGAACCCCTCGTCATTCGCCTGCCAGACATCGATCTTGGCGCCGGCGATCGGATGGCCCTCCGTGTCGAGGATGCGGCCATGCACGAACATCGGCTCGCCCTTCCGGTCGAGGCAGATGTCGGCGCCCATCGGCAATTCGGGCGCGTCGTCGACATGGAACGGCCCGAGCACCGTCGATTCCGAGGCGCCGGACGGCTTGCGATTATTGATGGCGTCCACCAGCATCGAGACGCCGAGGATGTCCGACAGCAGGATGTATTCCTGGCGCCATTCGTTGCACATCTGCCCCGTCTCGGTCAGGAACATGATCGCAGCGAACCATTCCTCCTGGGTCGGCTCGATCTCCTTGACCGCCTCGTGCAGCTTGCGGGTGATGACCTCCATCACCTGTTTGAGCCGTTCGTCCCCGGCGTTCTTGTTGCGCGCGACAACGACCTCGGCCGAGTTTTCCTCGGTGAAGTAGCCATATTCGTGCTCGTTGCTCATGGCCTTGCCTCAGCGTGCGAGAATGGATTTGAGGACGCGGCGCAGTTCGGCCGCCGGCTCGGCGGAAAGCGCCTCCGAGCGCCAGGCGACGTGATGGTCGGGGCGGACCAGCAGGCAGCCGGCGTCGCGGATCTCGCTTGCCCGCGCCCAGTCGCCGCTATGGTCCTCGATCGGCCGGCGGGGGCCGATGAGGTGCGTGCGGATCGGCAGGCCGAGTTCCGCGCCGACAGCCTCGGCAGCCGCGACCCATGCCTCGCCGCCGATGCCGGTCAGCAGCGTGAACTCGCCATGGCCGCAGAGGTCGAGCGTCGAGATCTTCTTGCCCGACCGCTCGAAGACCCAAACATGCGGCAGCCTCGCGCCCGGCCAGGTCGTGGGGGCGTAATGCAGCTCGCTGTCCCTTTCGAAGGCCGGCTCCGCCTGTCCGTCGGTCACGACGGCGTCCGACTTGTAGCGCTGGTTCATCTCGACGCCATGGGCGTCGAACTCGTATTTCTTGAAGGCGATCGCCTTTCGGAGCGCCTCGCGCTGCGCTTCGGCGGCCGGGGTCGCGTCGCAGCGCGCCTCCATGTTGCGCTGGATCTTCTCGTGGTCGACGCCGCCATCCATGCCGAGCGCTTCGAAGATCGGACCGAATTCGCCGATCGACTGGTTGGCGCGCGTCACGATCTGGCGCGCGATCGGCGCACGCTCGGTCGAGTAGCTGTCGAGCAGTCCGAGCCCGGCTTGCCCCTTGACGACCTTGGCGAGCTTCCAGGCGAGGTTGAACCCATCCTGGATCGATGTGTTCGAGCCGAGACCATTGGAGGGCGGATGCCGGTGCGCGGCGTCGCCCATGATGAAGACCCGGCCCTTCGACATCTCTGTCGCGAAGCAGTTGTTCACCGTCCAGGTGTTGGCGCCGAGCAGCTCGATCTCGAGTTCGGGATCGCCGACCAGCTGGCGTGCGACCTCGGTGGCGAGTTCCGGCGTCACCACGGGCGGCGGCTGGTTGATGTCGTAGCCCCAGACGATCAGCCATTCGTTCCAGGGCCGCACCATGCGGACGAGCCCCATGCCGATGCCGCCGACATCGGCGCCGGGCTGCATCACCCAGTAGAGAACGCTCGGGCGGTGGGCGACATATTTGGAGAGGTCGGCCCGGAACAGGATGTTCATCGATCCGCCCACGCCCATCCTGCCTTCGAAGGGCAGGCCGAGATGTTCGGCGACCAGCGAGTTGCCGCCATCGGCGCCGACCAGGAACGTCGACCGGACGGTGAACGCCTTGCCCGTCAGCCGGTCGCGGCAGGTGGTGGTGACGCCGTCCGCATCCTGGACATGGCTTACATATTCGGTGCTCATCCGCGCCTGCGTGCCGCGCGAGCAGGCCGTCTTGAACAGGATCGGCTCCATGAAGGTCTGCGGCAGATCGTTCATGAAGGTGGGCGAGGACAGCAGGTGCTCCGCCTTGGAGAGCGGGTGCGTGCCCCAGCTCTTCATCCGGCCGATCTCCTCGCCGGCCAGGCTCTCGCAGAACACGTTCTCGCCCATCAATTCCTGCGGGGAAGCGTGCATCGAAGCCTCGGCTTCGACATCCGTCCCGAGGTCGCGCAACACTTCCATGGTGCGCTGGTTGGTGATGTGGGCGCGCGGCGTATTCGACAGCCACCGATAGCGGTTGATCACCATATTGGCGACGCCGCAGCTCGACAGCAGCG
The DNA here is from genome assembly GCF_030814655.1 of Labrys monachus. NCBI lineage: Bacteria > Pseudomonadati > Pseudomonadota > Alphaproteobacteria > Hyphomicrobiales > Xanthobacteraceae > Labrys > Labrys monachus. Next base: position 6,073,460 of record NZ_JAUSVK010000001.1, read on the forward strand.
CCGCCGTCGCCGAGCCAGCCGGGCCCGTTCCGACGATCAGCACGTCGGTTTCCATATCGGCCATCAGAGTCCTCCCTCGATCTTCGGACCGGTCAGCCTGCGGCGGACCGGGAACAGATGCAGCCCGCTGCGGGACGAGATCAGCCCCCACAGTCCCTTGGGCGCGAACAGCATGACGGCGATGGCGAGCACGCCGAGCGTCATCAGGTACCAACTGCCGTAATCGGCCAGCGCCGAGCGCAGCGCGAAGAAGACGAGCACGCCGAGGATGGGACCTTCGATGGTGCCGATGCCGCCGATGACGACGATGAAGATGACGTAGGCCGTCCAGTCGGTGACGGCGAAGGCGGCATCCGGCGAGATGCGCGCCGTCTGCATAAAGATCAGCGCGCCGCTCAGGCCGGTGGCGGCCGCCGCTATCAGGAACACCGCCCATTTGAGCCGCCCGGCATCGACCCCGACGGAGCGCGCCGCATCGATGTTGTCGCGCACCGCCGCCAGCGCCAGGCCGAGCCGGCTGCGCAGCAGCCCGTAAATGCCGCCCGTGACGACAACGACGAGGATCAGCGCCAGCCAATAGGCGAGAATGTCGCGCGCGGCCGCATCGCGGACCCCGAACAGCGCGCGGATGGCGTCCGTTCCCAGGATATGGCTCGTCGCCTCGCGCGGCAGCGAGGTGCCGGTACCGCCGCCGAGCGTCTTCCACTGCGCGATCGACAGACGCGTCACCTCGGCGATCACCCAGGTTCCGATGGCGAAATAGGCACCCTGCAGGCGGAAGGCGAAGTAAGCGGTCGGAATGGCCAGCAACAGCCCGGCAAGGCCGCCGAGCAGGATCGCCCAGACCGGGTTCCAGCCGAGCAGGATGACCCCGGCGAACATCGCATAGGCACCGATGCCGACAAAGGCCTGCTGGCCGACCGAGACGAGGCCGCCATAACCGGCGAGCAGGTTCCACAGCTGCGCCAGGGTCAGCATGGTCAGGATGAAGAACAGATCCTGGATGACGCCGCGCGGCGCCACGGCCGGCAAAGCGAGAGCGGCCAGGACCAGGACGAGCATGGCGATCGCTGTGGCGGTGCCGGCGCGGGTGCGGGTGGTGAGCTTGTACATGCCGCCCTCAATCCACCGCGCGCGGGAACAGGCCCCGCGGTTTCAGAAGCATCACCACCAGGAAGGCGACGTGGCCGGCGAGGATCTGCCATTCGGGATTCACCGCGGCGCCGAAGGTCTGCGCCACGCCGATGATGATCCCGCCGGCGAGCGTCCCCCACAGGCTGCCGAGGCCGCCGATGATCACCGCCTCGAAGGCATAGATCAGCCGCGCCGGCCCGATCGACGGATCGAAATTCGCGCGCATGCCGAGATAGAGCGCCGCGATCGTCACCACGACCATCGCGATCCCCGTGGCGATGGCGAAGATCCGCTTCGGCTCGATCCCCATCAAGCCTGCCGTCACGGGGTCGTCGGAGGTGGCGCGGAGCGCCCGGCCGAGTGCGGTGTGATAGAAGAGCCCGTTCAGCGCGAGGATCGCGGCAACCGCCGAAGCGAAGGTCAGGAGCGGCATGACGCCCACCGTGACGAGGCCGAAATCGAGCGAAGCCCCTTCCAGCGCGCCGGCCGGGATGCGGCGGCTATCGGCGGAGAACGCCTCCAGCAGTCCGTTCTGCAGGGCGACCGACAGGCCGAAGGTGACGAGGAGCGGCGGCAGGATATCCTTGCCGAGCACCCGGTTCAGCACGATCGTCTGCAAAAGCCAGCCGAGGCAAAACATCACCGGCATGGCGATCAGCACCGCGATCCAGGGCGACAGGCCGAGCAGCGTGACGCCCATCAGCACCAGATAGGCGGCGAACACGATCAGGTCGCCATGGGCGAGGTTGACCAGCCGCATGATGCCGAAGACGAGGCTGAGACCCGCCGCGAACAGCGCATAGAGACCGCCGAGCAGAATGCCCTGTACCAGGGTATCGATCCAGATCATGCCGCCTCCCCGAAATAGGCGGCATGGATCTGCTCGCGTGTGACCTCGGCCGCACCGGCGACCAGCGTGACGCGGCCCTCCATCATGCAGTAGACGCGGTCGGCGACGGCGAGCGCCTTGCCGATATCCTGTTCGACCACGACGATCGCGGCTCCGGCGGCGCGGACCTTCGGCAAGGCCGCATAGATGTCGCGGATCACCACCGGCGCCAGGCCGAGGCTGATCTCGTCGCAGAGCAGCAGTTCGGGATTCGACATCAGCGCCCGGCCGATCGCCACCATCTGCTGCTGGCCGCCGGAAAGCGCCGTGCCCGGGTTCTTGCGCCGCTCGCGCAGGATCGGAAACAGGTCGTAGACGGCGCCGAGATCCCACGGACCCGGGACCTTGCGCATCTGGCCGCCGATCAGAAGGTTTTCCTCCACGGTGAGCGAGGCAAACAGCCTGCGGCCCTCGGGTACCATGGCGATGCCGCGCTTCATCACCTCGGCCGAGGAGCGCGCGCCGATCGCCTCGCCCCGGTGCAGCACCATGCCGGGCTCGTTGCGCAGAACGCCGGTGATCGAGCGCATCAGGGTGGATTTTCCGGCACCGTTGGCACCGATGATTGCAATGCATTCGCCTGCGGCGATGCCGACATCGACGCCGAACAAAGCGCGGAACTGGCCGTAACTGGCGGTGAGATTGCGGGTTTCGAGCAGCATCAGACCTCGAGCCCCAGATAGATTTCGCGGACATCCTTCGAGGCCATGATCGCGGCCGGCGCGCCGATGCCGATCACGCGCCCGAAGTTCAGCACCAGCAGCCGCTCGACCACGGAATTCAGCGCGTGCAGCACATGCTCGATCCAGATGATCGTCGTGCCCCGCGCATGGATCGCCCGGATCGTCGCGACCAGCGCCTTGCATTCGCCCTCGGTCAGCCCGCCGGCGATTTCATCGAGCAGCAGAAGCTCCGGCCCGGTCGCCATCGCGCGGGCGAGTTCCAGCCGTTTGCGGTCGAGCAGGCTGAGCGATCCGGCCACGAGATTGGCTTTCTTCAACAATTCGGTTTCCTCGAGGATGCGCGCGCAGTCGTCGACCATGGCGGCCTCGCGCCCCCCGCGGCCGAACGCGGCGGCGGTGAGCAGGTTCTCGAACACGGTCAGCCCCTCGAAGGGCTGCGGGATCTGGAACGAGCGTCCGACGCCCATGCGCACCCGTTCCATCGCGGGGGCGCGCGTCACGTCGCGATCGAGGAATTCGATGCGCCCCGCATTGGCCAGCACATTGCCGGTGATCAGGTTGAACAGCGTCGACTTGCCGGCCCCGTTCGGCCCGATGATGCCGAGCGCCTCGCCGCGCGGGACCGCGAAGGTCACGCCATCGGCGACCTTCAAGGCGCCGAAGGATTTCGAGACGTTTTCGAGCTTCAGGATCATCGTTGCCATTCTCGGGACGGGTAGCGGGGGCGGCGGCGAACACCGCCCCCGAGGAGCCTCAGACCAGGGCTTCCATCTTGCCGGCGGTCGGGATTTGCGACGCGGCGGCGTTTTCGACGATCACCAGATCGAAGCCGCCGCCCGTCTTCTTCCGCCACTGGCCGCCGACCAGCGGCGTCTTGCAGACGTTCTTCGCCGCGAAGGGCGGCACGCCCGCCCCGTTCCACGCCACCTTGCCGACGACCGTCGCCATGTCGGTGGCGGCAATGGCCGCGGCGATCGCGTCCGCGCTGCTCGGGTCGGAAACGCGCGCCATGACATTCGCCGCCACTTCGAACAGCGAATGGGAGAACCCGATCGGCTGCGTCCAGGGACGCTTGGTCTTCGCCTCGAAATCGGCTGCGAGCTCGGCGGAGCTCTGGCCGGTCAGCGACGACTTGAACGGATGCGAGGAAGACCACCAGACCTCGGACGAGAGGTTGTGGCCCGCCTCGCCCAGCGTCTCGACCGATTGCGGGAACAGGATGGCTTTTGCGACCGTCACGGCCTTCGGCTTGAAGCCCTGCTGGCGGGCCTGGTTCCAGAAGGTGGTGAAGTCGGGCGGGATCACCACGCCGGTGACGATCTCGGCATTCGCCGCCTTGAACGCGTTCACCTGCGCGGTGAAATCGTCCGAGAGGTTCTGGTAGCGACCGGGATCGGTGAGGCTGAAGCCGGCCTTGTCGAAGCCGGGCCTGAGGCCGTTCTTCGGATCGCCCCAGGCATTGCCGTCGGCATCGTTGGGGAAGAGCCCGCCCACCTTGCCGTTGGTGTCGAGCTGCTTCCACATGCCGGTATAGACGGCGATGATGTCCTCGAGGCCCCAGAAATAGTGGAAGGCGAAGTTGAACGGCTTCCAGCTGGCCGGATCGCCCGGATTGCCCTGCTGGCCGATGAACCAGGGCTGCCAGGGCGCCGTGGTCGAGATGACCGGAACGCCTTCCGCCTCGCAGGTGGTGGCGACCGGATTGGTGTTTTCCGGCGTCGAGCCGACGAGCATCAGATGGATCTCGTCGTCGACGATCAGGCTCTTCGCCACTTCGGCCGCCCGGTTCGGGTTGGACTGGCTGTCCTTGACGATGACATCGAAATTCTTGCCGGCCTCGGAGGCCAGGAACGCCTTGATGTTATAGGCGTCGCTCTCGGCGAAGCCCGCGAGCGGGCCGGTCTGCGGCGAGACATAGCCGAGCTTGATCCTGGCGCCCCGCGCGATGGCCGGAGCGGCAAGCCCCGAAGCGGCGATCGTGAAGCCGGTCGCCGCCGAGGCTTTCAGCAGAGTCCGTCTGGTAATCATGTTTTTCTCCTCCCTCTTGTTTTGTTCTCAGGCCCCCGGGCGACGTCCCTCCCACGCCGCCTGGAGGAGTTCCCGTAGCGATCCCGGGTCGATCGGCCTCGGATTCGCATAGGCATTCTTGACGGCGATCGCCGTTGCGCGATCGAGATCGGCCTCTTGGATGCCGATGGCCCGGAGGCTGAGCGGCGAGCCGACGCTGCGGGCGAAATCCCAGATCCCGCCGCCGGCCGTGCCGCCGCCGAAGGCGTCGGCGATCGGCGCCAGCAGATCGGGCACCGCCTGCTCGTTGAAGGCGGTGGTGTAGGGCAGCAGGATGGCGTGCGTCTCGGCATGCGGCGTATCGAACGAGCCGCCGAAGACATGGGCGAGCTTGTGATGCAGCGCCATCTGGACGCTGCCGAGCGCCGCCGAGCAGCACCACGCCGCATAGAGCGCCTCGGCCCGCGCCGTCCGGTCATGCGGATCCGCGATCAAGGCCGGAATGCCCTTGTGAAAGGCGGCAAGAGCGTCCTTGCACATCAGCACGATCACCGGGTTGCGGTCCGGCGCGTAGAACGCCTCCATCGCATGGGCGATCGCGTTCATCGCCGAGGTGACCGTGAGCCCGACCGGCAGGCTGAGCGTCAGGTCGACATCATAGATCACCGTCTCCGGGCGGATGTCCGGCGAGCGACGCGTCGTCTTCTCGCCCGCCGCCGTCTCGCCGAGAATATCGGTCATCTCCGAGCCGGCATAGGTCGTCGGGATCACCACCTGGTCCGCGCCCGTGCGGACGGCAATGGCCTTGCCGAGCCCCGTCGTCGAGCCGCCGCCGAGGCTGACGACCGCGGTCGCGCCGCTGCTTCGGAAGGCATCGACCGCCTTCTGCGTTACGTCGAGCGGCGTGTGCATCACCGCGCCGGCAAAAATTCCGGCGGAGAGCTCGCCGAGCGTTGCCGCCAGCCTTTCCGCATCGGCCTGCTGATGCGGCGTCGAGAGCACCAGCACCTTGTCATGGCCGAGCCGCCGGACTTCGTCCCCGGCCCGGGCCGTCGTACCGGAGCCGAACACCACCCGTGTCGTCAGGCCCGGAAAGATGAAGCTCTGCATCATCGTGCTGCCTCCATGCGCGCAGGGCGGCCCGCCGCCAGGTCGGCCAGGATCGAATCCAGCATGGCGATCTCGGCGTCCGAGACCTCGTGGCCCCGGCCGGGGAACAGATCGGCCCGGAGCCGCGCGCCGTTCCTGCCGAGCGACTGCGCCGCATCGGCGAAGGCCGAAACCGGGATCCACGGATCGGCGTCGCCGCCGGTCAGATAGACCGGCACGCCGGCGGGCGCGGCTTCCGGCCGGCCATCCGCGGCAACGCCGACCCGGCTGCCGGTAAAGGCCACCAGCGCCTCGGGCCGCGGCAGACCGGCGCAGAGATATTCGATCGACAGGCAGGCCCCTTGCGAGAAGCCGGCCAGCACCAGCGGCAGGCCCGGCAGTTCGGACCGGACTGCGGCGAGCGCGGCGGACAGATGATCGAGCGCATCGGAGAGCTGCGCGCGGGCGACCGCGGTCAGCGGGTCGATGGCGCGCGCCGCCCACCACGCACCGAGCGGGGCGCGCGGCAGGACGAAGGCCACCGCCGGCGCGCGGACCCGCACCAGCACATGGGACTGCATCTCTTCCGGCGATTGGCCGCGGCCGTGGACGAAGACGCAGATCGCCTTCGCCTCCGAACCCCTCGACCCCAGCCGGAGCGGACCGCTGCCCGAATTCATGCGAATTCCGCCTCCTCGAGGCCGGCGCGCAGTTCGTCCTCGCGATCCTTGAACCAGGGTGGGAACACCAGCGTCTTGCCGATCGCGCCGGGCGGCTCGTCCTTGGCCCAGCCTTCCGGCGTGGTCCAGGCAAGCTCGAACAGCGCGCCGCCCGGCGAGCGGACATAGCAGGACTTGAAGTAGTTGCGGTCCTTCTGCTCGGAAATGTCCGTGAAGCCCAGACCCTCGATATGGGCGCGCAGCTTGAGCTGGTTCTCTTCGTCGCCGGTGTTGAGGGCGAGATGGTGGATCGTGCCGCCGGCCAGCGTCCAGGTGCCTTGCGCGCTGTCGCGGTCGACGATCACCTCGACGCGCTGGTCGACGCCGCCCGCATCGGGAACGCGGAACACCAGGCCCTCATGGTTGTCGGCCTCCTTCGTGAGCGGCAGCGCGACGGTCAGGAAGTCGTCCATGGCGGTGCGGTCCATCACCGCGACGACGGCGCCGTAGATCCCCTTGATGCCGTGCTCCCTGCCGATACCCTGCGCCGCATTGGTGATCGGCTCGCGCGAATCGCTGTCGCTTTCGACCAGCTCATGCGCAATGCCGCATGGATGCAGGAACGCCGCGCGGTCGGCGCCAAAACGGGTGATCCGGGCGGCTTCGATGCCGCGCGCATTCAGCCGGTCGACCCAGAACTCGGCCGCGCCCTTGGGAATCGACTGCATGATGGTGCGCGACTGGTTCGTGCCCCGGCGGCCATAGACGGCCGGTTTGCGGAACGGAAACGTCGTGATGATCGTCGAGGCGTCGCCGCCGGGCGAGCCATAATAGAGGTGGTAGACGGGGATCACGCCGTCGAACAGGACGGTGCGCTTGACCGAATGCAGGCCGAGCGCCTTGGTGTAGAAATCGAAGTCCTCCTGAGCGCTGTCGGTCGACATCGTCAGATGGTGGTAGCCGCTGATTCGGGCCATTGGTCATCTCCTCCCAGACGTTCCGGTCCGCTCTGCCGGCGAGGGGCAGAGCACGAGATCGAGATCGAGCGCATATTTCCGCTTTCCTCCCAGCGGCGGCAGCGCGCGAAACTCGGCCATGAGTTCGGGTTTGACCCCGAAAATCGCATCCCGGCCGATCGCCGCATCCGAGCGATCGAAGATGTGGGTGGTCAGCGTCTCGAAACCGTCCGCCGAAACGCGGAAATGGATATGGGCGGGGCGTTCAAGACCAAGGCCCAGTGCCGACATCAACCGGCCGACCGGACCGTCGGAAGGCAGCGTGTAGCCCTTCGGCTTCACCGTCACGAAGCCGAACCGCCCCTGCGGATCGGCACGGAAGCGTCCGCGCAGATTGAATTCGGGCTGTCGGTCCGGCTCCTGGTTCTCATAGAGCCCCTCGGAATTGGCCTGCCACACCTCGACCGTGGCGCCGCCGATCCCGGCCCCGTCGAGGCCGACGATCCGCCCTTCGACGTCCAGCGGCTCGCCCTTATGGTCGCGCGAGATATCGGCGCCGAGCGGCGTGTCCGGCACGTCGGACCGATAGAACGGACCCGCCAGCGTGTTCGGCGTCGCGCCGGCGGGACGCGGGCTGTTCAGGTCCTCGATCAGCGAGGAAACGCCGAGCACGTCGGCGAACAGCACCCATTCCTGCCGCCGCGCATCGGCGTAGTGGCCGACCTCGGTCAGGAAATCGATCGCGAGCCGGAACTCCTCGACGGAGGGGCGCAATTGCGCGACGAGCGCGTGCAGCCCGTCGACGCTCGCCCGCGCGGCGGCTGCCAGGCGCGACGGGCCTGCTGCCGTCAGGCGCCGGGAAAACTCCTCCGCCTGCGCCGAGATCGCCTCCGGGATCGGATCCCCCCGCGCACCGTCATGCTGGCCGTGCATTCCGCCGGGGCCTCCCTCCCCTTGCCGACAGAGGTAGCACGCTCCGACGCCGGGCTTGATGAGTTGTGGGCGCGCTTGTATAGCATTTTGCTATGAAGCTGAACGAGCGCCACCTCATGCAGCTCGCCGCCGTGCTGGACTCCGGCGGCGTATCGGAGGGCGCCGCCATGCTGGGCCTGACCCAGCCGGCGGTCAGCCGATCGCTCGCCATGCTGGAGGCGCGCATCGGCGAGCCGCTTTTCCTGAAGGGCCGCCGGCCGCTGCAGGCAACCCCGCTCGGCGCCCAGCTGGCGGCGGAGGGCCGCACGATCATCACCGCCTCCCGCAAGGCGTCCGACGCCGTGCAGGGCTTCATGAAGGGCACCAAGGGCATCGTGCGCGTCGGAGGCGTGCCGTTCTTCATGGATGCGATGATCAGCCGGATGATCGGCGAGTTCCAGAACCTGGAGCCCGAAGTGACCATCCAGCAGAGCTATCTGAACCTGCCTGAAATGGTCGCGGCGCTCGAAGGCAACCAGATCGACCTCGGCATCGTGCCGATCGGCGTGCTCGGCCTCGGGCCCGGCTTCGAATTCACCGAGATCCTGCCCGGCCGCAACATCGTGGCGTGCCGGCCCGACCATCCCCTGCTGCGGAACCGCCGTCTGGTCGGGCGCGACCTGACCCGCTTTCCCTGGGTGGCGCCGCTCCCCGGCTCGCCGCTGATGTCGGATCTCCAGATGATCCTGATGAGCATCGGCATGTCGGACCTGAACATCCGCTATTCGGGCAGCTCGCTGATGGGCGTCATCAACTATCTGGTCGAAACCGACGCGCTGGCCGTGCTCCCCTTCTCCGTCGTCTTCGCGCAGCGCAAGGAGAACCGCGTCACCGTGCTCCCCTATGAGATCCCGCAGCCGAACCGATCCCTGGGCATCCTACGCCGCGTCGGCGCCCCGCGCTCCCCGGCCGCGGAACGCTTCGCCGGCCACGTCACCACCGCCTTCGAGAACCTGAAACACATCATCAAGCGCCACGAGAACGCCGTCGTCTGGGGACGATAGAGCGGGCGTGGCAGGAATTTCGCGGGCGGGCGGGTGGGCCTGACCGCTCCCTCGAGGCGGCGTAAAGTTGCATGCCGATCATCTGCTTCTGCTGTTCGGCGATCATCACTGGGATTGCGAAGTAGACCACCGCACGATCGCCGCAGGTTTCGCGTCAAGTAAAAAACTGTCGCATTATTACCGCAATGTGTCGCATGCGATCGTTTCCGGCCGACGCAAAACCGTCTTCACTCACCGGGTTTACCCGTTTCCCGATCCGGGCGCGTGGCCGGCGAAATCCCAACCACACGGCCTGAAAACAGCAGGCATTCACCATCCATCAAGCCATCCATCTCCTGGACGGGGAGCGAAGCCTTGGCTGCGCTCTTTGGGCAGGCCTGATTTGAAGAGGGACTTTCATGAAATCAGTCATTCTTGCGTATGCCCTGGCGGCGGTATTGACCGCACCGGCTTTCGCCGCCGACGTCAAGGTGGTCAATCCCGACGCCTACTTTCCCGAAGGACCGATCTGGCACGACGGCAAGCTCTTCTATGTCGAGTATGGCCGAAATACCGTCATGACCTGGGACGGCAACAAAAACGAGGTGTTCTGGCGCCAGGATGGCTGTGGCCCTTCGGCGGTGGTGCCGACCGCGTCTGGCGAGTTCCTGGTGACATGCTATGATTCCAACATGATCGGCCACATCTCGGCCGACGGCAAGACGCTGCCGCCCTACGACAAGGACAGCGACGGCAACCCCTTCATCGGGCCGAATGATTTCGCGCCGGACAGGAAAGGCGGCATCTATTTCACCGGTTCCGGCCATGAAGGACCGGCGATCGATGCTTCGGCGTATTATCTCACTGGGGATGGCAAGGTAACCAAGGTCGCGGACAATTTGCACAACGCCAACGGACTTGCAGTGTCCAACGACGGCAAGCTGCTCTACCTGATCGAGACGGAGGACAACCGCCTGATCGAGTTCGATATCAAGCCGGACGGGACCCTGTCGAACCGCCGCGTTTTCCTGCGCCTCGACGACCTCTTCCCGAATGCGCCGCATATCTGGCCCGACGGCGTGAAGATCGATGCGAAGGGTGAACTCTATATCGGCCAAAGCCCGCGCTCGCTCGACGCGCCCGGAAAGATCATCGTGGTGGACGGGGACGCCAAGCTGCTGCGCACGATAGCAGTCCCCTCGGTCTCGATGCCAAATCTCGCCTTCGGGCCGGAGGAGAAGGTGATTTACGTCATGGCGCTCGACCAAATCGACAAAGCGCCATGGCACGGGAAAGTCTACGAGGTCCCCAACCCGTAGACGCCCTATGACCCAGCCGAGCCGACTTGAAAGCGGCTTGGCCGGCCCCCTCCTATGCGGGCCGGCACCGCCGAAAGGACGTCCGGGACCCCCGTCAGGCCTGCTGCGCGACGTCGATCACGAGCTTGCCCTTGGCCGCGCCCGCCTCGTATTTGCGGTGCGCGTCGGCTGCCTGTGCGAGGGTGAAGCGCTCGGGGTCGAGGCGCGGCTTCAATCGGCCCTCCTCGGCCATCGCCGCGACGATCTCGAGGATCTCGCCATGCCGCTCGATGCCGATGCCCTTCATGATCGGCAGCAGGACCAGGACCATGTGCAGATTGCCGCCCCTGAGATAGAGCGGGGCGAGGTTGTGGGATGCGGCGCCGACGACGGTGACCACATCGCCGGTCGGCCGGACCATCTGGAAGGCCGCGTCGAGCGCCGCGCCGCCGACGGTGTCGAAAATGACGTCGAAGCCGCGGCCCCCTGTATGCTTGCCGATCACATCCGCCGCGGTCTCGACCGAAAGATCGACGCTGGCGCAGGCCCCGGCGCCGAGCGCCAGCGCGGCGCTCTCCTCGGACCGGGTGCCGGCGACGACATAGGCGCCCGCCGCGGCCGCCATTTGCACCGCCATATAGCCGACGCCGCCGGCGCCGCCCGATATGAAGACCTTGCTGGCGGGCGTGACGCTCGCCTTGTCGAACAGCGCCTTCCAGGCGGTCGCTGCCGTCAGCGGCAGGGCGGACGCGGCGCGGAAATCGAGATTTGCGGGTTTGCGGGCAACCAGCGCGGCATCATAGACGGCATATTCGGCAAGCGCGCCCGGCACATCGCCGGCCGGCCCCTTGAAGCCGCCGGCAAAGCCGAAGACCTCGTCGCCGACGGCGAATTTGGCGACGCCCGGGCCGAGCGCATCGACGATGCCGGCGAAATCGCTGTGCAGCACGGCCGGAAACGTCCCCGGCGTCATCGGCAGGGCCGCCTTGCGCACCTTGACGTCGATCGGATTGAGGCTGGAGGCGATGATCCTGACCCTGATCTCGCCGGCCGCGGGCTCGGGTATCGGGCGTTCGACCAGCTTGAGAACGTCGGGCGTCCCCTGTTCGACGGCAATGACGGCTCTCATCATGGGACACTCTGCTTCTGCGTTGTCGGAAGCCGCATTTTATTGGTGCTTCGTCACGCCGCAAAGATCGTCAGAAATATGATACTGTTTCCTCATGAGCAATAATGACCGGCTGACACAGCGGATTGCAGGGGTCGAGGAATTCGTGCGCGTCGCGGAGACATCGAGTTTCATCCGCGCGGCGGAATCGCTGGGGCAGGCGCCCTCGGCCGTATCGAAGGCGATCCGGCAGCTTGAGCTGCGGCTCGGCGCCCGGCTCTTCCACCGCACGACGCGCAGCGTCAGCCTGACGGAGGAAGGTTCGCTGTTCTACCAGCGGGCGAGCCGCTGGATCTCCGAGCTCGACGACATGCAGAGTGCCGTCAGCGGCGATCCGGCCGAGCTCAGCGGCCTGGTGCGGATCGACATGCCGACGACCTTCGGGCGGGCGCTGTTCATTCCGCATCTCGCCGCCTTTCTGGATCGCTTTCCGAAGCTTTCGGTCGAGGTCCGGATGAACGATCACCGCGTCAATCTGGTCGCCGAGGGGGTGGATCTCGCCCTGCGCATCGGGGACCTCGCAGATTCCGACCTGGTGGTGAAGCCGCTGGGCCGGGCGCCGATGGGCACCTATGTCTGCCCCCGATGCCTGGAGCGTTACGGCGAGCCGGCCTCGCCGGAAGAGCTGCTGTCGCACCGGCTGATCGCGCTGATGCCGCCGACGGGACGGTCGAAACCGATGCTCTACGTCGTCGGCGACCAGGATATCGCCATCGACACCCGCCACGCGGTGGCGAGCTTCACCAATGGCGATGCGATGATCGACGCCGCGATCACCGGGATCGGCATCGCGCAGACGCCGGCCTTCTATGCCGAGCAGGCGGTCGGGCAGGGATTGCTGACGCAGATCCTGAAAGGACAGGATGCGCCCGGCCTGGCGATCCAGCTCGTCTACCCCTCGCGCAGGCAGCTGCCGAAACGGGTGCGCGTGCTGATCGAGTTCCTGACGGATGCGATGGCGCATGCCTGGGACGAGACGTAGGACGAGAAGCGGTGCATTTATGTGATGGGCCTGAAGCCGGTTCCGATGCGGCAGATGGTGTTTATTTGTGCAGTGTCACCGTTATTCCTGTGCAGTGTCACCGTTATTCCGAGCCAGTACACTCGACTGGACCATCGTTAGGCGTGGATGGCGACCACCCGAACTCTCCGCCGCCATACGCCGCCGCTTCTACTCTCTTCCGAAGAGAGCATCTCCCACTCTCCGCGCTGTCGTGGCTTCGGCGGTTTCAGAGTGCTGTGCAGGGAAATCGGGGAGATGGCGCGCCGGAGAGGATAAAACTGGGCACTCTTATGTCATTGTTTGAGAGCTGGCTCGGGAAAAACGGACAGGACCGATAAGTGGAATTTGGCCCTGAACCTGGCATAGGATGCCAAGAACAGGAGCGACGATGACGAGACGAGCACGCCGGAACCATGGCCCGGCTTTCAAGGCGAAAGTAGCCTTGGCGGCGATCAAGGGCGAGAAGACGCTGAATGAGTTAGCTCAGCAGTTTGATGTCCACACCAACCAGATCAGTCAGTGGAAGACACAGCTTCTTGAAGGGGCAACCGGGGTATTCGGTGCGGGTGGCACGGCCGTGCCAGCTTCGTCCGGGGTTGATGTCAAAACCCTCCATGCCAAGATCGGGGAGTTGACGCTTGAGAATGATTTTTTAGAAGGAGCGCTCACCAAGGCCGGCCTTCTGAGCGCAAGAAAATGATCGACCGCACGCACGAACTTCCGATCACTCGCCAAGCCAAGGCTTTGGGACTGGCGCGAAGCAGCGTCTACTATCTGCCCCGTCCTGTGCCGCCCGCCGACCTTACCCTGATGCGGCAGATCGACGAGCTGCACCTTGAGCATCCCTTCGCCGGTTCTCGCATGCTGCAAGGTCTTTTGGCTGCCGATGGGCACCAAGCCGGACGGTTGCACGTCGCCACGCTGATGAAGCGCATGGGGATAGAGGCAATCTACCGGCGACCGAACACCTCGAAACCAGCGCCGGGACACAAGATCTATCCCTATCTCCTGCGCGAACTGCCGGTGACCAAGCCCAATCAGGTCTGGGCGATGGACATCACCTACATCCCGATGCGGCGTGGCTTTGTCTATCTGGCAGCCGTGGTGGATTGGTTCAGCCGCCGCGTGCTGTCCTGGCGGCTCTCGATCAGCATGGAGGCGGACTTCTGTATCGAGGCGGTCGAGGAGGCTCTGGTGCGTTATGGCAAGCCGGAAATCTTCAATACCGATCAAGGCAGCCAGTTCACCAGCGAGGCCTTCACCGGCTTGCTGATCAAGAACGACATCAAGATCAGCATGGATGGCAGGGGCGCCTGGCGCGACAATGTCTTCGTCGAGAGAATTTGGAGGTCGGTGAAATACGAGGAAGTCTATCTCCACGCCTACGACACGGTGTCCCAGGCCCGCGCCTCGATCGGCCGATATTTGATTTTCTACAATACCCGCAGACCCCATTCGAGCCTTGACCGGAAGACACCCGATCAGGCCTACTTCAGCCAGCCAACCCCAATCCCGGCCGCGGCATAATACGGGCTGAAATCCACTTATCCGGCAGGGCTAAGCTGTCCAAACAAACCGAGCCAACTCTTTTGTGCTGTGTAATTCTTTGCGAATGCCGCTGAACGCTCACCGCCGCCATTTGGGTTCTAATACCAAAAACTCGCGGGCGATCTCGGCAGATGTTGAGCCGAAAGCCGCCCGTTCGTTAATGGAACACAATTGGTCGAAGCGGACATGCGAGAGTGACTTGCCCGCCCGCAGATCTCGGCCGGCCCCGCTATGAGGCTATGGTGGCCAGAAACATGATGCCGCCCTCTACGCGCTGCCTAAGAGCTTTCAGGCTGGCGAAGGTGAGCGTCCCCGCCGCTCCGTGTGTGGCTTTGTTGAAAACTGGGAAAAGCTGAAGTATGTCGTCGATGTCTTTTTCAACGAAGCCGAGCATCTCAGGCGAATCCGCGCCCTTCTGCTTCAACAGGTATCTGACCTTCGCTTTTCGTGAGGGGGTACCGTTGGGTGTCTTCTCGTAGCTTGGATCAGCCGCGATGACATCCTTGTCGTCGGCCCACCGGTCCAGAATCTCGGTGAAAATCTCGCGCACGCTTGTGCAGAAGTGGCGAGCAGCATCCGTATTGGCCGGATTGAGCGCGAAGAGCGCCCCTTTCCACCGGTCGCAAAGATCTTGGGAGAGGTCGGTAAGATAGTCGAGGATGCCAGTATCCTGTGCGCTTTCAGTCGGCGCTTCGGTGTCGGCGTTCAAGGCGTATGCGACGGCAGCGCTGTTGCTGCTTTCTCGCTTGGCGGCCGCCAGGATGTCGGTATTCGCAGAGCCTATAGCCTCAACTCGATCATACCTCGCGCTCAAGTCGAAGGAAGAGTCTCTGACGTCTGCATAGCGCGATGTGGTCAGCGCGCGGAGCGCTGAGAGGCGGCGCTGCCGGTCCCGCTCGACCTGGGCGTTGTGAGTGCGCACCGCCTGATTGTATTTGCCGATGGCCGCTTGGCGCTTCTGGTTGTACTGGCGAACCTCGCGATTGTGGTTATCGACCAAGCGCTTGTTGTGCTGGTTGATCCTGTCGATCTCTCTGTTCGTGTCACGCACCCACTTTTCGTAGGCGGCCTTATTGGCACGGTTTACGCGGTCGATTTCTTGGTTTTGCCGCCTAACCATAGCGTTGTACTCTGCAGGGGTTACCCTCCGAACCATGAATCCCTCCACTTACTTGACCACCGTTCGTCTAGCTGGGGATGCTGTGGCGTCAGTTCAAGGGTATTTGGTAATAGTTCACAGTGCTTGCGGGGTGAGAGTACAATAGGCTGAAAAAGAGTCGTAGTCGATCGATCGCCTAGTTTGGATTCGATTTCGCAGGCCGCCATGGGTTTGCGGAGTGGTTCGCGCGGCTGCCCCTTCGGGCCGATTTGGTTTTTTATCCAGCCAATTCGATCGGTTGCCCTGTTCTATCTCGCACTATGACAAATGGTTTTGCGGCCCGAGCCACCGCCCCAGCAATTCCGATAGCACGGTTGGGATAAAGTTTGGTTCCCTTGCGTACTGTAAAAGGGCGCTCGAGCCAGGAGCCGTCCGCTTGTTCATCGAGGAAGCGCGTATCGCGAGAATATGTCGCTACATCTTTCTCAAGGTTCTTCTTGTCCTGACATGCCTTGATCGCAGCGCCAGCGTTCTTCGCCAACACGTCACAGCAGATACCTATCACAATGGCAGAACGGATGTTTGATTGGAGGTCGGCAACAGGGATGCTGGAGACAGGATCATGAGCAGCCTTATGCCGTGTACCTGCTAAGTTCTTGTAGTTCTCTTGTAGACTAAGGGCAGCTCCACCAAATGCGGCGGCAAGACTGTTCATCTTGCTCCAGGGGTCTTTCACTCCGAATGTTCCAAAAGCCTGTTTGATATCATCGTGACCAACGTTCGAACCTTTCGGACTGAAGCCAAGGGCAGTGTAAGAGGGTGGAGCGTCTTTATACTTCACAACGAGTTCGAGCGTCTGCGTCACGTAATTGATACGGTCAGGCGCACCGCGGAGGAACGAGAGGCGGTTATTCATGCCGATAGTCGAGTCGACCACGATGAAATCGCGGATGCCGTCCGGCAATGCCGCGAAACCGAGGTGGGCGGCACCGACATCCTTCTCCACCAAGTGGTCGAAGACCGAACCCACGTACTTCTCGAGCATTGCAAATGCGGTCACTGCGAGTCCGAGCCTGAGGACACGTGCACTCAGGTTGGCCGGGTCTGTAAGCGGCAACCGGTCTTGGAGCAGCGGCTCTCCGCTGACCTTGAGCATCTGCTCTAGAGCGAAATTGTTCAGACTGTAGAATATCCAGCATTAGAGAAGTAATTTCTGCATTCGGACGGGGAGAAGCGCGGGAGAGTTTTGGCGATTTCGTCCCAGAGATCGTGGATGGATCGGGTTGCAGCCGCGCGCAGGAGAGCTTTGAGCTTTGCGAAGAGGTTCTCGATCGGATTGAGATCGGGGGAGTAGGCGGGCAAGTAAAGCAGTTCCGCCCCTGCGGCCTCGATGGCTTGGCGCACACCCGGGACTTTGTGGCTGCTCAGATTGTCCATGATGACGATATCGCCGTAATTGAGGGTGGGAACGAGGATCTGCGCGACATAGGCCTTGAAGCAATCGCCGTTGACTGGGCCGTCGAGCACGCAGGGAGCTGTCAATCCCCCGCTGCGCAGAGCGCCAATGAAGGTCGTGGTTTTCCAATGGCCATGCGGCACGTAGTCGATCAGGCGCTGTCCGCGCTTGCACCTGCCGTAGTGGCGCGCCATCGCGGTCGAGGCCCAGGTCTCGTCAATGAAGACCAGACGCGAGGGCCTCAGCCAGATTTGGTTGCTGTGCCATTTGCGGCGAGCGGCCGCGACATCGGGGCGTTTTTGCTCGCTGGCGTGGATCGTCTTTTTTTATATGTCAGCCCAAGCCGCTTGAGCATATGCCACATCGGGGCATGGCTGATGCTGACCCCCAATTCTTCCTCCGCCCAGGCCCGCAGATCCGCGACACGCGCATCCGGATCAGCCGCGACCTTGGCCCGCAGAACCTCTTCATGCTTGGCAAGCTTGAGCGGAACATGATTGCGCTGGGGGCGGGCACTGACCTCCCCCGTCGCGCGCCGCCGCGCGGCCGCCTTGTAGATGTAGGACACACTCACCCTGAAGATTGGTGCGATTGTGCTCGCCGACATCCCGCTATCCAGCGCCCCAAGCACACGATCTCGCAAATCCTGCGAATAGGCTTCACCACGCTTCGTCATGCTTCATCTCCGGAATAGCCCGGAAACCTATGAATCACACTAAGCCATCCAGTGGAATCCCTTCCGATTCCACTCAGACAAATTCCGCTCTAGCGTGCTGAAGAATTCCCGCCGAAACTGCGCCATGGCTAGATCGCTTCGAGCAGCCTTTTCATGCGATTGACACGATAACGAATGCGAGCCGGTGTGTTAGTGCCGGTACGGACAGACTTATCGAACTCAGCCTCATCAAACAGCGCGCGCGTCTGGCCCTGAACAGCGGCTTGATGATTGGCAGCTTTGTCGGCTACCTGCTGTGAGATTTGAGACGCAGATATCATTTGGGCGTCGTACATGCCGGCGAGGGTTTGATCGCGCCAGCCCTGCCCTTCAGGCCGACGGAAAGCGTAATCCCCCCAAATTGCCTGACACCGATCCATGGCTTGATTGAAAGTCGCGGCGAGATTCTCGACTTTCAGCCCACTATCGAGCTGGTGACGCCGCATGTATTCATCCATTTCCTTCACAAGGCTGCCGCTGAAGATGGCAATGCGCTCGGAAAGCGTGAGAAATCGAAGCACGTATTCAGCGTCGTCCATCTCGCGATAGGCTGCCGACTTATGTCCATCGATTTTGAGCCGCTGGCGCAAGAATTGATTCTCGGAGAGCGTGTAAATCCGATCGTTAAGTGGGCCTCTAAAGGCCACGTTTCGGATCTCCTGGGCGTTAAGCGCTTCACCACCGCGATTGAGCCTAAGAAAGACCTCATATTTCAGCATCGGGTCGGTTTGCTTCAGCAGAGTTACAACGCGTAAATACGGGCGGAGCCGGAACGAATTTGTAATTTCACTAGGCAAATCGTCAAATTTCAAGCCCTGAGCTTCCGTCAACCGTTCCAAATTGCGAAGGGTCAACCTACCGAAGATGAAATCGGAAATCGCGCGCAGGCGTTGCTTTCCGTCGATTGCGGTATAGGTGCCTGATAGCTCTTCAGCGAGATAGACCGGCGGGACAGGAACGTTTAGCAGAAACGACTCAATCAACGCTGACTGCTTATCTGGGGACCATCGCTCACGTCGCTGGAATCCTGGTTGCAGATCGATTGCATTGTCTTCCACCATTTGCGCGAGCGTCGCTAAAGGCAGGTCTGCGGTTTGCACAACTAGCTTTGACTGCGCTTCGCGGAAACTCGATATCAGCTTTTCCAGCGGTAACATGCTCGCCCCTGCCACTTTACTCAATTCGGCATTCCTCCTTTCTCTTACCCCTTTTCAGAGGCTTCTGCATCGAGCCAGGCGGACCGCTCCTCCCCGCCCAGATTGCACCGGTCTCGGGATCGCGGCACTCGAATCGTAGAGTCGAGGAAGGGCGCGGTAGCTTGTGCCGTTCGGCAACGCCCCGTTTCCCTTCCCCGCTCATCAAACCGGACGTGCGGATTTCCCGCATCCGGCTTTCCGACAGACTTCATTGCAGGCTCACGGCGGTTGCCTTCGGCGTCGTGGTGAGTTGCTTGACCCCGAGTGTCCCGAAGATTTCTCTCCAGGGGAAGGGCCGCGTTCCTCGTCCACCTTCCTTGTGCCGCTTGGCGAGGAAGCGTCTGACGCGATCACAGATGTGCCGATCGATGGCCCGATAGGCCGCAGCCCGGGTGCCATAGCCAAAATACGCCGACCAGCCAGTCAGAAGACCGTTCAGCCTGTCGCGCACGTCTGGCCATGCTCCCTTGTTGCCTGGCACCAGAAGGTCACCGATCTTGGTCTTGATCCGTTTCACGCTCTTTCTGGAGGGACTTGCGCCCGAATACCTCTGGCCATCCCGTTTCCGGAACTTCGGACCAAACGTGTAGCCGAGGAAGTCGAAGCTGTCCGCGCCGGCATCCTTCACCGAGGTTTTCGCCTCGTTGATGCTCAGCCCAAGCCTGATCATCACTGCCCTCGTCCACGCGAGAGCCTCAGGCGCATGCCCGCGGCTGAGGATGACGAAGTCATCGGCATAGTTGACCAGATGCGCACGGAACGCCCGACTGCATCCTTGCCTCCGCCAATACTTCAGGAACCGGTTCATATAGAGGTTGGCAAGCAACGGGCTGACAACGCCGCCTTGCGGCGTGCCTCGCTTGTTGCTCTTGCCGCCACTCATGCGCCGGATACCACCACCATCCCGCTCCTCGACCGGAGCACGAAGCCACATCTTGATCAGATGCAGAACATGCCGGTCAACGATACGGCGAGCCACCGATTTGAGGAGCTCCGCATGCGGGATCGTGTCGAAGTATTTCGACAGATCGGCGTCGACGACATCCGTATACCCCTGTCGGATCAGCCGATGGGTCTGCGTGATGGCATCGAGCGCGCTTCGTTTGGGCCTATAGCCATAGGCATTGTCTTCCAGATCTGCCTCAAAGATCGGTTCCAGCACCAGCTTGGCAGCAGTCTGGGCCACCCGGTCCCGGATCGTGGGAATACCCAAGGGCCTCTCCCCGCCACCGGGCTTGGGGATCATCACCCGCCGCACCGGCTCGGGCCGATACCTCTTCGAGGCAAGGTCCTCCCGCAAGGCTGCCAGCCATTTCTCCACCCCCGACCGCTCAATGTCCTCGAAGTGCACTCCATCCACGCCCGGAGCCCCGCCATTGTGACGGGCACACGCCCACGCATGAGCCAGAATGTCCGCGCGACAAATCTTGTCGTGGAGCAGATAGAAGCGGAAGGCAGGCTCCGCCTTCGCCTTGCAATACAGCTTCCTCTGAAGGTTCCTGATCTTATCCGGTGTTGCCAGGCTCATCGCCAATCACCCTATCCTCACCTTCTTCACAAGCGCATCTGAAGCAAGGGGCCTTCCCTCCACCGCAATTACCCGGTTTCGACAGTACTACGCCCCTCTCCGACTCCCGCTCGGTCCACCGCCCTGCGACGGCGCGAGGTATCATCCTCGACCAGCGGGTCTCCCCTGATGACCCGTCTCTCTCTTCCGGCGTGCCGTGCCCAATACCCCGGCGGATCAAACAGGTGCACGTGTCGATGGCTTCCCTGTCCGTACTGCCTTCCCCATCACCGTGGCGGGTCGGCATCCGCATCGCACCTTTCGAGGCCTGCTCAGGCTTCACTCACATTACGGCCCGTCGGATCGCTCAGCCACCCAAGGCGGCCTTTGTCACGAGGCTCCGACCCAGCAGATTACCCTGCCAAGCCGCTCGTCAGCTACCGAACCTATCGACTATTATCCGGGTGGAACCTACCTCCACTAGAGAAACACGCCTACAGGGCGCACACGGTGACAGTGCATTTTATTTGGCGGGCATCAACGGAGTCGTTAAATGCGAATCTCGGTTTGACCAGTCTGTGACCAAGACCTAAGCACCCAAGACGTGGTAAAGTGAGGTATGGCGCACCCAGCACGATTCGAACGTGCGACCTTTGCCTTCGGAGGGCAACGCTCTATCCAGCTGAGCTATGGGTGCTTCCGCAGTCCTTCTAGCCGATCGAATCGCTTCCCGCAATCGCCTGTTGCGGATCTCGTTCAGTTGAAGGGGGCCTCTCGCTCAGTTGAAGGTCTTGCGCTCAGTTGAAGGTCTTGCGCGGGTCGAGCGCGTCGCGCACCGCTTCGCCGATGAAGATCAGCAGGGAGAGGATGACGGCCATCACCGCGAAGCCCGTCACGCTCAGCCAGTAGGCGTCGGGCTTGGCCTGGCCCTGCTGCAGGAGTTCGCCCAGCGAGGCGGTGCCGGGGGGCAGGCCGAAGCCGAGATAGTCGAGGGCGGTCAGCGTCGAGATCGAGCCCGAGAGGATGAAGGGCAGCATGGTCAGCGTCGCCACGGTGGCGTTGGGCAGGAGGTGCTTCCAGATGATCCTGGTGTTGGAAAGGCCGAGCGCGCGGGCGGCGCGGACATATTCGAAATTGCGCGCCCTGAGGAATTCGGCCCGCACCAGCGGCACCAGCGTCGTCCAGGAGAACAGCAGGAGGATGCCGAGCAGGATCCAGAAGCCGGGCGCCAGCACCGCCGAGATGATGATGAGCAGATAGAGCGACGGCACGCTCGTCCAGATCTCGATGGCGCGCTGGAAGGTGATGTCGACCCAGCCGCCGAAATAGCCCTGCACGGCGCCGGCGAGGATGCCGATGATCGAGGAGAAGAAGGTGAGGATCAGCCCGAACAGGATGGAGATGCGCGTGCCGTAGATGATGCGCGCCAGCACGTCGCGGGCATTGTCGTCGGTGCCGAGCCAGTTCCACTCGATGTCGCGGCAGGTCTTGCCGCCGACGCGCTCGGCGGCGGCCTTGCACTGGTCGTCCGCCAGCGTCCAGGTCGGCGCGGAGGGCGCCGGCTGCGGCAGATTGCGGTTGATGGTGTCGTAGGAGAAGCGGATCGGCGGCCACAGCACGAAGGCGTGGCGGTCGGCGAGCAGCTTGGCGACGAAGGGGTCGCGGAAATCGGCCTCGGTCTCGAAGTCGCCGCCGAAATCCGTTTCGGTGTAGGAGGTGAATGCCGGCCAGTAGAGATGGCCGCGGTCGACGATCAGCAGCGGGCGGCTGTTGGCGACCAGTTCGGCGAACAGGGTGACGACGAAGATGAACAGGAACAGCCAGAGCGCCCAATAGCCGCGCCGGTTGGACTTGAAGTTGCGCCAGCGCCGGCGGTTGATCGGCGAAAGCGCAAAATGGCTGCCGCGGACGGCGGCGGGGCTCGGCGTCGCGGCCTCGGTCGCCATCTCAGACCTCCCGCGCTTCGAAGTCGATCCTGGGATCGATCAGCATGTAGACGAGGTCGGTGATCAGGCCGACGACGAGCGCGACCAGCGAGAAGATGTAGAGATTGGCGAGGACGATGGGATAATCCCGGTCGACCAGCGCGTTGTAGCTGAGCCAGCCGAGGCCATCGAGGGAGAAGGTGCGCTCGATCAGCAGCGCGCCGGTGAACAAGGCGCTGATGAAGGCGGCGGGAAAGCCGGCGATGACGATCAGCATCGCGTTGCGGAAGACATGGCCGTAGAGCACCCGGGTGGAGGACAGGCCCTTCATCCGCGCCGTCAGCACATATTGCTTGCGGATCTCGTCGAGGAAGGAATTCTTGGTGAGGATGGTCAGCGTCGCGAAGGCCGAGAAGCTCATGGCGATGAGCGGCAGCGTCATGTGCCAGGCATAGTCGGTGATCTTGTGCCAGAGCGAGAACTCCGACCAGTTCTCCGAGACGAGGCCGCGATTGGGGAAGATCTGCCAGAAGCTCGAGCCGGCAAAGAGGGTGAGCAGCAGGATCGCCAGGGTGAAGCCGGGTATGGCGTAGCCGACCACGACGATGCCGCTGGTCCATGCGTCGAAGCGCGAGCCGTCCATCATGGCCTTGCGGACGCCGAGCGGGATCGAGATGAGATAGCTCAGCAGCGTCACCCACAGGCCGATGGAGACGGAGACCGGCAGCTTCTGCTCGATCAAGGTGAGAACGGGCGTGTCGCGGAAGAAGCTCTTGCCGAAATCGAAGGTCACATAGTTCCGCATCATGATCCAGAAGCGCTCATAGGCCGGCTTGTCGAGCCCGTATTGCTTCCGGAGACTTTCGATGAAGGCGGGATCGAGCCCCTGGGAACCGCGATATTGGGAGGAGGACGAATCGGCGCCGGCCGGCTGGCCCTGCCCGCCGAAATCGCCCCCGCCTCCCATGCGGTCGCCGCCATTGCCCGAGAGGACCGCCACCATGCGCTCCACCGGCCCGCCCGGCACGAACTGGATCACCGCGAAGGAGATCAGCATGATGCCGAACAGCGTCGGCAGGATCAGCAGGAGGCGGCGGAGGATATAGGCGGGCATACGGAATCCTAGAGCATTTTCCGGAAAAGTTCACAGACTTCTCGATCGAGAAAATGCGCCGAGCAAGGAGCGGGAGAACATTGCGGTCCGATGCGATCGCCATTCGCCCCGGAGCCTGATCGGGCCGGCGGGATTCGCTGCGATGACGCCGATCGCCGCCTCACATCCTGAATTCGCTGCCGAGATAGAGGCGGCGCGCCTCGGGATTGTCGATGATCTCCTGCGGCGTGCCCTGGGTGAGCACATGGCCGGAATGGATGATGTAGGCGCGGTCGATCAGCGCCAGCGTCTCGCGCACATTGTGGTCGGTGACGAGCACGCCGATGCCGCGATTGGTGAGATGGCGCACCAGGGTCTGGATGTCGCCGACGGCGATCGGGTCGATGCCGGCGAAAGGCTCGTCGAGCAGCATGAAGGAGGGCCGGCCGGCCAAAGCGCGGGCGATCTCGACGCGCCGGCGCTCGCCGCCCGACAGCGCGATCGAGGGGGTCTTGCGCAGGCGCTGGATGCGGAACTCGTCGAGGAGCTCGTCGAGCTGGTTCTCGCGCTCCACCCGGTCCGGCTCGACGATCTCCAGCACGGCGCGGATGTTCTGCTCGACATTGAGGCCGCGAAAGATCGAGGCCTCCTGCGGCAGATAGCCGATGCCCAGGCGCGCGCGCCGGTACATCGGCAGATGGGTGACGTCGTAGCCGTCCAGCTCGACGCGGCCTCGGTCGGGCGGCACCAGGCCGGTGACCATGTAGAACACCGTGGTCTTGCCGGCGCCGTTCGGCCCGAGCAGGCCGACGGCCTCGCCGCGCCTGACCTCCAGGCTGACATCGCTGACGACCTCGCGCTTGCCATAGGTCTTGGCGATGGAATGCACCGAGAGAATGCCCTCGGCGGTTTCGGCGTAGCTGCCGCCTCCCCCGCCCGATTCATACTCGACTGCCCCGGTTCCCGCCGGTCCGCGTCGTTCCAAAGGCAGCCAGGCCACGATGGACAAGTCCTCTATTGATTTCGCATTCATGCCGATGGCGGCCGGGCATCCACCGATGCCCGCCGCCGGGCGCGCACCGCTTGCGCTGCGGGCGCGAAGCGGGAAAGCGGGCCGTCGTCATGCCGCGCCCTCCCTTGCATCCGGCGCGCCGGCGCAAGAAAGGGACGCTTCCCCCATGAAACACGCGCAATGTTTCAGTCAGATTTCTGGTTTCAGTCGGATTTCTGCTGCTGGCTGTTGACGAAGAGGCCGGTGGTGCCGCCCATCACATTGGCGATGCCCGTCTTGAGATTGACGACCAGCTTCTTGCCCTTCACGACGTTCGAGCCCTGCACCATCACGACCTCGCGGCCGGTCAGGGTCGCCATGTTGGTGGCCATGTCGAAGACGCCCTCGTCGCCGGTCGCCTTCTGGTCCTTCGAGGTCACCACGACGCTGCCCTTGGCGATCAGCTTCTTGATCGAATTGGCCTGCGCGCCGGACGTGCCGCCCGCCGCCTTGCCCTCGGCGGCAGCCGGCTTGGCGCCGGCGTCCGGCGTCTTGGTGGCATCGCCGGACTTGGTGGCATCGCCGGACTTGGTGGCATCGCCGGACTTGGTGGCATCGCCGGACTTGGCCCCGTCAGCGGGCTTGGCGGCCGAGCCGTTGACGGCGCTGTTGTCGTAGAAGACCGTGAGCTCGTTGGCATGCAGCACGGATTCGCCCTGCGTCGCCACGACATTGCCGCTGAAGATCGCCTTCTGCTCGTCCTGGTGCACCTCGAGCGAATCCGACTTGACGTCGACGGGCTTGCCGTTATCGGACGAGAAGCCCTGGAAGGGGCTGGATGCCTTCTTCTCCTTCTCCGCCGCCCCTGCCGCCACGGGCATCAATGCAAGAGCGAGCGGTACCAGCACGAGCGGTGCCAGCCGGCCGAATTTCGTCATCATGGTGAAGATCCCCCCTGAACAGCATCGGTAGGAAGCGGCGTGGACCCGGTCTGCTCGGCCGGTTCCTGCCCCTCGGCAGCCGCGGCGGGCGAAGCGTCCGCCTGCGGATTCTGCGGTGTGCGGAAATGGGCGGTGACGCCGCCCTGGAACGTGATCTTGCCGCCGCCGTCGACGATGTCGATGCCGTTGCCGGAGATCGAGCCGTTGGCGAGGTTCACCGTGACGGGATCGGAACTCTTCACCGTTCCCGCCTTGAAGTCGATCGTGCCGCTCTGCAGCAGCGCATCGTAGCCCTTGGTCGACTTCACCTTCACATTATCCTGCAGCGACAGGATTTCCGCGTCGGAATTGAACTTGCCGCCATCGGCGGTCATGGTCGTCTCGCTCTTGTCGACCATGGTGATCACCGCGTCGAGATGGGTGAGGTCGATGAGCCCGGGCGCGGCGATCTTCTGCGACGCCGTCTTGGCGGTGACGTTGTAGGACTGCTGGCGCTTGTTGAAGCCCGTCAGATGCGGCAGCTCCATCACGAGCTTGCCGCCGTCGACCCCGACCTGCCCGACATTCACCGTCACGTTCTCCGCCCGGAAGGGATTGAACCAGGCGAAGAAGACGAAGGAAGCCATTCCCAGCACGGCGACCGTGGGGACGGCGAATTTCAGAAAACGCACCAGCCTGCTGTGCGAGCGGGCGGCGTGAAAGGCGCTCTCGCGGGAAAAAGCCGCGGACGGCGCCCCCTTGCCTCGCGAATCGATGATATCGGCCAATGCAGTACCTTTCCGCGGCGTAAACCGGGCACGATCGATCCATCATATTGCGATGCGGAACCTGCACGTCAACCCGGCGCCGTGCGTCGGGGCATCACTGCCAGCGATTCCTCAACGTTGGGTGAAAATGGCAACAACCTTTTTCATATACCCCGAGTCCGTAGAATCCCGGCAAATAGCTGCGAAGGCTTGCGGAATCGGCGCTGATGGATTCAGATTACGGGATGATCAGAGGCCAATTCCTGACCGCTTCGGAACGCCAGCATTTGCTGGGGCTGGTTCGCCGCCCGTCTGGCCAGCATGGCCCGGCGCGGCGGGCGCATGCGATCTTGCTTCTGGATGACGGGCTCGCCGTGCCGGAGGTGGCGCGGGTGCTTTATGTTGATGACGACACTGTTTACCAGTGGCATCAACGCTGGACATCGGGCGGTGTTGAGCGTCTGACGGATTTCGGCTGGAAGGGCAGCCTGCCGCGTCTTTCGACGCCGCAGGAAATAGACTTGGTGAAAGCGCTGATGGCGCGCGTGTTCACCAGCACGTCCGAGATCATTGCCCTTGTAGAGAAGCGGTTTTCCATCGCCTACAGCCGATCCGGGATGATCAAGCTGCTCGATCGCCTCGGGTTCGAATACAAGAAGCCGAAGGCGCTGCCGCGCTTGCCGACAGTGCAAGCGCAACAAGCGTTCATAGCCGAGTATTCCCGTCTTCTCAGCGGACTCGCGGCCAATGACCAGATGGTTTTCCTTGATGCTGTCCATCCAGAATACCAGAGCCGTCCGGCTCATGGTTGGATCAAAAAAGGCGATCCGGTTGCCATCTTGCGGACGGCCGGTCGCCAGCGGCTGAACCTGCATGGCGCCATCAATCTGGAAAGCGGTCTCTGCCAGATCGTCGAAGGGGAAACCGTCAACGCAGAGACGACCATCCGCCTGTTCTCGCGCCTGCTTTCCGCCTATCCGGGGGCGGGGAAAATCCATGTTTTCCTCGACAATGCCAGATACCACCACGCCAAGGAGGTCGAGGCATGGATGGTCGAGCACGGACAAAGGATCGATCTCAGATTCCTGCCACCCTACGCGCCAAATCTCAACGCGATCGAGCGACTATGGCGCGTCATGCACACGTCGGTCACCCACAACAAATACTATGAAAGCTTCGCTGATTTCGTAGATGCAGTGAACATGTTCTTCCGAAAAACACTACCAAGTCAATGGCATAAGTTGAGAGACTTTGTCTCCGATGACTTCCATGTCATCGACCCGCGAGATTTCCGGGTTTTGATGTAGGCCGGGTATAGCAGAATTGTCCACAGGGATAAACGATCGCCTGCGCATGGCGGCAATGGCGCGACGGCAGACCTGCAAAGGTCTCCGGCGGATTTCAGCGGGCCGGCGGGTTGCCCTGCCTCGGGGCGATCGCGCCTCAGCCGTGGGCGAAGATGTCGACGTCGGGCCAGCCGCCGAGATCGAGCAGGGCGCGCGTCGGCAGGAAACGGAAGCAGGCGGCGGCGATGGCGGTGCGCCCCTCGCGCGCGATGTTGGCGTCGAGCTTGGCCTTGAGCTCATGCAGGTGCAGCACGTCGGAAGCGGCATAGGCGAGCTGGGCGTCGGTGAGCGTCTCGGCGCCCCAGTCGGAGGATTGCTGCTGCTTGGAGAGGTCGATGCCCAGCAATTCGCGCGTCAGGTCCTTGAGGCCGTGGCGGTCGGTATAGGTGCGCACCAGCTTGGAGGCGATCTTGGTGCAGTAGACGGGCTGCGTCACCACCCCGAACGCCTTGTAGAGCATGGCGACGTCGAAACGGGCGAAGTGGAAGATCTTGGTGACCGAGGCGTCGGCCAGAAGCTTCGCCAGGTTCGGCGCCTCCTTCTGGCCGCGCATGATCTGCACCACGTCCGCCGTGCCGTCGCCGGGCGACAGCTGCACGACGCAGAGCCGGTCGCGATGCGGGTTGAGCCCCATCGTCTCGGTGTCGATGGCGGCGCTCGAGGCGTAGCGGGAGAGATCGGGCAGATCGCCACGATGATAACGAATGGTCACGGAAGATCCTGAAGTCGCGATTGTCCTGTCCCTGCGACATAGAACCGGTTCGGCGCGCCATGCAAGCCGCTTCATGGGATCATGTCGTTTGCGTGGCGCCCGGCACGATGCGCCGTCCGGCTCGGGCAAAGGGCCGGAAAAGAAGGGCGGGGCGGCGGCCGGCCGTCCCAGGAAGGTTTGACCGGCGGCCGGCCCGTGCTATCGACCTGCGTCCCTCCCATTGGCTCGGCTTGATCTTGGCATCCTTCCTCGACCCGTTCCGTCTCATGCGCGCCGGCTGGATGCTGGCCCGCGAGGGCGCGCTTGGCCTCGTCGACGTCGCCGAACTGCCGGCGTCGGCGCGCCTGGCCGTCCGCCTCGGCCGGCTGGCCGAGCGGCGCGACGTCGCGGGCGGCAAGGGCCTGGCGACGGCGCTCGGCCGCCTCGGGCCGAGCTGGGTGAAGCTCGGCCAGTTCCTCGCCACCCGGCCGGACGTCGTCGGCTTCGGCGTCGCCCGCGACCTCGAGGCCCTGCAGGACCGCATGCCGCCCTTCGGCCAGGACATCGCGGTCGCCGAGATCGAGCGGGCACTGGGCGGGCCGCTCGGGCAGTTCTTCGCTGAGCTGTCGCAGCCGGTGGCGGCCGCCTCGGTGGCGCAGGTCCACAAGGCGACGATCCGCGACGAGGCGGGCACGCGCCAGGTCGCGGTGAAGATCCTGCGCCCGGGCATCGACCGGCGGTTCCGGCGCGACCTCTCCGCCTTCTATTTCGCCGCCCGCATGATCGAGCGGCTCAATCCGCGGTTCAAGCGCCTGAAGCCGGTCGAGGCGGTCGACATGCTGGCGCGGACGGTGGCCTTCGAGATGGATTTTCGCCTCGAAGCCGCCGCGCTCTCGGAAATGGCGGAGAACATCGCCGACGATCCGGATTTCCGCATCCCCGCGCCGGACTGGAACCGCACGGCCCGCAGCGTGCTCACGCTGGAATGGATCGACGGCATCGCGCTGTCCGATCTCGACAGCCTCAGGGCGGCCGGGTTCGACCTGAAGAATCTCGGGCGCATCATCATCCAGTCCTTCCTGCGCCACGCCATCCGCGACGGCTTCTTCCATGCCGACATGCATCAGGGCAATCTGATGATCGACCGGGCGGGCAACCTCGTCGCCGTCGATTTCGGCATCATGGGGCGGGCCGGCCTGAAGGAACGGCGCTTCCTGGCCGAAATCCTGCACGGCTTCATCACCCGCAATTACCGCCGGGTGGCGGAGGTGCATTTCGAGGCGGGCTATGTGCCCGCGACCCATTCGATCGACGATTTCGCCCAGGCGATCCGCGCCATCGGCGAGCCGATCCACCAGAAGCGGGCCGACGAGATCTCGATGGCCAAGCTCCTCACCTTGCTGTTCGAGGTGACCGACCTCTTCGACATGAAGACGCGGCCGGAGCTGATCCTGCTGCAGAAGACCATGGTGGTGGTCGAGGGCGTGGCGCGGCGGCTCGATCCGCAGCTCGACATGTGGGCGACCGCCGATCCGGTGGTGCGCGAATGGATCGAGCGCAATCTCGGCCCGCTCGGCAAGCTCGGCGACTTCGGCAGCCAGACCTGGGAAGCCGGCAAGTCGCTGACCCTGCTGCCGGGCCTCATTCACCGGGCGCAGGTGCTGGGGCAAAGGCTGGAGGAGGCGGCGGAGAAGGGCTTCGGGCTGCATGTCGACAGCATCGAGGCGATCGGCAGGGCCGAGGCGCGGCGCGCGCGCTGGAGCACCGCGGCGCTGTGGATCATCGCTGCTGCGCTGATCTACATCGCCTGGCACCTGGCCTGAACGCTGTTTCATGGGAAACGGGAGCGGACGTCCTGGGTGCTAAGTCGCAGGAAATAAAGCGGCTTCTCTTCTCCCGCATCGGAGAAGGTGGCGCGCAACGCCGGATGGCGGTTTAGCGTTCCCGGTATAGGCACACCTTTTCGGCTTTTCTCGTTGAGGTTGAGTCCCTCATCCCCTGCCGGGACCTTCTCCCCGCCCGGGAGAAGGCCGCTCGTTCTGGTATATCCGCGCTTATGGACCGGACGTCGGCGCCCCGAACGACCCTACAGGCCCCAATCGTCCCGATGTTCCAGGAAGCCGCGTTCGCGCAGGGTCTTCACCACGATTTCGGCGAGGGATTCCGCCGTCGCCCCGGGCGTGCGCAGGACGAGTTCGGCCTGCTCCGGCTTCTCATAGGGGCTGTCGATGCCGGTGAAGTTGCGGATCTGGCCGGCCATCGCCTTGGCGTAGAGGCCCTTGGGATCGCGCCGGATGCAGTCCTCGATCGGGGTGTCGACGAAGATCTCGATGAACTCGCCGTTCTCCACCAGGGAGCGCACCAGGCTGCGCTCGGCGGCGAAGGGCGAGATGAAGGAGCACAGCACGATCAGCCCGGATTCCACGAAGAGCTTGGCGACCTCGCCGACGCGGCGGATGTTCTCGACCCGGTCGGCATCGCTGAAGCCGAGATCGCGGTTGAGCCCGTGGCGCATATTGTCGCCGTCGAGCAGCATGGTGTGGTGGCCGGCACGGGCGAGCTGGGCCTCGACCAGATTGGCGATGGTCGACTTGCCGGATCCGGACAGGCCGGTGAACCAGACGACCGCCGCCTTCTGGTGCTTCATCGCGGCGCGCGCCGCCTTGTCGATGGTGTGGGAGTGGCGGTGGACATTGGTGGCGCGGCGCAGCGCGAAATCGATCATGCCCGCCGCCGCCGTCTGGTTGGTGGTGCGGTCGATCAGAATGAAGGCGCCGGTCTCGCGGTTGTCGCGATAGGCGTCCAGCGCCACCGGCACGCCGGTTGACAGGTTGACGACGCCGATCTCGTTGAGCTGGAGCGTCCGGGCGGCCAGGCTCTCCTGGGTGTTGACGTCGATCTTGTGCTTGATCGAGGTGACCGCCGCCGGCACGAATTTGGTGCCGATGCGCATCATGTAGGAGCGGCCGGGCAGCAGGGCCTCCTCCGCCATCCAGATGACATGGGCCGCGAACTGGTCGACCACGTCCGGCCGCTCGGAAGGAAGCGACAGCACGTCGCCGCGCGCCGCATCGATCTCGTCGGCGAGCGTCAGCGTCACGGCGTCGCCCGCCACCGCCTCGTCGAGATCGCCGTCCTGGGTGACGATGCGTGTCACCACCGAGGACTTGCCCGAGGAGGCCACGGTCACCGCGTCGCCGGGGCGGATCGAACCGGAGGCGACGGTGCCGGCGAAGCCGCGGAAATCGAGATTGGGCCGGTTGACCCATTGCACGGGAAAGCGGAACGGCTTCCTCAGCCGGTCGGAGGCGATGTCCACCGTCTCCAGATGCTCGATCAGGCTCGGCCCCTGATACCAGGCGATATTGCCCGAGCGGCTCGAGACATTGTCGCCGTAGCGGGCCGACATCGGGATCGGCGTGACCGAGGAAAAGCCGAGCCCGGCGGAGAAGGTGGCGAAATCGCTGACGATGCGGTCGAACACCGCCCTGTCATAGCCGACGAGGTCGATCTTGTTCACGGCGACGACGACATGGCGGATGCCGAGCAGCGAGCAGATGGTGGCGTGGCGCTTGGTCTGCACCAGGACGCCCTTGCGCGCATCGATCATCAGCACGGCGAGATCGGCCGTGGAGGCGCCCGTCGCCATGTTGCGGGTATATTGCTCGTGGCCGGGCGTATCGGCGACGATGAAGGAGCGCCTGGCGGTGGAGAAGAAGCGATAGGCGACGTCGATGGTGATGCCCTGCTCGCGCTCGGCCTCGAGCCCGTCGACCAGAAGGGCGAGATCGATGTCCTCGCCCGTCGTGCCGTGGCGGCGCGAATCCTTGGCCAGCGCCGCGAGCTGGTCTTCGAAGATCAGCTTGGAATCATAGAGCAGGCGGCCGATCAGGGTCGACTTGCCGTCGTCGACGGAGCCGCAGGTCAGGAAGCGCAGGAGCTCCTTCTCGCGGGGCTTGAGCATTTCGGCGAGGGAGGGATGGGCGTTCATCAGAAATAACCCTCGCGCTTCTTCTTTTCCATCGACGCGGCTTCGTCGCTGTCGATCAGGCGGCCCTGGCGCTCGGAGGTGCGGGCGGTGAGCATCTCGCGCACGATGTCCTCCACCGAGGTGGCGTCCGAATCGATGGCGCCCGACAAGGGATAGCATCCGAGGGTGCGGAAGCGGACCCGGCGCATCTGCGGCACCTCGCCCGGCTCCAGCGGCAGGCGTTCGTCGTCGACCATCAGCATCGTGCCCGAACGGAACACCACCGGCCGCTCCTTGGCGAGATAGAGCGGCACGATCGGAATGTCCTCTTCCAGGATATATTGCCAGATGTCGAGTTCGGTCCAGTTGGAGAGCGGAAAGACGCGGATCGACTCGCCCTGCCGGATCTTGGTGTTGTAGAGCGACCACAATTCCGGGCGCTGGTTCCGCGGATCCCAGCTGTGGCTGGCGGTGCGGAAGGAGAAGATACGTTCCTTGGCGCGGCTCTTCTCCTCGTCGCGCCGGGCACCGCCGAAGGCCGCATCGAACTTGTAGCGGTCGAGCGCCTGGCGCAGTCCTTCGGTCTTCATCACCTGGGTGTGCAGGGAGGAACCGGAGTCGATCGGATTGATGCCGCGGTCGAGCCCGTCCTGGTTGATGTGGACGATGAGATCCAGGCCGTAACGCAGCGCGATCTCGTCGCGGAAGGCGATCATGTCCCGGAACTTCCAGGTCGTGTCGACATGCAGCAGCGGAAACGGCAGCTTGCCCGGAAAGAAGGCCTTGAGGGCCAGATGCAGCATCACCCCCGAATCCTTGCCGATGGAATACAGCATGACCGGATTGGAGAATTCGGCCGCGACTTCGCGCATGATGCCGATCGACTCGGCTTCGAGCCGCTTGAGGTGAGGAGACAGGGAGCGAGCCATGAATGTCTTTTCACACGCAAAAATGCGTAATTGGGTGAATTTACATAGAAGGTCGGCCATGGCCGCGCAAGTGCGTTTCGCGCATGGTAATTATGAAGCACGCCGGCCCGGCGACCTCCGCCCCGCCTCGCCCTCGCACGGCGAAGCAGGATCCGCGCTCGCCCGCCGGAATTTACCGCGATCCCGCGGCCTGCGGCAAGATGTCCGCGCAGGCACGACGCGCCGCCCAGGGGCTGAGCGTTCCATGCATGGGAATGCCGGCACTCCGATGAAGGCTCCTATCCGAACCGCTTCAGGTCGAACGGGGCGACCGGAACCGGCGGCCGCTCGCCGGCGACGAGCGCGGCGACGATCGCGCCGGTGACCGGCGCCAGGGTCAGGCCGAGATGCTGGTGGCCGAAGGCATAGACGAGGTTGGACGCCTGCGGCATCCGGCCGATCGCCGGCAGATAGTCCGGCAAAGTGGGCCGCGCGCCGACCCAGCGGTTCCAGGGCCCGGCGGCGGGCAGGCCGAGGGCGGCGGCGTGGCGTTCCAGCCGCCGCCATTTGCGGGCGTCGGGCGGCGCGTCGAGCCGGCCGAATTCCACGAAGCCCGCGGCGCGCAGGCCGCTGTCGAAGCGCGTCACGATCATCGAGCGTTCCTCGAACACGATCGGCGGCATGCCGGCCGGCCAGGCGTGGGACGGGCTCTGGATGTGGTAGCCGCGTTCGGCGATGATCGGGGCGCGGACGCCGAGCATCGCCATCAGGGCGCCGCTCTCGACGCCGACCGAGAGCACGAGATGCGGCGGGCGCAGGCGCTCGCCATCGTCCAGCACGGCTTCGGCCAGGCCGCCCCCGAGCCGGAGGCTGCGCACGAACCCTGTCCGGCGGTCGCCGCCGGCCTGGCGGAAGGCATGATCGAGCGCCGACAGAACCGCCGCGGGGTCGGCGACCTGGCCGGTGTTCTCGAAGACGACGGCGCCGGCGGGCGGCGTCCGCATCGCCGTGGCGAGCCAGGCGAGCTCGTCGCGGGAGGCGGCGTGGAAGCGCGCCTGGCCGACATCGGTGCCCTGCCAGGCCGCGAGGCCGCGCGCCGCCGCCGCCTCGCCGTGCCACACCACCGCATGGCCGCCCTCGCGCAGCAGGCCGCGCGGCTCGAGGCTGTCGGACAGCTCCCGCCAGGCCGGCATCGCCTGGGCGAGGAGGGAGCCGAGCGCCGCCCGGCCGGCGGCGAAGCGGTCCGGCCGGGCGGCGCGGGCGAAACGCAGGGCGAAGGGCAGCCATCGACCGGCCTGTCGGGGCGGCAGCGAAACCGGGCCGCCGAACAGCGCGAGGCGGCGCGGCAGCGAGCGCAGCGTCGCCTGCGAGGCCAGGGGTTCGGCCTGCTCGATGGCGATATGGCCGGCATTGCCATAGGAGGCCGGCGGCGGACTGCGCGCCGGATCGATCAGCAGCGTAGCGACGCCCCGGCGCTGCAGGGCCAGCGCGCAGCACAG
This sequence comes from Labrys monachus, assembly GCF_030814655.1. Taxonomy (NCBI): domain Bacteria; kingdom Pseudomonadati; phylum Pseudomonadota; class Alphaproteobacteria; order Hyphomicrobiales; family Xanthobacteraceae; genus Labrys; species Labrys monachus. Next base: position 6,107,932 of record NZ_JAUSVK010000001.1, read on the forward strand.
GCCCACGATGCCGCCACCCATCACGACCGCTTTTTCCGCCGCCACGAAACCTCCTCGAATGCCGCGGGGCATTCCCTCTTGATTCCGAGTCATCGTATATAGTATACGATTCCTGCGGACAATGGAGAACAACGATGAAGACGAACTGGAACGGAGTGTTTCCCGCGGTGACGACGCAGTTCGACACCGATCTCGCAATCGATGTCGACGCCACGCAGCGCGTTCAGGATGCACTGGTACGGGATGGTGTCAACGGCCTCATCGTCCTCGGCACCTGCGGCGAGAACAACTCGCTGGAGGCGGATGAGAAGCGCCTCGTCCTCAAGGCCGCCGTCGAGGCGGTCCAGGGCCGCGTCCCCGTCGTCACCGGCGTCTCAGAACTCGATACCCGCCGCGCCATCGCCTATGCGAGGGATGCCGAGAAGCTCGGCGCCGACGGGCTGATGGTGCTGCCCGCCATGGTCTATGTGCCCAAGCCCGAAGAACTCACGGCGCATTTCCGCCTGATCGCCGAGGCGACCTCGCTGCCGATCATGCTCTACAACAACCCGCCGGCCTATCGCGTCAACATCGGCGCCGACGTGCTGCGGGCGCTGGAGGACGTGCCCAACATCGTCTGCGTCAAGGAGAGCGCGCCGGACCCCCGCCGCTTCACCGACCTCATCAACATTTTCGGCGACCGCTTCGAGCTCTTCGCCGGCCTCGACGACGTCGCGCTGGAAGGCCTGATGCTCGGCGCCAAGGGCTGGGTCTCAGGCCTGACCAGCGCCTTCCCGCAGGAATCGGTGCAGCTCGTCAAGGCGGCCGCCCGCGGCGACTGGGAGATGGCGCGCCGCATCTATCGCTGGTTCATGCCGCTGCTCCATCTCGACGCCGAGCACGACCTCGTGCAGTCGATCAAGCTCGCCGAGCAGATCATGGGCCGCGGCTCCGAACGGGTGCGCCCGCCGCGCTGGCCGCTCACCGGCGCCCGCCGCGCCGAGGTCATCGCGATGGTCGAGAAGGCCGCCGCCACCCGCCCGAGCCTGTCCCTCGACAAGGCGGCGTAACGCTCCTCCGGCCGCGGCGTTTCCGTGCCGGTCGGGGACCGGCACACCGGTGGGCGGGTCCCGACCCGCCCCTTCGGATCCACGCATACCACCCACCAGAAACCGGCGACATCATGAGACACACCTTCTTCTGCATCGACGGACATACGGCCGGCAATCCCGTGCGCCTGGTGGCCGGCGGGGCGCCGCTGCTGCGCGGCGCCAGCATGTCGGAACGGCGGCAGGATTTCCTCGCCCGCTTCGACTGGATCCGCACGGGCCTCTGCTTCGAGCCGCGCGGCCACGACATGATGTCGGGCGGCTTCCTCTACCCGCCGACGCGAGCCGACACCGATATCGGCATCCTCTTCATCGAGACCTCGGGCTGCCTGCCGATGTGCGGCCACGGCACCATCGGCATCGTCACCTTCGGCCTGGAACACGGGCTGATCCAGCCGGCGACCCCGGGCCGCCTGCGCGTCGAGGTGCCGGCTGGGGTCATCGATATCGCCTATACCGTCGAGCAGGGCCGCGTCACCTCGGTCCGCATCGTCAACGTGCCCGCCTATCTCGCCGCCAGCGGCATCGAGATCGAGGTGCCGGACTTCGGACCGCTCACCGTCGACGTCGCCTATGGCGGCAATTATTACGCGATCGTCGAGCCGCAAGGCGCCTATCGCGGCCTCGACGCGCTCGGCGCGGCGCAGATCGTCGCGCTCAGCGGCGCCATCCGCCGGCTGGTCGCCGATAAATTCGTGCCGGTCCACCCGCTCGACGCCACCATCCGCGGCGTCAGCCATGTGCTGTGGGCCGACAAGCCGCGCGGCGACGGCGCCGACGGCCGCAACGCCGTGTTCTACGGCGACAAGGCCATCGACCGCTCGCCCTGCGGCACCGGCACCTCGGCGCGCCTCGCCCATCTCGCCGCCAAGGGCCGCCTGAAGCCCGGCGACAGCTTCGTACATGAGAGCTATATCGGCAGCCGCTTCGTCGGCAAGGTCGAGGGCGCGGCCAATCTCGCCGGCCAGCCCGCCATCATCCCCTCGATCACCGGCTCGGCGATCGCCACCGGCTTCAACACGATCTGGATCGACCGCGAGGACGCCTTCTGGGAAGGCTTCCAGGTGGTGTAGGCGGGAGCGCGGACATCCTGTCCATATGCGCCGGAATACTAGATCGGCTGCCTTCTCCCGAGCGGGAGAAGGTCCCGGCAGGGGGATGAGGGACTGAACCGGGACGGGTGAAGCGCGAAAGACCTGCTTGCATCGTCGACGTCAGGCCCTCATCCGGCGCTACGCGCCGCCTTCTCCCACTCGGGAGAAGGAAAATCGCACCAAATTCTGCAAACCCAGCGCTCCCACCCAGGCCCGCAATGCCCCTCATCGACCGCAAAGCCCTGCCCGAACGCATCGTCGACGTCATGCGCAGCCGCATCATCGCCGGCACCCTGGCGCCCGACACCTCGATCCGGCAGGACGCCCTCGCCGCCGAGCTCGGCGTCAGCAAGATCCCGGTGCGCGAGGCGCTGGCGCGGCTGGAACAGGACGGCCTGATCGTCTCGCAGGCCAATCGCGGCTTCTTCGTCGCGCCCCTCTCGGCCGAGGAGGCCTATGACGTCTTCGGCCTGCGCCTCAGGATCGAGCCCGACGCCGTCGCCTGGGCCTGCGACCGCGCGGGCTCGGACGATCGCGTCCGCGCGCGGAGGGCCCTCGATGCGCTGAACGCCGCCATCGCCGGCCATACGCCCGAGATCGGCGCCTGCAACCGCGCCTTCCATTTGTCGCTCATCCGTCCCGGAGACCGGCAGGTGACGCTGCAGATCGTCGAGCGGCTGCACGTCCTTGCCGAGCGCTACGTGTTCAAGCATCTGGAGCCGTCGAGCCGCAATGCCCGCGCGGAGGCCGAGCACGAGGCGCTGTTCGAGAGCTGGGCCGCCGGCGACGCCTCGGCCGCGGCCGCCAGGACGACGGCCCATATCGAGGCGACGCTGGCCGATCTGACCGACCAGTTCCAGGCGGCCGAGACGGCGTGAAGCCCGCCGCCGGACCGGGTGGCCGTCCTATCGGACCCGCGTCCAGCCGACATTGCGGCAGAGGAGGCCGCCGAGCATGCAGCCTCGGGTCTGCAGCCTGCCGGCGCTCAGGGTCATGGTCATCGCAAAGGTCATCCTTCGCTTCGGGTCGTAGGCCTGCCCGGCCCACATCGCGGCGCCCGTGGCCTTCAGCGTCATTTCCAGCCGATCGCCCACCTTCTCGCTGCTGTCCCGGTCGCGGATCCAGGTGTTGGTCGCACACACCGCCTTGCCGCACGGCGCGATCCGCACCTTCGCCTGCCCGTCGTCGCGCGACCAGTTGCCGAACGCATCGCGGAGATGCCCGGCCTGGGCGCTCTGCGCCTCGGCCCCGCCGGACAGCGACAGCATGCCTGCAACGGCCAGGCAGGGGATCGGCAGGTGCTTCCTCATGATGCCGCCTCCCGGTGGACGATCGAATAGAGGCCGACATCCAGCGCATCGGCGCGGAAGCCCGCCTCGCAATAGCTGAGATAATAGGTCCACAGCCGCCTGAACGAGGCGCTGTAGCCGAGCTTCTCGATCTCGGGCCAGGCCGCCTCGAAGCGCGTCCGCCAGTCGTGCAGCGTGCGGGCGTAGCTGTGGCCGAAATTCTCCGCCGCCACGAGGCGAAGGCCCGCCTCCTCCAGCCGCCGGCGCATCAGGGCCTTGGTCGGCAGGAAGCCGCCGGGAAAGATGGAGCGCTGGATGAAGTCCGGCCGGGCCCGATAGCCCTCGAAACGCTCCTCGGCGATGGTGATCGCCTGGATGACGGCGCGGCCGCCGGGCTCGAGCCGGCGGGCGAGCGCGTGGAAATAACCCGGCAGGAAGCGCTCGCCGACCGCTTCGATCATCTCGATCGACACGATGCGGTCATAGCGGCCCTCGATCTCGCGATAGTCCTGCAGGCGCAGGTCGACCCGATCCGCGATGCCGGCCTGCCGCACCACCGCCCGCGCCATCGAAAGCTGGGCGGGCGACAGCGTTACCGCCGTCACGGCCGCCCGCTCGCCGCCGAGCCGGGCCGCCAGGGCCCCCCAGCCGCAGCCGATCTCCAGCACCCGGTCGCCAGGACGCGGCTGGAGCGCCGACACGATCGCATCGATCTTGCGGCGCTGCGCCCGTTCGAGCGTATCGGCCGGCTCCGCATAGATCGCCGAGGAATAGATCATGTCGCGGCACAGCCACAGGCGGTAGAAGTCGTTGCCGAGATCGTAGTGGAAGGCAATGTTGCGGCGGCTGCCCGTCCTGGTATTGGCCCGGGCAAGGTGGCTCAGCCGGTTGAGGAGGCGGCTCGGGACCCAGCCCGACAGACGCTCGACGATGGCGCTGCCGTTGCGGGCCACGAGCTCGATCAGCGCCGTGAGGTCGGGGCTCGACCAGTCGCCGCGCACATAGGCCTCGGCGAAGCCGACATCGCCGCCGAAGGCCAGGCTGCGGAGCGCGCGGCGCCGATGCACCACCAGCACGCCCTGCGGACCGTCGATGCCGGTGCGGTGCTCGATCGCCTTTCCGCCAGGCAGGACCACGACGAGGGAACCGCTCTCCACGCAGGCGAGGAGGCGGCCGAACAGCCACGCCGTCGGCCCGCGCATCGCCGCCCGCCGGCCCGCGCCTTCCCGTACGGCCTGCTCGCCAGCCATAGTCCCGACCGGCCCCGCCGGTGCCGTCATCTGCGAAGTCGCGTCAGCCATGATCATGCCGCCTGGTTGGAGAGACCGCCGTCACCGGGCTTGCCGGCGGGGGCGGACGCGGCCTCGTCCGCATGCCCTTGATCCAGAGGCGCAGGGCCTCCCAATGGATGCCGCCGAGAACCCGGACCATCTGGAGGGGATGGCCGAGGAAGGCACGCAGCAGGGCGCCGTCGCTCCATTCGACCCGCGACGCCGCGTGGGTCGCGACCAGCAGCGGGCCGCCGCCGTCCCCGACCGTGATCGTCAGCGCCAGCCTCCGGGCCGGCAGCGAAAGGCGGAAGGCATAGTCCAGCGCCATGTCCATGAAGGGGGAGACGTAGAAGTCCTTGGCGACAGCTTGGCGCACCACGCCGCCCGCCTCCGGCGCGGCCGGAATGAGATAGGCGTGGCGCTGGCCGAACGTGTTGTTGACCTCGTAGAGGACCGCCGCCAGCGTGCCGTCCGCGCGGTGGCAGAAGAAGACGCTGAGCGGATTGAAGGCGCAGCCGAGGATGCGCGGCATGGTCCATACCCGGATCGCCCCGCCCGCATCCGCCAGGCCCGCCGCGGCGAGATGGGATGCGATCTGGCTCCGCAGGCCCGGCGCCGTTCCGTCGCCGTAATCGGCATCGTGGAAGCTGAAGAGATTGAAGCGGTTGCGGGAGAACAGGCGCGAGGAGCGCGCCAGCGCGTCGATCTCGTCGAGATCGAGCAGGACGGAAAGGACGCGGTAGCGCAGGCGATGCACGGCCGGACGCAGCCGCCGATGCTTCACCCAGCCGTCATAAAGGGCCGATGCGGGCCTGTTCATGCCGCCTCCTCTTCCGCCGACGGCAGCGGCGGGGCGTCGATATGGATGCGGCCGGATTCCTCCGCCACCCGCCAGGGCCGACGGGCGCCGCCGAGGGCTTCGGCCACCGCGAGCCCGGCCTGCAGCCCGTCCTCGTGGAATCCAGCGCCAAAATAGGCGCCGGCGAACCAGGTGCGCCGGCGGCCCTGCAGGCGCCACAAGGTTTTCTGCGCCGCCATGGCGCGGCAATCGAAGATCGGGTGCTCGTAAATTTGCCGGCAAATTATCTTGTCCGCCTCGATCGCGGCCGTCGGATTCAGGGTGACGAACAGCGGCATCGCCTCGTCGATGCCCTGCAGGCGGTTCATCCAGTAGGTCACCGAGAGCCGGTCCGCCTCGCCGCGCTGCGAGAGGTAGTTCCAGCTCGACCAGACCTTCCTCCGTCTCGGCATCGTGGCGGGGTCGCGATGGAGGACGGCCTCGTTGCGCCCATAGGAGAAGCAGCCGAGCATCGCGCGCTCGTCCTCGTCCGGATCGGCCAGGAGCCCGAGGCTTTGATCGGCATGCGCCGCCAGCACGACGTGCTCGAACATCTCGGGCGCCGCGCCCCAGGGCTCGACGACGACATGGCCGGACACGCGCCGGACACGCTGCACCGGCGTTCCGAGCCGGATCCTGCCCTGGAAATCGTCCAGCAGCGCGCGGACATAGACCCGGCTGCCGCCCGCCACCGTCCGCCAGACCGGCCTGTCCGAGACCTTGAGCAGCCCGTGATTGCTGCAGAAGCGGATGAAGGCGGCGGCGGGATAGTCCATCACCCGTGCTGCCGGAATCGACCAGATCGCCGCCGCCATCGGATAAAGATGATCTTCCCGCAGCGCCGCCCCATAGCCGTGGCGGTCGAGATAGGCGCCAAGCGGGAGATCGCCGGCGATAGCCGCATGGCCGGGAGCCTCGCGGTAGAAGCGCAGGAGATCGCGCAGCATCGACCAGAAGCGCGGGCTGACGAGATTGCGCCTCTGGGCGAACAGGCCCGCCAGGTCGGTGCCGGCATATTCGAGCCGGCCGGAATCGAGCGAGACGGCGAAGGACATGTCGGACGGCATGGTCGCGACGCCGAGATGGGCGAAGAGAGCCGTCAGATTGGGATAGGTCGCCTCGTTGTAGACGATGAAGCCGGTATCGACGGGAACGGTGCCGTCCGCTCCGGCAACCTGCACGGTATTGCTGTGGCCGCCGGGCCGCGGCGAGGCCTCGAACAGCGTGACGTCATGGCGCTTGCCGAGGAGCCAGGCGGCGGAGAGGCCCGAAATGCCCGAACCGACGACGGCGATACGCTTCTTTCCGGAACTGCCGCCTTGTCGTACAACTTCATTCATGCCTGCACCGTCGAGACTTTCCGTGAACCGGCGTTTGCGACCCGTGCGGGAGATACGTCGGCGGCAGGCGGGTGGATCACTGATCCAAGGCCCTGCAGCCTGCGTAAGAGGAGCATGCATGGTGCCCTGGCCCAGACCCGCTGTCCCCTTCCCGCCTCCCTGCCTCTCCAGGAACGAGAGACGGGAGCGCGGCAGAAATCGCGCGCGATGATGCGGTCCTCCCCGTCATCCCCCGAGGCGAGGACGGCCGCCAACGCGCTCGTCGTCGCCATCGCGGAGCGGGCGGACCGCCAGGCCTTCGCCACGCTGTTCGATCACTTCGCGCCGCGCGTGAAGGGCTTCCTCATCCGTCGGGGCACCGATGCGACGACCGCCGAGGAAATCGCCCAGGAAACCATGCTCACCCTGTGGCGCAAGGCCGGCACCTTCGCGCCGGACCGCGGCAATGCCAGCACCTGGATCTTCACGATCGCCCGCAATCTCGCCGTCGACCGCCAGCGCCGCGGTCAGATCGTGCCGGAAGGGGAGGCGGAGCCGAGCGAGGAAGCCGATCCGCTGCCCTCGGCCGAAGCGCTGCTGATCGCCGCCGAGCGGGAAAAGCAGCTCCGGACCGCGCTCGCCAAGCTTTCGCCCGAGCAGAGCCGTATCGTCGACCTCTCCTTCTTCCAGGGCCACGCCCATTCGGAGGTGGCGATGCAACTCGGCATTCCCCTCGGCACCGTCAAATCGCGCATCAGGCTGGCCCTCGCACGGCTGCGGGCGCTTCTGGACGATCTGGCATGACGATCCACCATCATCCGCAAGACGACCTGCTGCTGGCCTTCGCAGCCGGCACGCTCGCGCCGGCGCTGCGCCTCGTCGTCGCCGCGCATATCGAGGGATGCGCGGCCTGCCGGCATCTCGCCGGCCGCTTCGAGGCGGTCGGCGGCATCCTGCTCGAAGACGGGGCGCCGGCGGCGATGGCTGCCGACGCCCGCGACCGCGCGCTGGCCACCCTCGGCGCCGCTGCGGCGCCGCGCGCCGCGGCGTCCCGACCGCGCCATCCCGGGCCGGGCTTCCTGCCGCCGGGCATCGCGATGCCGGCCGCGCTGAGGGACGAGACCGTCGGGCCCTGGCGATGGGTCGCCCCCGGCATCCGCATCAGCCGGATCGAAGGCCTGTGGCGCGCCCCGGTGCGCGGCTTCCTGCTCAAGGCCGCCCCGGGCGTGGCGGTACCGATGCACGGCCATCGGGGCGTCGAGCTCACCCAGATGCTGGCCGGGACGCTGATCGACGGCGACGAGCGCTATGGCACGGGCGACTGCGCACAGGCCATGCCGGACGACGAGCACCAGCCGCAGGCCGATCCGGAGGCGGGATGCATCTGCCTCATCGCCATCGACGGCCGCACCAGCCCGACCCATTGGAGCGGCCGGCTGATCCAGCGCTTCATCGACATCTGACCGGGAGGGACGATGCCCATCGCTGCAGCCACCATCGAGGCCGGGCCCCTGCTCCTCTCGGTCGCCGCCATGGCGGTGTTCTTCTGCGTTGCGATGGCGGCCGCCTGGCTGGCGCAGCGCCGGACGGGCAAGTCGGGATGGGCCGACGTCGCCTGGACCTTCGGGCTGGGCGCAGCCGGCGCCTTCCTCGCCCTCGCGCCGCTCGGCGACGCGCCGCACCCGTTCCGCCAGGGCCTCGTCGCGGCGCTGGCGGTCGCCTGGGCGCTGCGCCTCGGCGTCCACATCCTCAAGCGCACGCTCTCCGGCGGCGAGGACCCGCGCTACCGCCAGTTCGCCCTCGAATGGGGGGACGCCTTTGCCCGCCGGCTGTTCTGGTTCCTGCAGCTGCAGGCGGTCTGCGGCCTCTTCCTCGCCCTGACCGTGCTCGCCGCCGCCCACGATCCCGTTCCGCACCTGCGCTGGAGCGACGCCCTCGGCCTCGCGGTGCTGGTGATCGCCATCGTCGGCGAAGGCGTCGCCGACGCCCAGCTCGTGCGCTTCCGCGCCGATCCCGGCGGTGAAGGACGGGTGTGCGACACCGGGCTGTGGGGGCTGTCGCGCCATCCGAACTATTTCTTCCAGTGGCTCGGCTGGATCGCCTATCCCGTCATCGCCCTCGACCTGTCGGGCGCCTATCCGTGGGGCTGGCTCGCGCTGACGGGGCCGGTCTTCATGTACTGGCTGCTGGTGCACGTCTCCGGCATCCCGCCGCTCGAAGCGCATATGCTGCGTTCGCGCGGCGATGCCTACCGGGCCTACCAGGCCCGGGTGAACGCCTTCTTCCCCGGCCCGCCTTCGAAGGAGACCGCCCCGTGACTCTCGTCGCATCGGCCATCGGCATGATCGAGCGCACATCCCTGCCGGACTGGATGACCCGCGGCGGCGTGCAGTTCCTGGTCGGGCGCACGCGCCGGCAGCTCGCGCGCCTGCCCTGCGCCGACGCCGCCTTTGCCGGCATGATGGCGACGCATCCCATCGCCCTGCATGCCGAGGACGCCAACGCCCAGCATTACGAGATCCCTGCAGACTTCTTCGGCCTCGTGCTCGGGCCGAACCGCAAATATTCCTGCTGCCTCTATGACGAGGGCGCCGGCACGCTCGCCGAGGCCGAGGAGCACGCGCTCGCGCGCACCATGGATCATGCGGACCTGCGGGACGGGCAGGCGATCCTCGAACTCGGCTGCGGCTGGGGTTCGCTCAGCCTCGCCATGGCCGCGCGCTTTCCGGCCGCCAGGATCACCTGCGTGTCGAACTCCGCCAGCCAGCGCGCCTTCATCCAGAGCCGGGCCGCCACCCGCCGCCTCGCCAATCTGAAGGTGATCACCGCCGACATGAACGTCTTCGCGCCGGCCGGCCGGTTCGACCGCGTGGTGTCGGTGGAGATGTTCGAGCACATGACCAATTGGCGGGACCTGCTCACGCGCGTGCGCAGCTGGCTCGAGCCCGGCGGCAGCCTGTTCCTGCACGTCTTCAGCCATCGCAGCCAGCCCTACCGCTTCGACCATGCCGACAAGGCCGACTGGATCGCCCAGCATTTCTTCACCGGCGGCATCATGCCGAGCCACGATCTCATCCGCCAGTTCGGCGATCTCTTCGTCCTCGACGAGGCGTGGCGCTGGAGCGGGCGCAATTACGAGCGGACGGCGCTCGACTGGCTCGCCAATTTCGACGCCAACGGCCGGCAGATCGATCGCATCCTGGCGGCGGTCTACGGCACCGAGGCGGCGCTGTGGCGCCGGCGCTGGCGGCTGTTCTTCCTCGCCACCGCCGGCCTGTTCGGCAATCGCGGCGGCACCGAATGGGGCGTCAGCCACTACCGGCTGCGGCCCCATATGCGCTAACTTTAGATTGTTAAACGTGACGTTTGGGCCCTCCCTCCCCCTTGCGGGGAGGGAATAGAAGGGTGGGGGTCAGGACAACAATCTCATCGGTCGAGACTATGTCTCGACCCCCATCCCTTCCCCTTCCCCGCAAGGGGGAAGGGAGACCCGAGCGTTGCACCCGCCTAAGTTAAGTTAGCGCATATGGGCTGCGGCCCAGCCTCGACGCTGCGGCATAGCCGATGCCGGCGGCGCAGGCCGTCAGCACGGTGCCCCACGCCATGTCGGCGAGGGTCAGCACCGCCGGCCAGCCCTTCAGCGTCGCATGGTTGGTGAGGTCGTAGGTGCCATAGGCGACGAGCCCGAGCAGGGCGCCGCGCAGCACGGCCTCGCGCCAATGGCCGGAGACGGCGACGGCCAGTTGCACCACTCCGACCAGATAGAGCGCGTAGAACAGCACGGCCGGCGCCGGCGACACCCGGTCGGCCATGAGAGGGCCGAGGAAGGGGCGATAGAGGAGCGACGTCATCTGGGTCAGCCAGACCAGGTCGAGGCCGAGAAGGCACAGCGCCGCCCCCGCATAGGCCGCCAGAAACCTCGCCATGAACCCGCTCCGCTCGATTGTCCTGCCCGGTGATACGGAACCGGCCGGCGGGCGGATCAATCCGGACCCGGCCCGCGCCGATGCCGGCCGGCGTTCGCCGGGGGAAACGGCAAAGCCGCCCGGGAACGAACCCTGACGGCGGCTTTTGTCGATACGGACGAATTGACGAAGAAGGAGTTTGGTGGAGCCAGACGGGATCGAACCGTCGACCTCTTGAATGCCATCCAAGCGCTCTCCCAGCTGAGCTATGACCCCACTCCTGAAAGGCGACGCTTGGGATTGTCGCCTTCGAACCGTTCGGCGTCACCGCCGACGGGCCGCTCATCTGTCACGGATCGCGGCCCGACGCAAGACATTTCGATGAAGAAAATTTCGAAAAAATCGGAAGGGCGTCGCCGCCCGGCCGATCACGGCTCCTCGTCGTCCTCGATGCCGTCGCCGATCAGATCGATGACGTCGTCGCTCTCGTCCTCGTCTTCCTCGAGGAAGGTATCGTCGCCGGGCGCCGCATCGTCCTCGACGTCGATGTCGTCGTCGACCGCCGCCACCTTGGTGGCACCCGCCTCGTCATCGGCCTCTTCCAGGCTGATGAGTTCGGCATCGGCCACCGGATCGAGTTCGACCTCGCTCTCGACCGGCACGGCGCGGGGCGCGATGGCGTCGGGGCGGGCGTTGCGCAGAAGCGGCGCGGCGATCGTCACCACCTGCCCCGTATAGGGCGAGATGATCGGATCCTTGTTGAGATCGTAGAATTTGCGCCCCGTCGTCGGACAGACGCGCTTAGTGCCAAGTTCAGGTCTGGCCACGGCGTAAACCTTATGTCGAATTCGGAGTGCGAGGCCGCTACAGAGAGAACGGCCCGGTGTCAATGAGATTCGCAAGATGGGGGCCCCTCATCATTTGGCAAGAGGTCAAGCAAAATGTCGCGCTGCCCACAGGGCGCGGCGGAATCGCGGCGGCGAAATCCCGGCCGCCCGGCGCCCGCCCACCGCGCGGCGCTTCTTTCTTTGTCATCACGCCCATCCATGCTAAGCGCCCCGCGAAGTCGAAGCCCGACGCCGCAAAGCCGCCGTCCATACCTGCTGTCCAAGCCTGCCGGAGTCCGCCCGTGTCCGCCTCCCCCGATCAGATCGTGCCCCTGTCCGCAAGCCGCAGCCGGGGCCTCGCGGGCCGGGTCCGCGTGCCCGGCGACAAGTCGATCTCGCATCGCTCGATGATCTTCGGCCTGCTCAGCGTCGGCGAGACCACGGTCGAGGGCCTGCTCGAAGGGGCCGACGTGCTGGCGACGGCCGAGGCCTGCCGTAAGCTCGGCGCCACCATCGAGCGCGTCGGCGAGGGCGCCTGGCGCATCCGCGGCGTCGGCGTCGGCGGCCTGCTGTCGCCCGAGAGCGCGCTCGATTTCGGCAATGCCGGCACCGGCGCCCGCCTGATGATGGGCGTGGTCGCCGGGCACGGCATCACCGCCTCCTTCGACGGCGACGCCTCGCTGCGCAAGCGGCCGATGATGCGCGTGCTGACGCCGCTGCTGCGCATGGGCGCCGAGATCGTCTCCAGCGCCGAAGGCGGCCGGCTGCCGCTCGTCCTGCGCGGCGCCGCCGATCCGGTCCCCATCACCTATGAGACGCCCGTCGCCTCGGCGCAGGTCAAGTCCGCCGTGCTGCTCGCCGGCATCAACGCGCCGGGCCGGACCACGGTGATCGAGGCGGAAGCGACGCGCGACCATACCGAGCGCATGCTCGCCCATTTCGGCGCCGAGGTCACCGTCACCCCGCATGGCGACCATGGCCGCCGGATCGTGCTGCAGGGCCGCCCCGAACTGAGGCCCTCCCCCATCGTCGTCCCGGCCGACCCGTCCTCCGCCGCCTTCCCGCTGGTGGCTGCGCTGATCGTGCCCGGATCGGACATCGTCATCGAAGGGGTGATGATGAACCCGCTGCGCATCGGCCTGATCACCACGCTGAAGGAGATGGGCGCCGACATCGTCGAGCTCGACCGCCGCGTCGAGGGGGGCGAGGACGTCGCCGACCTGCGCGTGCGCCACTCGGCCCTGAAGGGCGTCGACGTGCCGGCCGAACGGGCCCCGTCGATGATCGACGAATATCCGGTGCTGGCGGTGGCGGCCGCATTCGCCAGCGGCGAGACCCGCATGAACGGCCTCGACGAATTGCGGGTGAAGGAAAGCGACCGGCTCGCCGCCGTCGCCGCCGGACTCGCCGCCAACGGCGTCGACCACCGCATCGAGGGCAACGACCTCATCGTCGCCGGCACGGAACGGGCGAAGGGCGGCGGCCTCGTCGCCACCCATATGGACCACCGCATCGCCATGGCCTTCCTGGTGATGGGCCTGGCCTCGGACAAACCCGTCACCGTCGACGACACCGGCTTCATCGCCACCAGCTTTCCCGTCTTCGTGCCGATGATGCGCGGCCTGGGCGCCGAATTCGCATGATCATCGCGATCGACGGGCCGGCCGCCTCGGGAAAGGGCACGCTGGCCAGGCGCCTCGCCGCGCATTTCGGCCTGCCGCATCTCGATACCGGGCTGCTCTATCGCGCCGTCGGGCGGATCGCGCTCGACCGGGGCCTGGATCTCGACGACGCCGATGCCACCGCCGACATCGCCGAGCAGCTCGACGTCGCCGAGCTCGATGAGGCGCGGCTGCGCGGCCGGGAGATGGGCGAGGCCGCCTCCGTGGTCGCCGCGCATCCCAAGGTGCGCAAGGCGCTGCTCGACCTGCAGCGCCGCTTCGCCCATCAGCGCGGTGGCGCCGTGCTCGACGGGCGCGACATCGGCACGGTGATCGCGCCCGGCGCCGAAATGAAGATCTTCGTCACCGCCGCGCCGGACATCCGCGCCCGGCGGCGCCATCTGGAGCTCGAAAGGCGCGGCGACGCTCCTTCCTTCGAGGATGTGCTGGCCGACATCCGCAAGCGCGACATCCGCGACGCGGGCCGGGCCGACGCGCCGCTCAAGCCGGCGCCCGACGCGCATATCCTCGACACCACCGCCCTCGACGCCGACGGCGCCTTCGACGTCGCGCTGGCCCTGGTGACCGGCGCGAGCCGCGGCGCGGGCGCGAGGAACGCCTCGTCCTGAGCCGGCGCGGTATCTTTCCGCGACGGGCCTTGCCGAATCCGCCGCCATCGGGAAGGGTCCGGCCGCCCTCGGGCGGCTTTGAAAACGGCAAAATCGTGCTGGTGCCGGTGATCGAAGGCCGCTCAGGCTTGATTTCACTGCCGATGAGGCTGATATCCGCCCCGAACGAATTTTGGAACGGAAAGCCATGACCAACAAGACCACTCCCCATGCCGAAGCTGCCGACGCCGCGATCGAGGCGGAGGCCACGGCATCGGCCGAGGCCCGGGCCGCGGCGGGAAACAACCCTTCCTCCGACGCGAAGGCGGATGTGGGCGCCAATGACGGCGCCTTCGAGGTGCTGACCAAGCTCCAGGCCGAAAATGCCGAGCTGAAGGACCGCCTGCTGCGCACGCTGGCCGAGGTCGAGAACGTCCGCCGCCGCGGCGAGCGCGAAGTCAACGACACCCGGCTCTACGCCATCGCCAAATTCGCCGGCGACATGCTCGGCGTCGCCGACAATATGGGCCGGGCGCTCGCCACCATCCCGGCCGAAGCCCGCGCGACCGGCGATGCGACGATCAAGGCGCTGGTGGAAGGCGCCGAGCTGACGGAACGCGAGATGCTGCGCGCGCTCGAGAAGCACGGCGTCAAGAAGATCGATCCCAAGGGCGAGCGCTTCGACCCGAATTTCCACCAGGCGATGTTCGAGGTGCCCGATCCCTCGGTGCCGAACGGCACGGTCGCCCAGGTCGTGCAGGTCGGCTACAGCATCGGCTCGCGCGTGTTGCGGCCGGCCATGGTCGGCGTCGCCCGCGGCGGCCCCAAGGCAGCGGCGCCGGAAGCCGAGAAGCAGGGATAGGACCGCATTTCCGCCGTTTTTCGGCAGCGAATATTTCCGGCGCAACCGGAAATATTCGCTGTTCCCTTATTTAGATCCTCCCGCGCGACAGATATGCTTTCGCCCTCCCCGGCATTGCCTGCAGCCTTCCGTCCGCCGCCATTCCCTTGCTTGCGCGACGCGCGAAGATATCAACAGGCGTGGGCGCCGCAATAAACCTGCTCTTCGAAAGGCAGCGGCTCAAGAAGACCGCAGCCGGAGCAGAGTTTTTCATTGGGGCCGCCCCCGCAGACTCGCCTGCGATACGTCTTTCAATTATGCTGCCGTTGGGTTTGGGGAGGCTCGAAGCAGTATGAGACGGACATTCTATTCGCTGGCGGTGCTGGCCTGCATGGCAGCCGGCGTCATCGCGCCCGCGTCGGCGCAGGCCGACGCCCTGCTGGAGCGCGGCAGCTATTTGATGAACGGCATCGTCGCATGCGGCAATTGCCATACGCCCAAGGGGCCGGAGGGCAAGCCGATCGCGGATAGGGAATTGTCGGGCGGCTTCGTGATCGATGCGCCGGTCTTCCATGCGGTCGTCCCGAACATCACGCCGGATCCCGACACCGGCATCGGGCGCTGGACCGATGCGCAGATCGTCGAGGCGGTCCGCAACGGCAAGCGGCCGGACGGCTCGATCATCGGCCCGCCCATGCCGATCGCCTTCTATCGCGGCATGTCGGATGCCGACGTGAACGCGCTCGTCGCCTATCTGCGCCAGGTCAAGCCGATCTCGAACAAGGTGGAGAAGTCGGTCTACCGCATCCCGCTGCCCGCCGCCTACGGGCCGCCGGTGGTCGCCGTTCCCGAGGTGCCGAAGACGGACAAGGTCGCCTATGGCCATTATCTGGCCACCGGCCTCGGCCATTGCATGGACTGCCATACGCCCCTCGTCCAGGGGCGCAACGACATGGCCCGCCTCGGGGCCGGTGGCAACGAGTTCGGCGCGCCGGGCGGCGGCCTGATCGCCTCCTCCAACCTCACGCCGGCGAACGCCAACGGCATCGCTGCCTGGAGCGACGACGGGCTGAAGGCGGCGATCCGGACCGGCATCCGGCCCAATGGCAGCCATATCGTTCCGCTGATGGCGTTCGGCTGGTACCGCAACATCAGCGACGACGATGCCGGGGCTCTCGTCGCCTTCCTGCGGACGCTGAAGCCGGCTCAGTAGCCGCCGAGGCTCTTTCCCTTTGCCGTCCGCTGCCTGTACAAGACGGCGAGGGGAACGAGATGAAGATCACCGCAATCCGGGCCACGCCCGTCAATATTCCGCTCGAGGCCCCCTATCTGTGGTCCTATGGCTCGCTGGCGGGCTTTTCCAAGGCCATCGTCGAGGTCGAGACCGACGAGGGCCTCACCGGCGTGGGCGAAGCGCCGTCTCATGCCCATGCCGCCATCATCGAGACACGGCTCGCCCCGCGCCTCGTCGGCCGTGATCCCATCGACATCGCCGGCGCCGAGCAGGTCTGCGTGCCGAGCTGGCAGGGGGTTTCCAACAACATCGACTACGGGCTCGTCCGCGCCTTCGGCGGCATCGAGATGGCGCTGTGGGACCTGCGCGGCAAGCTGTGGAATCGGCCTCTCTACGACCTGCTCGGCGGCGCGGTCCGCAAGGCCATTCCCGTCACCGACTATTTCAGCTTCCGCGGCCGGGAAGGCGCCTTCGGCGGCGAGACGACGCCCGAGGAAGTCGCCGATTACTGCCTCGGCCTCAAGGAAACGTGGGGCACCACCTTCTTCGAGGGCAAGTTCTACACGGCGGAGCCGGGCCCGAGCATCCGCATGCTGGAATGCCTGCGCGAGACGCTCGGCCCGGACGCCATGCTGCGCATCGATTCGAACATGGCCTATGGTCTCGCCACCGCCCGGCGCATCGCCCGCGCCATCGAGCCGCTCGACATCCGCAACTGGGAGGATCCCTGCGGCTCGCTCTACGAATTGAAGCAGCTGCGCGAGCACACCGCCATCCCGTTCTCCGTCCACAGCCTCGACCTGCGCCAGGCGGTCGACCTCGGCGTGCCCGACGCGGTCGTCACCGACATCGCCACCCATGGCGGCATCGGGCGGACGCTGCGCTTCGTCGGCGCCTGCGAGCAGATGGGCCTCGACTTCTGGTGCTATTCGGGCGA
Source organism: Labrys monachus (assembly GCF_030814655.1). Lineage (NCBI taxonomy): Bacteria > Pseudomonadati > Pseudomonadota > Alphaproteobacteria > Hyphomicrobiales > Xanthobacteraceae > Labrys > Labrys monachus. Next base: position 6,124,844 of record NZ_JAUSVK010000001.1, read on the forward strand.
TTCGGGCATCGGCAGCGCGGCCTACCTGCATCTGTGCGCCGCCATGCAGCACATCCGGGAGCCCAACCAGTCGCTCTTCCGCATGCAGCCGCTCGACGTGATCGAGGAAGGGCCGTTCCGTCCGCGCGACAATTTGGTCATGGTGCCCGAAGGCCCGGGGCTCGGCGTGACGCTGTCGCCGGACAGGCTGCGCCACTGCCACCGCCTCTTCCTCGACCAGGGCCCCTATGACAAATATCACGACCCCGACCGGCCGGGCGTCTTCCGCCGCCTGCCGCTGAGCTGAGGCCGCGATGCTGGAGATCGCGTGGAAGGGGGCGGCCGGCGGCGCGATCACCGCTTTGATCGTCTTCCTGTCGAAGCGCGGCAATGTCCTGCCGGGCATCCTGCCTCTGTTCCCGACCTTTGCAGTCGTCGCGCTTGCCGTCATCGGGGCACGGGGCGATGCCGGCGGCTTCCGGCAAGCGTGCCTCGCCGGCGCGAAGACGATCCCGGCCTATCTCGCCTTCCTCGCCGTCTGCGCTCTCGCCATCGGCAGGCTCGACTACCGCCTCGCCATCGGCCTCGGGCTGCTGGCCTGGCTCGCGATCGCGCTGGCGATGCTCCTGCTCACGCAGACATGACAAAGGCGGCCCAGGGGCCGCCTTCCGAAAGCGCGAAGACATCACATCCGCGAATGCGGATGCCTCAGGCCGCGGACGAGGCCGAGATCCAGCGCGAGAGCTCGCCCTTGGGGGCCGCGCCGGTCTTCTGGGCCGTCAGCTTGCCGCCCTTGAACATCATCAGCATCGGGATCGACTGGATGCGGAACTGGCTCGCGATCTGCGGGTTCTCATCGACATTGACCTTGGCGATCTTGACCTTGCCCGCCATCTCGGTGGCGATCTCGTCGAGCGCCGGCGCGATCATGCGGCAGGGACCGCACCACTCGGCCCAGAAATCGACGACGACCGGCTCGGCCGAATTGAGGACGTCGGCCTGGAAGGACGCATCCGTGACCTTGATCGTGTTGGCACCCATCTCGAAATTCTCCACAGCGCGCGGCTGGATTGCCGCTACAGGTCTCATGGCACAAAGCTATGAACGCGCTTGCGCCACGTCAAGGCGGGTCCGCCCCTCCAGGCGATGCCGGCACGCCAGCCATGCGGGATTGGGCGGCCTCAGCTGATGATGATGCGCGCCTCGGCGATGCCATGCTGGCGGATCAGCTGGTAGAGCGCCGCGGCATTCTGGGGCGCGAGGCGCACGCAGCCATGCGAAGCGGCCTTGCCGAGCTGGCGGACATAGGACGTGCCGTGCACCGCATAGCCGCCCTTGAAGAACACCGAGAAGGGCATCGGCGAATTGTGGTATTTCTTCGAATAGTGCATCCGCTGCAGCGCCTGGGCGCGGTAGACCCCGCGCGGCGTGTAATAGCCGTTGCGCGCCGTGGAGACCGACCACACGGCCTGCACCGCCCCGTCGACGATCACCGTCATGCTCTGCGAGGCGACGTCGACCTTGGCGATGACGTCGGCCGCGGCCGGCGCCGCCTGGAGCAGGACGCCGGCGCAGAGCGCCAGCAGCAGCATGGTCCAGCGCAGGGTGAAGGCATGCGCCAGGCGGGCGCATCCGCTGCGGAAGGAAGACGCGGAATGAAAGGAACACATGGCAAGCCCCTCGGAATGATCACGCGCGGGTCCCCATGGCCAGCGGGTCGATCGGGTGACGTTCCCTTCGCATTCGCCCGCCCGCCCCTCCATGCGCATTGGCACAGGGGCGTCGCGCGCGTCGAAAAATCACCATGGGACGAACCATGAATCATCATGGTTTAGCTTTCGTTTCGGCCTTCAGGCCGCGCGAATCCCGTTTCGAATCACGTTCGAAGGACGGCTGCCGCGTCGCGCCGGGACAGGCTAGGATCGGGACAGCGAATCACGATGCGGAGCGGTCATGCACGTCCTCAAGCGTTTTCCGGAAGAGCCGAGAGACCCTTCGATCGAGAAAACGCGCCAAGCCGGGACGTCGGCGACCAAGGGCGGGTCGGCGAAAGCGCGATTTGCTCCAGCCCCGTTCATCCTGGCCGTGGCGGCGCTGCTGGCCGCCGCCCCCGCGGCGGCGCAGGACGTCACCCCGCCTGGCTTCAGGCTGGCGCCGCTGGCCGACGTCACGCCGGCGACGCCCGCCAAGCAGCTCTTCGGCCGGAAGGCGGCGCCCGCCGCCCTCGGGCTGGGCTCGATCGGCTTCTATGCCCGGGGCTGCCTGGCGGACGGGGTGAGGCTGCCGATCACCGGGCCGACCTGGCAGGTGATGCGGCTGTCGCGCAACCGCAACTGGGGCAACCCGGCGATCGTCGCCTTCCTCAAGCGGCTGGCCAACCGCGTGCCGCAGGTCGCGGGCGTGCGGGGTCTCCTGGTCGGTGACATGGCCCAGCCCCGGGGCGGCCCGATGATCACCGGCCACGCCTCCCACCAGATCGGGCTCGACGCCGACATCTGGTACCGGCCGATGCCCGATCACGTGCTGTCGGCGCAGGAGCGCGAGACGATGAGCGCGATCGTGATGGTCCGCAGCGACCGCCTCGACGTCAACGACTCGTGGAAGCCGTCCAACATGGCGGTGGTGGAGGCGGCCGCGGAGGATCCGGCCGTCGAGCGCATCTTCGTCAACCCCGCCGTCAAGAAGGCGATGTGCCGCGATGCGACGGGCGACCGTTCATGGCTCGCCAAGGTCCGGCCGATGTACGGGCACGACTATCATTTCCATGTCCGCCTGCTGTGCCCCAAGGGCAGTCGCCTCTGCACACCGCAGGTGCCGCCCCCGCCGGGGGAAGGCTGCGGCAAGGAGCTCGACTACTGGTTCTCGGACGCGGTGCTGCATCCCAAGCCGCCGACGAAGCCGCCGCCACCGCCCCATCAGATCACGATGTCCGAGCTGCCGGCGGCCTGCCGCCAGGTCCTCGCGGTGCCATAAGCCGGACATCTTGCCATCTTGAGCCGTCGCGCCATATAGGGTGGGAGAGCAGGAGTAGCGACGATGGCTGCAGAGCGACAATTATCCGTGCGTTCGGCACGGGCGAGTGAGCTGGCGCATCGCTTGGCGGCGCGCGAGCGGCGATCGATAGCTCATATCGTGGAGCGGGCACTGGATCTCTACGCCCGTCAGAGCATCGGCGAGGAACCTGCGTCGGAATTTTACGCGCGTCTGTCGCGGAACGCCGCGGCAGAGAAGGACATCGATATCGAGGCGCTCGCTCGAGCGGATCGCCAGCCTCATCATGGCATCGATCTGTGATTTTCATCGACACCAACGTGCTGGCGGAGACAATGCGCCCCAGACCGGCACCGGCAGTGATCCATTGGCTGATCGCCAACGACCACCTCGTCGCCGTGCCCGCCATCGTTATCGCCGAGATCGCCTACGGCATCGAGAAAATCCGGCACGATGAACGTTCGCCTCGGCTGCAGTCCAGCCTGGACGAGTGGCGCAGGCGCTTTGCCGGGCGGATCTATGGCTTCGATGAAGAAGCCGCCTTGATCTATGGCCACGTGATGGGTGCGGCGCGTCGGAAAGGCGAAACGCTGGATGCCCTGGATGGCATGATCGCTTCCATTGCCTTGCGCCACGATTATCCGCTCGCCACGCGAAACATCGCGCATTTCGCGCCATGCAGCGTCCGGACGATCAATCCCTGGGGCTGATGCGCAGGCGCCCTCGGCACGCGGTGGCGTATGTACCCGAAACGGGGCACGGCCTATTCCTCGCCATGCCCCGCTTTGGCCTGCAGCCAGTCCGACAGCGCCAGCAGCACGCTCGACAGCATGAAGACGATGTGGATGCCGACGAGCCAATAGAGGTCGCGGTCGGTCAGCTTCTCGATCTGCATGAAGCCCTTGAGGAGCTGGATGGCCGAGATCAGCACGATGGAGGCGAGCAGCTTCAGCTTGAGGCCGGCGAAATCGACCTTGGTCATCCAGGACGGCCAGTTGACATGGTCGGCGCCGTCGATGCGGGAGACGAAATTCTCGTAGCCCGAGAAGATGACGATCAGGATCAGGCTGCCGAGCAATGCGAGATCGACCATCTCCAGCGCGCCGGTCACGGTCTCCTCGCCGGTGAGGGCCACCGCATTCTCGATGTAGTGGACGAGTTCCTGGCCGAATTTCAGCAGGACCACCAGCAGCGAGACCATCAGCCCGATATAGAAGGGCGCCATGATCCAGCGCGAGGCGACGAGCCCTCTTTCGATCCATTTGTCCATCGTGGCTTTCCCAGTCCCGTTGACGATTCGCCGCAAGGTAGAGAGCCGGCCGCGCCGTGAAAACCCGGCTTTCCAATTTGTAATACGCCGCGGCCCGGCGACGCAACCTTTGCCCGGGCGGGATAGGCCGGCCGAGGAAGACGAGCGGCCGGTCAGGGGACCCGCCCACCGGTGTGCCGGTCCCCTGACCGGCACCTTGGCTGACCGGACGTCCGCGCCGGCTACCCCTTCACCCGCACGATCTCGACGCCCGCCATCGCGCCGGGCACCGCGCGCGGCTTCTCGATGCGGACCTTGACCGCGCTGACCAGCGGAAGGGCGAGGCATTTTTGGGCGAGGCGCTCGGCGAAGGTCTCGATCAGGTCGACATGCTCGTCGGCGAGCGCATGAGCGGCCTCCGCGATCCTGCCGTAATCGACGGTGCCGTGGATGTCGTCGCCGCCGAAGCCGTGCACGCCGAGCGTGAGCTCGACATCGGCGACCAGCGGCTGCCGGACGCCCTTCTCATGGGCGTAATAGCCGATATGGGCATCGAGCTGGAGCGCGCGCAGGAAGACGCGGCTGGAAGTCCTGAGGGGGGCGATCTCGGTCATGCCGCTGACTGCCATCTCCGTCACTCTTGTGCCATCGCCATCGCGCCCCTTGCTTGCGCCTCTTCGCCATTCAGCGGATTGTCCGGGTCCCAGTCATAGAGGGTTTCGACGAAACGCATGTCGCGCGCATCGATATGGACGAGGCGGCCGGTCAGTCCGGTGCCGAAGCCGACGATCTCGCGGATCGCCTCCAGCGCCATCATCGAGCCGGCGATGCCGGCGAGCGCTCCCAGGACGCCGGCTTCCGCGCAGCTCGGGATGGTGCCGGGCGGCGGCTTGTGCGGGAAGAGGCAGCGCCATGTCGGGTTCGGCCTGCCCTTGGCATCCGTCTCGAAGGGACGTAGCGTCGTCAGCATGGCGTCGAACACCCCGAGCGCGCCGGCGATCAGCGGCTTGCGGGCGTGGAAGCAGGCATCCGAGACGGCATAGCGCGTGTCGAAATTGTCGGAGCCGTCGAGCACGAGGTCGTAGCCGGCGACCAGCCCGGCCGCATTGTCCGCGTCGAGCCGCACGGCGTGCCTGACCACCCGCACATGCGGATTGAGGCGGGCGATCGCTTCGGCCGCGGTCTCGACCTTGGGCCGGCCGATATCGGCGGTGGCATGGATGACCTGGCGCTGCAGGTTGGAAAGGGCGACGACGTCGTCGTCGACGATGCCGAGCGTGCCGACCCCGGCCGCCGCGAGATAGAGCAGGACCGGCGCGCCGAGGCCGCCCGCGCCGATCACGAGGACGCGCGCCCGCGCCAGCGCCTGCTGGCCGGCGCCGCCGACCTCGTGCATGACGACGTGGCGGGCGTAGCGCTCCAGTTCTTCGGAGGAAAACATCATGGCGCCAGTGTAGCCGGCCGGGGCCGGCCTCCGCAATCGCTTCAAGAACGGCTCGCGAGCGCGCGCTCGCCTTCTCGGCGCCAGCGAGTATGATCGCCGCTCGAGAATCGGGCTTCCAAAGAAGCTGGCCGCCATGATGAGGCTTCAATGACCGACGCGTCCTCCGCCCCTTCTGCCCCGCATAGTCCCGGGCCGGGCGATCACGTCTTCCTGGTCGACGGCTCCTCCTTCATCTTCCGTGCCTATTTCCAGTCGATGAACCAGGACGCCCGCTACAATTACCGCTCGGACCGCCTGCCGACCGGCGCCGTGCGGCTGTTCTGCAACGTGCTCTACAAGATGATCCGCGAGGGGGTGATGGGCAAGAAGCCGACCCATCTCGCCATCATCTTCGACAAGTCCGAGGAGAGCTTCCGCAAGGAGCTCTACCCGCCTTACAAGGCGCATCGGCCGCCGCCGCCCGAAGAGCTGGTGCCGCAATTCCCGCTGATGCGCGACGCAGTGCGCGCCTTCGGCCTCCGGCCGGTGGAGCAGATCCGCTACGAGGCGGACGACCTCATCGCCACCTATTGCCGGATCGCGGTCGAGGGCGGCGCCGACGTCACCATCGTCTCGGCCGACAAGGACCTGATGCAGCTGATCCGCCCCGGCGTGGTGATGTTCGACCCGGCTTCCGGCGATCAGAAGGCCAAGGGCTCGCGGCCCGAGCGGGTGATCGGCGAAGCCGAAGTCCTTGAGAAGTTCGGGGTGACGCCGGACAAGGTCGTCGACGTGCAGGCGCTCGCCGGCGATTCCACCGACAACGTGCCGGGCGTGCCGGGCATCGGCGTCAAGACGGCGGCGCAACTCCTCAACGAATATGGCGACCTCGAAACCCTGCTCGCCCGCGCCGGCGAGATCAAGCAGGCCAAGCGCCGCGAGAACCTCATCGAGCATGCCGGCCTCGCCCGCATCTCGCGCGAGCTCGTCAAGCTGGTCACCGATGTCGTGCTGGAGACGCCGATCGAAGAGCTGGTGGCGCCCGGCATCGACGCCAGGGGGGCGATCGCCTTCCTCAAGGCGATGGAATTCTCCACCCTGACGCGGCGCATCGCCGAGGACACCGGCATCGACGCGGCCGCCGTCGAACCCGACGAATTCCTCAAGGTCCCCGCCAGCGATTTCGCGCCGGCGCCGGCAGGCCCCGGCGCGGCCGCGGGCGGCCCGCCGGCCGAGGCCCAGTCCGGCGCGCCGCCGCTCGGCGGCCATGCCGGCACGCCCGCCGCGCTGGTCGACCAGGTCAGGGCGAAGCTCGCCGCCACGCCGGTCGATGTCGGCCGCTACGAGACGGTCTCCAGCCTGGAGGCGCTCGACCGCTGGATCGCCGAGGCACGCGAGCGCGGCGTCGTCGCCTTCGATACCGAGACCACCTCGCTCGACGCGATGCAGGCGGAGATGGTCGGCTTTTCGCTGGCGCTGGAACCGGGGCGGGCCTGCTACGTGCCGCTGCGCCACCGCGACAAGGCCGACCTCTTCGGCGCCGGGCTGATGCCCGGGCAGGTCGCGCCCGAGGAAGCGCTGCCGCGCCTGAAGCTGCTGCTCGAGGACGCCTCGGTGCTCAAGATCGGCCAGAACCTCAAATATGACGCGCTGGTGATGCAGGGCGAGGCGATCCGCATCGCCTCCTATGACGACACCATGCTGATGTCCTACGTGCTCGACGCCGGCAAGGGCAATCACGGCATGGACGAGCTCTCCGTCCGCCATCTCGGCCACAAGCCGATCGCCTTCTCGGAGGTGGCCGGCTCCGGCAAGTCGCTCATCGGCTTCGACCAGGTGCCGATCGACCGCGCCACCGCCTATGCGGCGGAGGACGCCGACGTGACGCTGCGCCTCTGGCTGCTGTTCAAGGCCCGGCTGGTCGCCGAGGGCATGCTGACGGTCTACGAGACGCTGGAGCGCCCGCTCGTCGCCGAGCTCGCCAAGATGGAGGCGCGCGGCATCATGATCGACCGCCAGATCCTCTCGCGGTTGTCCGGCGAATTCGCGCAGAGCGCCGCGCGGCTGGAGGCGGCGATCCACGAACTGGCCGGCGAGACCTTCAATGTCGGCTCGCCCAAGCAGCTCGGCGACATCCTGTTCGGCAAGATGCAGCTGCCCGGCGGCCGGAAGACGCCGACCGGCCAATGGGCGACGTCCGCCAGCGTGCTGGAGGATCTCGCCGAGCAGGGGCTCGAACTGCCGCGGCGCATCGTCGAATGGCGCCAGCTCACCAAGCTGAAATCGACCTATACCGACGCGCTGCCGACCTATGTGAACCCGAGATCGGGCCGCGTGCACACCTCCTTCGCGCTGGCGGCGACGACGACGGGGCGCCTGTCCTCCTCGGAGCCGAACCTGCAGAACATCCCGGTGCGCACCGAGGAGGGGCGCAAGATCCGCACCGCCTTCATCGCGGCGCCCGGCGCCAAGCTGATCTCGGCCGATTATTCGCAGATCGAATTGCGCGTGCTCGCCCATGTCGCCGAGATCCCGCAGCTCAAGCAGGCCTTCGCCGACGGCATCGACATCCATGCCATGACGGCGTCCGAGATGTTCGGCGTGCCGGTGCACGGCATGGACCCGCAGGTGCGCCGGCGCGCCAAGGCGATCAATTTCGGCATCATCTACGGCATCTCGGCCTTCGGCCTCGCCAACCAGCTCGCGATCTCGCGCGAGGAGGCCGGCGCCTATATCCGCCGCTATTTCGAGCGCTTTCCCGGCATCCGCGACTATATGGACCGCATGAAGGCCGAATGCCGGAACCAGGGCTACGTCACCACCGTCTTCGGCCGCAAATGCCATTTCCCGGCGATCGAATCGCGCAATCCCTCCGAGCGCGCCTTCGTCGAGCGCCAGGCGATCAACGCGCCGATCCAGGGCTCGGCCGCCGACATCATCCGCCGCGCCATGGTGCGCATGGACGCGGCGCTGGCGAAGGCCTCGCTCTCGGCCCGCATGCTGCTGCAGGTGCATGACGAGCTCGTCTTCGAGGCGCCCGAGGGCGAGGTCGAGGCGACGCTGCCGGTGGTCACCGCGGTGATGGAGGGCGCCGCCTTGCCCGCTCTGTCGCTGAAGGTGCCGCTCAAGGTCGACGCCCGCGCCGCCGACAATTGGGAGGAGGCGCATTGAGGCTGCCGCGCAGGGCGGCGAGGCCCGGAGATTAAGCCGAAGTAATCCGCCGCATTTCCGGCCGCTTCTTGTCCCATCCCGAGACCGCTCCCACATGGGAGCGCAGCGGCCGATCCGCCCGAGGCGGAAAAACCGCGATGGAGAGAAGCGATGACCCCGGACGAGAAATCCCTCATCGAAGACCTGTTCAACCGGCTGCGCAGCGCCACGCCAGGCGGACGCGATGCGGAAGCCGAACGCGCGATCGAGGCCGAGATGGCCCGCTCGCCCGGCGCCGCCTATGCGCTGGTGCAGACCGTGCTGGTGCAGGATCACGCCCTGCGCGAAGCCCATGACAAGCTCAGGGCCGCGGAAGCGGCTGCCCAGCAGGCCGCCGAGCAGCGCCAGCAGCAGCCCGCCCCGTCCTTCCTGGAGCGCGCCGGCTCCGCCCTGTCCGGCTTCGGACAGCGCCGCGACGCGCCGCCTCCCCCGCCTCAGGGCCAGCCCTACCAGCCCGGCGCCTACCAGCCCGGCCCGTACCAGGCACCGGAGCCGCCGGCGGCCTCCGCGCCGCAGGGCGGCGGCTTCATGCGGGGCGCCCTGCAGACGGCGGCCGGCGTCGCCGGCGGCGCGCTGCTGTTCGAAGGGGTGCGCTCGATGTTCGGCGGTGGGGGCGGCCTGCTCGGCGGAGGCGCCAATGCGAGCGGCCTGCTCGGCGGCGGCGGTGGCCTCGAAGGGCCCTGGGGCCGCCAGGCGCCGGAAACCGTCAACGAGACGATCATCAACGAGGCGCCGCGGGACGATCGCAACGACGATCGCGACAACCGGGCCGATTCGCGCGACGACAATGTCCGCGACGCCGCCTATGATTCGCCGGACGACGACTATGGCGACGATACCGACTACGACAATGACGACGGCGGGTCGAACGACGACGACTGGGTCTGATCGCCGTCTCGCCTGACACGCGCCGCCTTCCCCTTCAAACCCGGGAAGGCGGCCTGGCGGCCTAATCGCCGGAAAGGCCCAATACCGCCGGGTCTTCGCCCAGGTGCCGGAGGCTCTTGGCCATGTCGGCGCGCCATTTCGGGCCGCGCCCTGCAGCCGCCGTCAGCGCATCTCGGGCTATACACAGATCCGCATGATCGAGTATAGCCGCCGAGCGGGCGCCAGGTCCGGCGCCTCTAGCCTCCCGCCGGCGCCTCTCACCTCTTGGCAATCTTTTCGCGCTAGAAACGCGCCATGTTCCGGGCGTTCGGTCTCTTTCGTGCGGCGAGCTGGACCGGCCTGACCAAATTCGCGATCCTGTTCGTCGTCGCGATGAATCTGGCGGGCCTCCACCATCTCACCGCCCTCTCCGCCTCGCTTTCGCTCGCGGGCCTGCTGCTCGGCGCCCTGCTCTACCGGCTCGGCGTACTGCCCTTCGGCGCCCGCCGGCGCCATTGGCTGCGCCTGCTGCGGGCGCATCGCCCGGCGCTGGTCAAGCGCTGCCGCCAGTTGGTCCGCACCAACGCCTATGGCGCGGAGGAGTTCGGCAAATGGCACGAGGAACTGGGGCGATTCCGCGCCGCGACGGGGCTCGATCTCGACGAGCGGTCCTGCGAGCGCTTCGACGCCTTCGCGACGCGGGTGGTGAAGGGCTGGATCGCCGCCGAGGACGGCGTGGCGATGCCGGAGGCGATCGAGGACATTAGCCCGCAGGACTATGAGCATCTGTGCGCCGACCTGCTACGCCAGGCGGGATGGGACGCCGAGGTGACGGGCATGTCCGGCGACCAGGGCATCGACATCCTGGCACGGCGGGACGACGTCTCCATCGCCATCCAGTGCAAGCTCTATTTCGGCAATCCGGTCGGCAACAAGGCGGTGCAGGAGGCCCATGCCGCCGCCGGCTACAGCGATGCCGACCACGCCGCCGTCGTCTCCAACCGCGACTTCACCGCCGCCGCCGAGCAGCTCGCCCGCAAGCTCGGCGTGCTGCTGCTCCATCACAGCGAACTGCCGGAGCTGCATGCGACGCTGGCCAGACAACAGGGATGAGCCCCGTCACGCCGCCCTGTCCGGAAGCGGACCGACATAGCGCGATTGCGGGCGGATCAGGCGGCCATAGAGCGCCTGCTCGCGGGCATGGCCGATCCAGCCGGCGACGCGCCCGGCGGCGAACACGCCGGTGAAGCTCTCGCGCGGGAAGCCGAGCGCCTCCAGCAGCAGCGCGGTGTAGAACTCGACATTGATCTGCAGCGGCCTGTCCGGCTTGCGCCGCGCCAGGATGCGCGTCGCCGCCGCTTCCACGCCCTCGGCGAGGGCGAGCCGCCCGGTGCCCTCGCCGCCCGAGGCGAAGAGGCGCTGCACCGAACGCTTGAGCGCCTCGGCGCGCGGATCGCGCACGCGGTAGACGCGGTGGCCGAAGCCCATCAGCCGCTCGCCGCGATCGAGGGCTGCTTCCAGCCAGGCCTCGGCGTCGCCCGTGGCGGCAATGGCGTCGAGCATGTCGAGCACCGGGCCGGGCGCGCCGCCATGGAGCGGCCCCTTGAGGGCGCTGAGGGCGGCGAGCACCGAGGAGGTCAGGCCGGCATGGGTCGAGGCGACGACACGGGCGGCGAAGGTCGAGGCGTTGAGGCCGTGGTCGCTGACGGTGACGAGATAGATGTCGAGCGCTGCCGCCTCGGCCGGCCGCGCATCGGCGCCGCGCAGCATGCGCAGCATGTCGGCGGCGTGCCCGGCGCCGGCATCGGGCGCGATCGGCGCCTGGCCCCGGCGCAGGCGGACGATCGCCGGCACCAGCACGGCCGGCGCGGCGACGAGCCGCAGCGCCGTCGCCGCATCCTCGCCGTCGGCGAGTTGCGCCAGCGCGGCGCGCAGGGCCTCGGTCACCGACAGAGGACCGAGGCCGGCGCAGGCCGGCACCAGCTGCTCGAACACCCGGGTCCGCGCCTCGCCGAGATCGGCGGCGAGCTCCTCGCTTTGCGCCAGCCCGGCGACGAAGCCGTCGAGCAGCAGGCCGACAAGGTCCTCGTAGCGGCTGGACGCGGCGAGATCGTCGAGCGAATGGCCGCGTATGGTCAGCCGGCCCGCCAGCCCGTCGACATCGGACATCACCGTCTCCGTCGCGACGACATCATCCAGTCCGTTGTTCATGAGACACTCTCCCTTCATTCGCAAATCCATTTGCGAGGAGGATTCGGACGCATTAGGGTTGACGTCAATCTTGATTGAAATCGTCAATGTGAGATGCGATGTCCTGGCTAACCTCGGAACAGGCGCTGGCGGCGCTGAAGGTCCAGCCGCAGACGCTCTACGCCAATGTCAGCCGCGGCAAGATCCGGGCGAAGCCCGATCCCATGGACACGCGGCGCAGCCTCTACAATGGCGATGACGTGCGCCGTCTCGCCGGCCGCCATGCCGGGCGACGCAGCGCCGCCGCCGTCGCGGCGGAAACCATCTTCTGGGGCGAGCCGGTGCTCGTCTCCGGCCTCTCCACCGTGGCGCAGGGCAGGCTGTGGTATCGCGGGCAGGACGCCGCCCGCCTCGCCGAGACCGCCACGCTGGAAGAGATCGCCACCCTGCTGTGGGATGCCGGCGGCGTGCATTTCGGGCGGGCGCCGCACGAAGCGCCGCCGCCCGCGCCCGCCCCCGCCAATCCGCTGGAGGCCGGCCTGCTCGCCCTCGCCCGCCGCGCGGGAAACGATCCGCCCGCGCAGGGCCGCTCGGGCGCCGTGCTCTGCCGCGAGGCGGCCGGTCTCGTCGCCGAGATGGCGGGCGCCATGCTCGGCGCGGCGGCGCAGACCGGCGGGCCGCTGCACCGGCGCGTCGCCGCCGCCTGGGAGGCGCCCGCGGTGGAGGACCTCGTCCGCCGCGCTCTCGTGCTGCTCGCCGACCACGAACTCAACGCCTCGACCTTCGCCGCCCGTGTCACCGCCTCGACGGGCGCCCCGGTCTCGGCCAGCCTCCTGGCGGGGCTGGCGACGCTCGCCGGGCCGCTGCATGGCGGCGCGGCCATGGGCACGCGCGCCTTGGTGGACGCGGCCCGCCGCAACGGCGCGGTGCGGGCGGTGCGCGACTGGCTCGCCCAGGGCCGGCCCCTGCCGGCCTTCGGCCACCGCCTCTATCCCGACGGCGACCCCCGAGCCGCCGCGCTGTTCGCCCGGTTCCAGCCCGATGCGGTGTTCACCGAGATCCGCGAGGCCGTCGAGGCGCTGACCGGCGAGCAGCCCAATATCGATTTCGCCGTGGCCGCCCTGTGCGACGCCCACGGCCTGCCGGCGAGCGCCCCCCTCACCCTCTTCGCCGTCGCCCGTTCGGTCGGCTGGACCGCCCATATCCTCGAACAGACGACGAAGGGCACGCTGATCCGCCCGCGCGCCCAGTATGACGGGCCGCCGCCGGCGGGATGACGGGAAGCGCACATCCCCCGGGACCGCGGGCGTCCCGCCCGCTCTTGAACCACTGCGGCTGCAGGAGAGGCGAGCCTGCAGCCGGTGCTGCGGCGGAAAGGAAGGGCGGACGAGACGTCCGCGCTCCCGGGAGCGCGCATCCCCTGGGACCGTGAGCGTCCCGCCCGCTCTTGAACCACACCGGTGGCCGGATGAGGCGAGCCTGCACCCGTTGCGGCAGCGGAGCAGAAGAGCGGACGGGATTTCCGTTGAAATCACGATTTGTTCTCATCCCCTCTTGGCGCGCTCCCCGCCGCCCGCTATCGTCCAGTCCGGCTTGTGGCGGGGGCTCCCATGGTTTCGCGTGTCTCGACGGTGGCGTTCGAAGGGGTCGAGGCGCGGCAGGTCGACGTGCAGGTGCAGATCATGGCCGGCTCCGTCGTCTTCATGATCGTCGGCCTGCCCGACAAGGCGGTGTCGGAAGCGCGCGAGCGCGTGCGCTCGGCCCTGGTCGCCTCCGGCCTGGCGCTGCCGGCCAAGCGCATCACCGTCAACCTGGCGCCGGCCGACCTGCCCAAGGAAGGCAGCCATTTCGACCTGCCAATCGCCCTCGGCGTGATGGCGGCCATCGGCGCCATCCCGCACGACGCGCTGGAGGGCTATTGCGTGCTGGGCGAGCTGGCGCTCGACGGCACCATCACGCCGGTGGCCGGCGTGCTTCCCGCCGCCGTCGCCGCCAATGCCAAGGGCCTCGGCCTGATCTGCCCGGCCGCGTCGGGGCCGGAAGCGGCCTGGGCCGCGGCGGACATGGAGATCCTGGCGCCGCGCTCGCTGATCCAGCTCGCCAATCATTTCAAGGGCACGCAGCTGCTCTCGCGGCCGCAGCCGCGCATCGCCGCCGCGCCGACCAACCTGCCTGATCTCAACGACATCAAGGGCCAGGAGACCGCCAAGCGCGCCCTCGAAGTGGCGGCGGCCGGATCGCACAACCTCCTGATGATCGGGCCGGCCGGCTCCGGCAAGTCGATGCTGGCGGCGCGGCTGCCCTCGATCCTGCCGCCGCTCGCCCCGCGCGAGCTGCTCGAAGTCTCGATGATCCATTCGGTGGCGGGCCACCTGGCCGGCGGCGAGCTGACCAATCGCCGCCCGTTCCGCGCCCCGCATCATTCGGCCTCGATGGCGGCGCTGATCGGCGGCGGCGCGCATGCCCGGCCCGGCGAGGTCTCGCTGTCGCATCACGGCGTGCTCTTCCTCGATGAGATGCCGGAATTCGCGCCGCAGACGCTCGACGCCCTGCGCCAGCCGCTGGAGACCGGCGAGGCCGTGATCGCGCGGGCCAATGCGCGCGTCTCCTATCCGGCGCGGGTGCAGCTCGTCGCGGCGATGAACCCGTGCCGTTGCGGCAAGGCCAACGATCCCGGCTTCTCCTGCCGGCGCGGCCCGGTGGAACGCTGCGCCGCCGACTATCAGGCGCGGATCTCGGGGCCGCTGCTCGACCGCATCGACATCGTCATCGAGGTGCCCGCCGTCTCCGCCGCCGACCTGATCCTGCCGCCGCCGGCCGAAGGCTCCGCCGAGGTGGCGGCCCGCGTCGCCGCCGCGCGCGCCCGGGCGTCGGCGCGCTACCAGGCGCTCGGCCTCGCCGAGGCCTCGACCAATGCCGGCGTGCCGGTCAGCGTCGTCGAGCAGGTCGCCAGGCCCGACGCGGTGGCGACCAAGCTCCTGCGCGACGCCGCCGACGCCATGCGCCTCTCCGCCCGCGGCTTCCACCGCGTCCTGCGCGTCGCCCGCACCCTGGCCGACCTCGACGGCGAGGACGCCGTCGGCCGCATCCATGTGGCGGAGGCATTGAGTTACCGGGCGCGGACCGACCGCGCGACGGTAATTCAATCAGCGTAAGGTACTGAAGATAACAAGGAACCGGGGTACAGGAGGGCGGTTGAGCTTGTTTTGAATAATTTGCGCCTAGGCAGCACAGAGCCACAGCGGATTATTCAGCACGCGCTCCCTCTCAAAACCGCACGTCAGTGACGAGGAAATCCGTCAGCCCGCTTGCTGATCGATGCTCCTCCAACTAGACATACCTGCATCGTTGGACAAGGGATAAAATGAATTTTGTGAGCTCAAACCCACTTCCTAATCAGATTGAAGCTGAGCAATCGGGCAACATCTTGGAGAGCAGGGTGGACGCATATTTTTCCGCGGACGTTGAAACTGATGGTCCTATTCCCGGCCCTTTCTCAATTTTGTCGTTCGCCCTTGTTTATGCCGGCTCCTTTGATGGGAAAGCATTTTCTCGGCCTCAGGATTACCATAAGAATATTTATCGAGAGCTGAAGCCAATCTCCAATAATTTCGAGGCTGATGCATTGCAGGTTAATGGTTTAGATCGCGATTTACTTGTTAAAAATGGTGAAAATCCCGAAACCGCTATGACAGAGGCGTTTAAATGGATAACAAAAGTTGCTGGACACGCAAATCCAGTCTTAGTTGCATATCCGTTAAGCTTTGATTGGTCTTGGCTATATTGGTATTTTGTTCGATTTTGTCCCAACGGATCGCCCTTTGGCTATTCTCGCTGTTTTGACATTAAAACCGCAGTTGCGGTTAAAAGTAAACTCCCAATCTCTCAGGCTGGTCGTTCACGTCTTCCGAATCATCTGATTCCAGCTTCACGTCATACTCACCATGCTTTAGATGATGCAATTGAGCAGGCGGAGATATTTGCTAACGTGTTCCAATGGGAGGAAAGATGAATCAGCTAGAAAGCCGACGCGCCTATACTAGGGAGCGCACGATTGCGCTTCAATCAGAGCTGAACTCTGCCCGGACGTTGCTGGATGGGAAAGCATGCGTCTATGCTACTGGTTCATTCGGCCGCCTCGAAGCGAATCAGAATAGTGATCTAGATCTCTTCATCGTAGGTAGAAATAAGGACGATTCTGGAGCGAACTCCGTGAGGTTAAGTCAGCTTAGTAGGCTGGACGAGATTTGCATAAAGGCCGATCTAATAGAATCTACAAGAAAACTTATAATACCTGATTTTGACGGAGACGGAAAATACCTTGTACATTATTCTTCGGGTGAACTGATAAATACCTTAGGAATGCCGGAAGATGACGCAAATAACACTCTAACCGGCCGACTTCTTCTATTTTTGGAGAGTCGCCCCCTACTCGGCGAGGAGACTTATAATTACGTTATTGACGAAGTGATTGCGGCATATTGGCGCGACTATGAAGATCATAAGGGCGAGTTTATGCCAGCCTTTTTAGCAAACGATATACTGCGACTCTGGCGCACCTTTTGCGTCAATTACGAGGCTAGAACAGAACGAAAACCCGACGAGAAGAAAATTAAAGGAAAAATAAAGAATTACAAGCTCAAGCACAGCAGAATGCTTACATGTTATTCGGCCCTCTTATATCTTCTTGCTATATATAAGAGGGAAAACACTGTTTCTCCAAAGGACGCCTCGGAGATGACTCGTCTAACGCCGTCGGAGCGCTTGGAGTGGCTGCTTGTACAGCGGGATCTAAGCGAGGCTAGCGGTGAAGTTAGATCTTTAATAAACCAATATAATAAATTTCTAGGGGATACCGACTTCGACGAAGACACCCTTAAAGAGAAATTCATGAACCCCGAACAAAGCAAAAGATATATGAAAGAGTCGTATAGGTTCGGAGATTTAATGTTTGAGGCTCTCTCCAAAATAGGAAGAGGAAATAGATTTTTTAGACTTCTTACTGTTTAAGAATGCGGATGCGGTGACAGAGGAGACGGTACCGTCGGTATTATAAGATCTTCTATGCCAATTTGGCAATAACAGATCTTGACAATTCGAAGCAAAAGTACGTTAAATTTGTAACGAAATACTTAGAATTACCTATGGTTTATAGGATTAATTTTTTTTATAATAACTGCTTTCTGAGGTGAGCAGGTCCGCTGAGAAATGAAGTTTATGGCTTCGTCGTGACTGTTATCTAAAGAACTCATTTATCAATTGGAAGAATTAATAGGGCGTTAAAATGATCTTTTGTGCGCCGTCTAATATTCGTCGCATTCCTGCCGTTTAATACGGCACCGTGGTATTGTATTATTAACTCGAACTCTCTAGACCACCGAGCTGGCGGCCTATGTTTCATTCCCTCAGTCCTCCTGAATTGTGCCCGATATGACTAAGGATTTTGGCGAAGCAGGCGATATCGCGGGCAAGGCCCTGGAGACCACAGTTCTGTCTTTCGAACTCTTGGTTAGATCGGCCGATGTTCTTGCATATGCCGACGGCGAATCGGTTCTTTGATGTGAGGCCTTCTCTACGGTTGGCGAAACTTCGGGCTCGGTCCTGACAGGCACCCACCCAATTTTGCCGACGCCGTCGAGAAATCCGGCGCCCCCTTGTCGGCGCGGCATGGCCTCGTTCGTCATTGTGATGTGGATCAGCCCGCAGGCCACAAAGGAGAGGAAACCGATGAGCACGAACGACACCTACCTCGCCGTCTTTCTCGGCAGCAGGACCAGCCCGCGCATGACGGCGTGGCTGGCGCTTCCCGACGCCGAAAGGCGTGCCCGGGAACAGGAGGGCATGGCCGCCTGGAAAGCCTGGGTCGACAAGCACCAGGCGGCGATCGTCGCCATGGGCGGCCCGCTCGGCAGGACGAAGAAGGTCTCCGAACGCGGCGTCGAGGACGTCGGCAATGCGATGGCCGCCTTCACGCTGGTGCGGGCGGAGTCGCATGAGGCCGCCGCCGCCTTGTTCGAAAACCATCCGCATTTCGCGATCTTCCCCGGCGAGTCCGTCGAGATCATGCCGGTCCTGCCGATACCCGGCGCCTGACCGGCCGCGAACATCCCTTCCCGTCCCGAGAGGATAAACGAGCATGCTCAACACGATACGTCTTCACCGCGTCCTGCCGGCCAGCCCGCAGAAGATCTACCGCGCCTTCATCGAGGCGGATGCCCTCGCCAAATGGCTCCCGCCCAACGGCTTCACCTGCACCGTCGATCATCTGGAAGCGAAAGTCGGCGGCACCTTCCGGATGTCCTTCCGCAACTTCACCACCGGCCACAGCCACGCCTTCGGCGGCGAATATGTCGAACTCGTTCCGGGCGAGCGCGTGCGCTACACGGACAGGTTCGACGACCCCAATCTGCCCGGCGAAATGCAGGTGACGGTGGCGTTGAAGAAAGTATCGGTCGGCACCGAAATCAATATCGAGCAGGCCGGCGTGCCCGACCTCATCCCGCCCGAGGCCTGCTATCTCGGCTGGCAGGAATCGCTGCGCAACCTCGCCAAGCTGGTCGAGCCCGAGATCCATCAGTAGGGGAACGGGGACGACGGAAGAGCGGCGGTGCGGGAGCGCCGCCCTTCTCTACCGCCCCGAAGGCGCCCGCCCTGTACAATAAGCTTCCGCCTCGCTTATTGTTGTCACAAATGTTTCTGCATCGTGTGATCAACAGGCGGGTCATGGGGAACGTACGGGCAGGGGCTCCAGATGCCGAAGGCAATGCCGAAATACACGACGCCGAAGGGCTTTCTCGCGATGATGGATCCGCGCGGGTGGGGCGAGCGGTTCCAGGGCAACATCGTGCCGCTGGCGCCGCGTCGGCTGAAGCCGGCGCTGCGGCTGCGCCGTGCCGAGAATAGCGGGTTGCCGATGACGCTCGGCCGCATCGGGTCCCTCGAGGTCCGCCTCGCCCGGACTGCCAAGGACGTCAAGAAGGCGCAGAAGCTGCGCTACCAGGTGTTCTACGAGGAGATGGCGGCGGTGCCGAACGCGCTCTCGCTGTTCTCCAAGCGCGACCGCGACGAATATGACACGCTGTGCGACCACCTCCTGGTCATCGACCACGATGCGCCGCCCAAATCCTTCGGCAAGCCGGCGCCCCGCGTCGTCGGCACCTACCGGCTCCTGCGCCAGGAAATCGCCGAACGCCATGGCGGCTTCTATTCGGCAAGCGAATTCGCCATCGAGCCACTGATATCGGCCCATCCCGGCCGCCGCTTCCTCGAGCTCGGCCGCTCCTGCGTGCTGGCGCCCTATCGCAACAAGCGCACGGTGGAGCTGCTCTGGCACGGCATCTGGACCTATGTCCTGCATCACCGCATCGACGTCATGCTCGGCTGCGCCAGCCTGGAGGGCACCGATCCGAGCCGCCTCGCTTTGCCGCTCGCCTTCCTGCACCACCACGCCACCGCCGCCGGCGAATGGAGCGTCAAGGCGGTGCCGGAGCGCTATGTCTCCATGAACCGCATCGGCAAGGAGGGCATCGACGCGAAGGCGGCGCTGCACGGCCTGCCGCCGCTGATCAAGGGCTATCTGCGCCTGGGCGCCTGCTTCGGCGACGGCGCGGTGGTCGACCACCAGTTCGGCACCACCGACGTCCTGGTCATCCTGCCGGTCGAGAAGATCAGCGAACGCTATGTCGGCCATTTCGGCCCCGGGGCCGAGCGCCACGCGGCCTGACGCCTTCCCGGGAGCGCGGACATCCTGTCCGCATCCGGGATGCGCCGCACGTTGAGGAAGGAAGAGCGGACGGGAAGTCCGCGCTCCCGCTCACCAGCGGCCCTGCGCCTGCAGGCTTTCGGCGAGGTTGCCGGCGAAATTATGCTGGCCGAGATGCATCAGCTTGGAGGTCGAATCGGCCCAGACCTTGCCGCCCATGTCACGCCAGCGGCGGCAGAAGGCATAGTCCTCCGACAGATAGCGGCCGCTGTCGGGATCGACCATGCAGTCGAAGAACAGCCAGTGCAGATGGGCCTGGGGATGGCCGGGCGGCCCGTCCGGCACGTAATTGAGCTGCGGGTAATGCTGCATCATCCGCGTGAAGACGTCGCGCTTGATCACCATGAAGCCGGTCGGGGCCTCCGACACTTCGATGAAGCCGTGCTCGTCGACATGCTGGCCGATCGGGCTCTTGTTCTGGTCGAGTGAATTCAGCGGATAGGACGCATAATTGATCTCGAAATCGCGCTGCGTCATGCCCTGCGGAATGCCGCCGGCCGGCCAGTTCAGCGACTTGATCGGATAGATGCCGGCCGCGACGTCCCGGTCCGCCAGCAGCAGGCGGAAGGCGGCGGCGGTGTCGAAGGCGATGTCGGAATCGATCCAGAACAGATGGGTGAAGGACGGGTCCTCCAGGAACTTCATCACGATCTTGTTGCGGCCGCGGGTGATGAGGCTCTCGCTGTGCATGTGGAGGACGCAGTCGAGCCCGACATGCCTGGAATCGAGCGCCAGGCTGAAGGTGCTCACCACATAGTTCATGGAGACGGCGGAGATGTAGCAGGGCGTCGCGAACATCACCTTCATGGAGCGCAACGCGGACAAGGGCAGCATGAGAGTCCCAATCGGTTCAGGCGGGCTGTGGCTGGAAGGCATCGTCGGCATCGGCGCGGCATGCCGCGCGCGCCCGTCGATGGCGGATCGCTGGGGAAATGGGAACGTCGCGAACTGGAATTCTCATTTCCGCATTTGGCGGCAATGCGATGGAATGGCGCTCCTTTGCTCCCGAGCGGCCATTTTCACCGCCGATGCCGTCTTTTTCGGCTTTTCCGCCAAGGTTTCCCGCCGCTTCGGCCGCTTATACGGCCGGACGGCGGCGGCGTCGCCTTGCCCGGCTTCCGAAATATGTTATGTCGCGAACATCCGGCCAAATTCCACAAAAATCACCGGCCACGGCATCCTTTCGGGCAAAATGGACATGAAGGCAGATCACGCGAATGCAATGTCATCCCACGCCTTCCGCCCGGCGGCAGCCCTGGCCCGCGCCGTGGTCGCCTGCGGGCTGGCCTGCGTGAGCGCGCTGCCCGCGGCGGCGCAGAACGCGGCCGACGTTCCCGCCGCGCAGGCGCCGGCAGCGCAAGTACCCGCCGGCCGCCCCGCGCCGGGCCCGGTCAAGGTCGACCCGGGCGTGCTGCTGAAATTCACCCGCTCGACCCTGATCGCCCTCGACCAGGCCAACAAGACCGGCAATTACACCGTGCTGCGCGATCTCGGCTCGCCCGACTTCCAGAAGGTCAATACGGCGGCGCGCCTCGCCGAGATCTTCGCCAGCGAGCGGCAGGCCGGGCTCGACCTCTCGAATGCCGCCGTGCTCGAGCCGGTCGTGACGCAGCAGCCGGAGATCAACGCCGATGGCCTGCTGCACTATGCCGGATATTTTCCGGCGGGCAGCGACCAGCTGCGTTTCGAATTCCTGTTCCAGGCGGTCGGCACGTCCTGGCAGCTGTTCGGGCTGTCGGTGAATCTCGGCAATGCCGCCGGCGCGCCCGCTGCGGCTCCGCCGGCCGCCGCGGCGCCGGTCGCCAAGCCGGCTCCGGCCAAGCCCACGCACGGCAAAGCGGCCAAGGAGCCGGCAAAGTAGGCGCCAAGGAGCCGGCCAAACAGGCGAGATGCCGGGAAAAGCCTATTTCCCCGGCACGCCGAAGGTCGAGTCGACGGCGATGGCGATGCAGGTCTTCGCGAAGCCCGGCACCAGGAACAGGCGCCTTCCATTGCGGTCGAACAGGATGCGGGCGTTGAGGATGGGCGTGGCGACGCTGCCCTCGGCCTGGATCAGCTTCTGTGCGGTATCGCAATCCCCGGCGAGCGGAAACACCTGGAGGGCGACGCCGTCGCAGGCGCCGTTCGGCGTCGGCGTGGCGACCAGCGCGGCCATGCCGTCCGGCGGCGTGTTCTGGGGATTGTTGAGGATGGCGACGCTCTGGAACACGTGCTCCGTGGGCGCTGCGCGGTTCCAGCCGGACTGGATGTTGTAGTTGCTGGTCAGGATCTGGTGCGCCATCTGGTCGACGACGCCGGCGCATTGCGTCAGGCCGATCTGGCGCACCTGAACGACGGGCGTCGGCGGGTCCGGCAGGACGACCGGCGGCGGCGCGACCACGGGCTGGGCGGCCTTGTCCCTGGGCACGGCCTTTTTGGGCGCTTTCGGCTTCGCCTTCCGAAGCGGCTTGGCCTTGTTGTCGGCCGGCGAGGCGGGGGCGGCGGGCGAGGAGGGCGTATCCTGGGCTCGGGCCGCCGCCCATGGCAGCACGCAGGCTGCTGCGCCGAGACCGACCAGGACGGCGCCCATGACCGTTTTCCTGCCGATGATACCCATGGATCTCCGTTCCTCTTCGTCGCCTGCCGCAAGGCGGTGCTCCCGAGGACATGCTGTATCAGGCGGCATGGCGCTCTGCACGCCGGAACGCAGAATCCCCCGGCGAAGCGGGGGATCTTGCCGGCGGGCAACGTGCCGGACGGTCGATCACCGATCGACCGTCCCGATCCCCCCTGCCGCGGCGCCGTCAGTTCCAGGTATAGGACAGGCCGCCGACGACGCCCACATCCGGCTTGCGCTGGGTGAACGAGAAGGTGGCGGCGAGATTGGCCCGCCATTTCTGGTCCTCGGAGGTCCAGCCGACGCCGCCGGCCAGCGCCGCCTGGCCGTGATAGGTCGAGATCGCCGCGGCGGTGGAGATCTTGCCCGGCCTGTCGTCATAGCGCAGCCCGCTCGCGGCGAGGGCGGCGGCCGTGCCGGCATTGGCCTTCTTGTAGTTGCGGGAGATCTGGCCCTGCAGGTTGGACATGTTGTTGTTGATGGCGTTGAGCGCGTCGTTCACCCCGCTCAGGGCGCTGCCCACATTGTTGTAGCTATTGCCCTGGATGGTATAGCTCGGCGCCGTGACGGTTCCCGTCGAAGCGTCGAAGGTCGATCCTCCGCCGAAATTGGTGGCGAGGGACGTGCCCAGCGTGTTGATCTGCCCGCCGTTCACCGCGTCGGTCGAACCGACGGCGACCGAACCCTTCGCGACGTTGTGCAGCCCCACGGGCGCACTGGTGTCCTTGCCGATCAGCGTCAGATCGTTGCTCTGCGCGCCGCTCGGCGTGGATGTCGTCACGTTGGAATACTGGATCGGGCCGGACTCGCCGTTCTCCAGGGAGGTGACGCGCGTATCGGTCTGGTAGAGCTGGGACCCGTTGACCGCGTCGGTCGATGTTGACGACACCTCGCCCTGCGACAGGTTGGTGATCTTGGTGCCGCTGGCGCCGCCGAGGGTGATCGAGGACTTGTCGGAACCATCGTACTGGACCGAATTCGCCGCCGTCTCGCCGATCGAGGCGACCTGGGTTCCGAGCGCGTCGACAGCCTGGTTGGTGGCGTAGAGTTCGCTGCCGTTCACCGCATCCGTCGAGGTCGCGCTGATCTGGCCGGCCGCGACATTGGTGATCGTTCGCTCATTACCGGCCGAGCCCACGCTCACCGTGCTGGTCGGGTTCGTTCCCGCCACGTCGTAGTCCGTGCCATTGACGGTGACGCTGCTGGTGCCCACCGCCGCCGACGTCACCGATCCCGAGCCCAGCGCGACATCGCCGGCATTGGTCGCCACCGAATTCGATCCGATGGCGACGGCGTTCGTGCTCGCCGCATTGGCCGTGTCGCCCATGGCGACCGCGCCGGCCGCGCCGGCCGTGCTCTCATTGCCGAGAGCGACGGCCCCCTGCCCGGTCGCCGTGTTGGCGTTGCCGAGCGACACCGCGCCCTGGCCGTTCGAATTGTTGTCGGCGCCGATGGCGACCGCGCCGGTTCCGACGGCGCTGCCGGGATCGCCGATGGCGACGGCGCCGTTGCCGGTGGCGGTCTGCTGCGAGCCGATGGCGACCGCGCCCGTGCCGCCCGAGGCCGTCGAGTTGTCGCCGATGGCGACGGCGGAGGTCGACGACGCGCTCGTATTGTTGCCCATCGCCACCGCGCTCGCGCCGGAGGCGTTGGCGGCAGGGCCGACGGCGACGCTGTTCGTGCCGCCGGCAGTGCTGTCCGCGCCGGTCGAATTGGTGTGGAAATATTGGATGCCGCCGCCGTCGATGGAGGCATTGATGGCGGCGATGGCGCTGCCGACATCATGGTAGTCGGTGCTGCCGACGGTATAGGTCGGCGCCGTGCCGTCGATGACATCCGCGCCGCCGCCGAGATAGGAGGAGGTGTTCGAGGCGATGGTGTAGACCTGTGAGCCGTTCACCGCGTCGGTGGAGGTCGCGCTCAGCGTGCCCTGCGACAGATTGGTGATCTTGGTGCCGTTGGTGAGGCCGCCATCCGTCGAGGTCACGCCCGCCAGGGTGATCGACGACTTGCCGCCGACGTCGTACTGCACGGAATTGTCGGCGACGGCACTGACATTGTTGATCTGACTGCCGAGGTTGTCGACCTCCTGATTGGTGGCATAGAGCTGGCTGCCGTTTACCGCATCGGTGGACGTCGAGGAAATCCGCCCCGCCGCCACATTGGTGATGGTGCGCTCATTACCGGCCGAGCCGACGCTGACCGTGCTCGTCGGCGTCGCGCCGGCGAAATCATAGTCGGTGCCGTTGAGGGTGACGCCGCTGGTCTGCACCGTCGTTGCCGTCACCGAGCCCTGGCCGAGCGCCACGTCGCCCTGATAGGTGGCGACGGCGCCCTGGCCGAGGGCGGTGGTTCCGTTCGCCGCCGCGTTGGCGCCCTGGCCGAAGGCCGAGGCCGTGGTGCCGTTGGCGATGCTGCCCTGGCCGAAGGCCGTCGCGAAGGTGCCGATGGCGTTGCTGCCCGCGCCGCCTGCCGTCGCGAACGTGCCCGAGGCGTAGCTGTCATAGCCGAGCGCCGTCGCGTTGATGCCTTCCGCATCGCTGGCGGCGCCGACCGCCGTCGCCTTGAGGCCGTTGGCGTTGCTGTTGGCGCCGGCCGCGGTCGCGTTGGAACCCGACGCGTTGCTGCGGTAACCCATCGCCGTCGCGTAGGTGCCGTCGGCGGTGCTGTTGGAACCCGTCGCCGTCGCATAGGCGCCGGATGCGTAGCTGGCGTAGCCCATCGCCGTCGAATAGGTATCGGCAGCCGTGCTGTTGGTGCCGCTGGCCGTCGCAAAGGAGCCGGTGGCCTTGCTGTTGTAGCCCGTCGCCGTCGCAAAATCGCCGGCCGCGTTGCTGCTGGTGCCCGTCGCCGTGCCATAGGAACCTGCGGCGCGGCTGTTGTAGCCCGTCGCCGTCGCAAAGTCGCCGCCGGCGTTGCTCTGGTAGCCCGTCGCCGTGCCGAAGGTGCCCGCCGCGGCGCTCGACGCTCCGGTGGCGGTCGCGTATTGCCCGCTCGCCGCCGAATTATAGCCGGTCGCCGTCGCCTGCACGCCATTGGCCTTGCTGTTGTTGCCCGTCGCGGTGGCGTAGGCGCCGGACGCATTGCTGCCCGAGCCGGTCGCGGTGGCGTTGGTGCCGTCGGCCCTGGCGTTCTGGCCGAGGGCCGTGGCGTTGGTGCCGGCGGCATTGCTGTTATAGCCCGCCGCGATGGCATAGGTGCCGGACGCATCGCTGCCCGAGCCCAGCGCCGTCGCATAGGTGCCCGTCGCATTGCTGTTCGCGCCGAAGGCGGTCGCGTAGGTGCCGTTGGCCAGGCTGCTGTAGCCCAGCGCCGTGGCATAGGTGCCGACGGCATCGCTGCCCGAGCCCAGGGCAGTGGCGTTGGTGCCGATAGCATTGCTGCTCGCGCCCATGGCCGTCGCATTGGTGCCGCTGGCGTTGCTCCCATAGCCGAAGGCCGAGGCGTCGGTGCCGCTGGCGAGGCTGTTGCGGCCCATCGCCGTCGCATTGGTGCCGGTCGCATTGCTGTTCGCACCGTCCGCCGTGGCGTAGGTGCCGCTGGCCAGGCTGCCATAGCCCGTCGCCGTGGCGTAGGTGCCGACGGCATTGGCCGTGGTCCCCAGGGCCGTGGCACGCGTGCCATTGGCGTTGCTGAGGGCGCCGATCGCCGTCGCGTAACTACCCTTGGCGTTGCTGCTGGCGCCCAGCGCCGTCGCCGCCGCGCCGTTGGCCGTGCTGTTGCCGCCGATCGCCGTGGCGTTCAGGCCGCTGCCGTCGGTGCCGGTCGCCGTAGCGTTGGTGCCGATGGCGATGTCGTTGGCGATGGTCGGCGTTCCCGACACGCCGGCGGTGGCGTTCTTGCCCTCGGCGATCGAACCGTCGCCGTTGGCGGTGGCGGCCGGGCCGATCGCGGTGCTGTCGGTGCCGACTGCCGAGCTGTCCGCCAGGGTCGAATTGACGTGGAAATATTTGATGCCGCCGCCATCCACCGCGGCGCCGAGACTTTCGACCGCCTCGTTGGTGGCATAGAGCTGGCTGCCGTTCACCGCATCCGTTGAGGTCGAGGAGATCTGTCCCGCCGCCACATTGGTGATGGTGCGCTCGCCGCCGACCGTGCCGACGCTGACCGTGCTCGTCGGCGTCGCACCGGCGAAGGTGTAGTCTGAGCCGTTGATGGTGACGCCGCTGGTCTGCACCGTCGTCGCCGTCACCGAGCCCTGGCCGAGCGCCACGTCGCCGGCATTCGTCGCGACAGCGCCCTGGCCGAGGGCGGTGGTTCCGTTCGCAGCAGCATTGGCACCCTGGCCGAAGGCGGACGCCGTCGCGCCGTTGGCGATGCTGCCCTGGCCCATCGCCGTCGCGTAAGTGCCTGTCGCGTTGGCTGACTGCCCGAACACGCTGGCATAGGTGCCATTGGCCGAGGCGGCATCACCGATAGCCGTGGCGTTGTCGCCCGAGGCGACGCTCGAGGTGCCGAGCGCGGTAGCATAGCCGCCAGTCGCATTGGCCTGACGGCCCACTGCCACCGCTTCGAGACCGATGGCGTTGGCGCCTGCGCCGATAGACGTCGAGCGCGCGCCGTTGGCGAGGCTGCCCTTGCCCAAGGCGGTTGCATAGTCGCCATTGGCATTGGCGCCGCTGCCCACGGCCGTCGCCTGCAATCCGATCGCGTTGGCGCCGCGGCCCAGCGCGGTCGCGTCATCGCCCGTGGCATTGGCCAACTGACCGAAAGCCGACGCGCGCAGGCCGACGGCCACCGACGCCGAGCCGGTCGCCGTCGCCTGATTGCCGGAAGCAAGACTGGTAAAGCCGGTCGCCGTGGCTTGCGTTCCGGTGGCGTTGGCGCCTTCGCCATAGGCGGTGGCATTGGCGCCGCTGGCGACACTGCTGGTGCCCATGGCGGTGGCGTTGGTGCCGTTGGCCACGGCGTTGCCGCCCACCACCGTGGCGTTGTTCCCTATGGCATTGGCGTTGCGGCCGACCGCCGTCGCGATGATGCCGGCCGCATTGGCGTTGTTGCCGAGAGCGGTCGCCGATTGGCCGTTGGCGATGGCGCCCTGGCCGATCGCGGCAGCCCAGCTGCCCGTCGCATTGGAGCCGTCGCCGAGAGCGGTCGCGCTGACGCCGTTGGCCGTCGCCGATCCGCCCAGCGCCGTGGCATGCTCGCCGGTCGCATTGGCAAGCACGCCGACCGCCGTGGCGATGGCGCCCGCCGCGACGCTGCGATTGCCGACGGCGACGGCGGACTGGCCGTTGGCGTTGCTGTTCTGGCCGAAAGCGGAGGCATAGGTGCCGTTGGCGACGGCTTGGTCGCCGATCGCCGTCGCGCTGCTGCCGGTCGCATTGCTCCGCCCGCCGATCGCGGTCGCGGCATCGCCGTTGGCGAAGCTGCTGGCGCCGATCGCGGTCGCCGCCGCGCCGTTGGCCGTGCTGTTGCTGCCGATCGCCGTGGCGTTGAAGCCGCTGCCGTCGGTGCCGGTCGCCGTGGCGTTGGTGCCGATGGCGATGTCGTTGGCGATGGTCGGCGTTCCCGACACGCCGGCAGACGCGCCATTACCCTGGGCGATGGAGCCGTTGCCGTTGGCTTTGGCATTGGGGCCGATCGCCGTGCTGTCGGTGCCGACCGCCGAACTGTCCGCCAGGGTCGAGTTGACGTGGAAATATTTGTTGCTGCCGCCGCCGGAGGAGGCGCTCAGGGTGGTGATGGCGGCATAGAGTTCGCTGCCGTTCACCGCATCGGTCGAATCGGCGGCGATGCGGCCGGCTGCGACGTTGGTGATGGTGCGCGTCTGGCTGGAATTGCCGACGCTGACGGTGCCGACCGGCGAGGTGCCGGCGAGATTGGTGACCGTCGTGCCGATCGTCAAAGTCGGGGTTCCGACCGCGGCGGCGGTGGTGGTGTTGGCGCCGAGCGCCACACTGTTGGCGACGCTGGCGACTGCGTTGTAGCCGACCGCGAGCGCCCCATCGACGGCGCTCGCGCTCGTGCCGAAGGCGGACGCGCTGTTGCCGTTGGCGAAGCTGAGATAGCCTACCGCCACTGCATTGGTTCCGAACGCATTCGACGTCGAGCCGACCGCTGTGGCGTTGGCGCCGCTGGCCTTGGCGAGATATCCATCGGCCGTCGCATCCCGTCCGTTGGCGATGGCGGACGATCCGGTCGCCGTCGCATCCTGGCCGGTGGCGTTGGTCTGATAGCCGGTCGATGTTGCATAATAGCCGTTCGCGATGGCCGCCGCCCCGGTCGCCGTGGCGTCCTGGCCGGTGGCGTTGCTGCCATAGCCCGTCGCCGTCGCATAAAAGCCGTTGGCGATCGCTGTGGTGCCGGTCGCGGTCGCATCCTGGCCGGTGGCATTGCTGCCATAACCCGTCGCTGTCGCATAGAAGCCGTTGGCGATGCTCAACCCGCCGGTCGCCGTGGCATCCTGGCCGGTGGCGTTGCTGCCATAGCCCGTCGCCGTCGCATAAATGCCCGACGCCTTGCTCGACGCGCCGAAGGCCGAAGCATTGGCGCCATTGGCGAGGCTGCCTTCCCCTATGGCAGTCGCATTGGCGCCGGTCGCGTTGCTGCTGACGCCATAGGCCGTCGCGTTGGCGCCGCTCGCGACGCTGCCTGTCCCGGTCGCCAGCGAGTTGTCGGCATAGGCCTTCTCCACCGTCACGCTCAGGCTGGCCGCAGCGAGGGTGAGCGCGGCGACGCTGCCGCCGAGGCCGAGCATGCCGAGGCCGAGGCGCCGGCGGTTCACGCCGAGCACGCGATGGGCCATGCGCAGCACGGCCAGGACGCGCTTGCGCAGCCGGGGCGAGGCCTCGCTCGCGCCATGGACCCAGGCTTCCGCCATCGCCCCGCGCCGGGCCGAAACGGCAGATTTCCCCGCAGACCGGCCATCCCATGCGGCCGATGACGCCGCATCTTCCGCAGCGGCGGAGAATGGAGCTGGGCTCGTTACCTGAGCAGAATTCGTCATTGCCAATCAGGCTCCGATGGTCAAGCGATGTCGGGAGTAAAGGGCATCCGCCGAAGGCTGCCCAGCGGATGCTCCGAAGAATCGGAAAAAGACTGCCACAGGCAGGTCCGGCTCCGCCTCGACAGCGAGCTGGATCGTATTCCGCAGTCTATACCCGAACGAAAACAAGAGATCATGAGCCCACCGCCGCCTGCGAGCCTCCTGCACATGCCGAGCCATCGCATTCGAAGGTAGATCGGCTTTTTCAACAAGAGCCCGAAAATCCAATTTACCCCATGAGTCGCACATGCCACTTTTTGGACACTTTATTTACGTTAGAGAGGTAACCGCATGCGTCGGCAACACGCAAAAGTGAGAAAGATCATTTCAGAAATGATTCTTGGCCGAGGTCGCCCGCCATATCCGCGCCGATCCCGCAAGTTACTTTCATAATCTATTGAAAAATCTAACTTATTTCCTTCACAGCGCGAGGGATTCACTCCCTCGCTCCGCGCGATACGGATGGCGAGTGTTGCGGAACGGCCACACCGGACCCGACAGCGCTCACGCGCGCTTCCGTTCCGAGGGCGGGCTGGAGGCGGGCTGGAGGCGGGCTGGAGGCGGGCTGGAGGCGGGCTGGAACACGGCCCGTTCCAGTCTTCGCAACAACGAACATAACGCACCGAGCGCTAGGTAAGCGGATCGCGGCCGCTTCTTTCAGTATCTGGCCGTCCTAATATTGTTATGTCGCCTGCTTTTCGTCTCTCGATTTTCTTTTTGTCGACCGAAATACGCTTCCTGGCAAAGCTATAGGGAGATCGTCGATAATATACTGTTATATGTGAAGCTATACTGGAAAGCATCGGTGGAACGGGATATTGGCGCGCCGCGGCCTGATTCTTGGGATTGCAGCAACCGGCAAGAACAGATACTGGCTGGGCTCGCTCCGGCCGGCCGGAACACGCGCGAAGGCCCCCAACGCAGAAAATCGTGCTCGCCCATGAACAGCCTGTCCGCCCTGCATGACATGGTTCTCATCGTCGAGGTTTCGCGCACCCGGAGCTTCAGCGTCGCCGGCCGGAATCTCGGCGTGTCCAATGCCACGCTGTCGCGCCGCATCGCCGCCCTCGAGGCACGCCTCGGCCTCCAGCTGTTCGAGCGGACCACGCGCCATGTGGAGTTGACGGATGCCGGCACGCGCTATGTTGCGCGCTGCGCGCATCTCGTGGACGAGGTGCGGCTGGCCGAGGAGGCGCTGCTCGACACGGCCAGCCTTCCGACGGGCCATCTGCGGCTGTCGATGCCGGCGGATGTCGGCATCCATATGCTCGGCCCGGCCCTGCATGCGTTCGGGCGGCGCTATCCCGACATCACCTTCGACATCGACCTGTCTTCGCTTCACCGCGATCATGTCGGCGAGCAGGTCGACGTTTCCTTCCGCGTCGGCGCCGTCGCCGCCGAACGGCTCATCGTGCGGCGGATCGGCTGGGTGCCGCAGCCCCTCTACGCCGCGCCGTCCTATCTTGCCGCCAACGGCCGGCCGCGCATGCCGGCCGACCTGCCGAATCATGAATGCATCATCGGCCGCAATCCCAGGCCGGAAGAGGTCTGGCAGCTGAGCGACGGCCGGCAGACGGAGCAGATCACCGCGCGCGGCCGCTATATGACGAACGATGCGGCGATGATGAGGATGCTGGCGGAGAGCGGCGCCGGCATCTCGCCGCTGCAGCCCGCTTTGGCGCAGGAGGCGGTGGCGCGCGGCCACCTCGAACGCGTGCTGGCGGACTGGCAATTGCCGTCCCTGCCGCTCTATGCCGTCACCACCTCGCGCCTGCAGCCGGCGCGCGTCAAGGTGTTGATCGAATTCCTGGCGACGAGCCTCGCCTCCTGAGGCGGACGCCGGCCCGCCGTGCCGGTCCCGGCCGGGCGCCCTGCCTCAGGCCGCCAGCCCGCGCTTGCGGAGCAGGGCCTGCGGATCCGGATCATGGCCCCGGAAATCGCGATAGGCCTTGGCCGCGTCCTGGCGGTTGCCGGCCGCATAGACGAACTGCTTCAGCTTGCGCGCCGTCTCGGCATCGAAGATGTCGCCGGCCTCGAGGAAGGCATCGAAGCCGTCGGCATCCAGCACTTCCGACCACAGATAGCTGTAATAGGCGGAGGAATAGCCCTCGCCGGCGAAGACATGCTGGAAATGCGGCGGACGGTGGCGCATCACCATCGCCGCGGGCATGTCGATCTCGCCCAGCACCTTCGCCTCGAAGGCCGCGGCGTCGAAGCCGTCGGTGCGATCGAGAAGGTGCATTTCGAGATCGACGAGCGCCGACGACACATATTCCACCGTCGCGAAGCCCTGGTTGAAGGTGCGGCTCGCCAGCAGCCGGTCGAGCAGCGCCTTCGGCATCGGCTCGCCGGTCCGGTAATGGACGGCGTGGCGCTGCAGCACCTCCGGCCGCTCGAGCCAATGCTCGTAGAGCTGCGAGGGGAACTCGACGAAGTCGCGCACCACTCCGGTGCCGGAGAGCAGGGGATAGGTCACGGTCGAGAGCATGCCGTGCAAGGCATGGCCGAACTCGTGGAACAGGGTGCGCGCATCGTCGAAGGAGAGCAGCGTCGGCTGGCCATCCGGCGCGCGCGAGAAATTCATCACGTTGACGATGATCGGGGTGACCTCGCCGTCGAGCTCCTCCTGGCTGCGGAAGGCGCTCATCCAGGCGCCGCTGCGCTTGGAGGCGCGCGCGAAATAGTCGCCGTAGAACAGGCCGACCGTGGCGCCGGCGGCGTCCTTCGCCTCGAAGGCCCGGACGTCCGGATGATAGACAGGCACGTCCCGCCGCTCGGCGAAGGTAACGCCGAACAGCCGGCGGGCCGTGTCGAAGGCCGCCTCGATGATGCGGTCGAGCTGGAGGTAGGGCTTCAGCTCGGCTTCATCGAGGTCGAACGCCTGCTTGCGGCGCTTCTCAGCATAATAGCGCCAGTCCCACGCGGCGATGTCGACATTGTCGCCCATCTCGGCCGCCAGCGCCTGGAGCGCATCGCGTTCGCGCATCGCCTGCAGCCGCGCCGGCCGCCAGACCGAACGCAGCAGCTCCATCGCCGCCCCGGGTGTCTTCGCCATGGAATCGTCGAGGCGGTAATGGGCGAAGCTCTCATAGCCGAGCAGCGCCGCCCGCTCGGCGCGCAGCGCGATCATCTCGGCGATGATGGCGCGGTTGTCGGTCTCCCCGCCACCCTCGCCGCGGGCCAGCCACGCCTTGAAGGCGGTCTCGCGCAGGTCCCGCCGCGCGGAGAACTGCAGGAAGGGCTCGATCAGGGAACGCGACAGCGTCACGACATGCCCGGCCTGGCCGCGATCCGCGGCAGCGCGGGCGCTCGCCTCGACGAGGAAATCCGGCAGGCCGGCGAGATCGGCTTCGCCGTCCAGCGGCATCGACCACGCCTTCTCGTCGTTCAGCACGTTCTGGCCGAAACGGGTGCCGAGACTGGCGAGGCGCTCCGACAGGGCGGCGAGGCGCTGCTTGACCTCCTCCGGCCGGCCGGCGCCGGCGCGCCTGAAAGCCATGTGATAGCGCTCGAGCACCCGGCCCTGCTCGGGGGTGAGATCCAGCCGGTCGCGCTGGGCGAAGATCGCATCGATGCGGCGAAACAGGGCATCGTCGAGATAGATCGCCGTGCGGTGGCGCGACAGGATCGGCGCCATGTCGCGCTCGATGGCCTGCAATTCGTCGCTGGTGTTGGAGCCCGCGAGATTGAAGAACACCGACGCG
This sequence comes from Labrys monachus, assembly GCF_030814655.1. Lineage (NCBI taxonomy): Bacteria > Pseudomonadati > Pseudomonadota > Alphaproteobacteria > Hyphomicrobiales > Xanthobacteraceae > Labrys > Labrys monachus. Next base: position 6,157,803 of record NZ_JAUSVK010000001.1, read on the forward strand.
ACGCGGTCGAGCATCCGGCCGCTGCGCTCCAGCGCCGCCAGCGTGTTGTCGAAGCTGGGCTCCTCCGCCAGCCCTGCGATGGCGGCGACCTCCGCCTTGTTCTGCGCCAGCGCCGCCTCGAAGGCCGGACGGAAATGCTCCGCTCGGATCGCCTCGAAGGGCGGTGCCTCGAACGGCGTGGACCAGGGGGCGAGCAGGGGATTGTCGACGGCGGGCATGGCTGGCTCTCGATTGCGGTACCCGACATATAGAGCGGAACGGAGCGAAAATAATCCCGCCTTCGCCGTTCCCCGGCGGAATCGACGCCGCGGCACGGCCGGGTGATGTGCCGGCCCGATTTCCGTCGTATCATCGCTGGCGGGCCGGAGCCGCATCCCGGCCCTTGTCTGTGGAGATGGCGAATGACCGACGACGAGGATCCGGCGCTGCCGGCCGATTCGAAACTCACGCGCACCAAGCAGCTCTGGGCGCAGGCCGGCAAATTCCTCACCGGACGCGTGGCGCGGCCGGAAGGCGAGCGGCTGCCGCCGGGGCAGCATCTGGTGCGGGACTGGCCGGTGCTCGATCTCGGCCTGCAGCCGCAGGTTCGCCGCGAGGACTGGCGCCTCGACGTGACCGGCGCCGTCGACAATCCGGTGGCGTGGGATTTCGACGGCTTCATCACCCAGCCGCAGGCGACGGAGGTCTGCGACATCCACTGCGTCACGACATGGTCGCGCTACGACAACCGGTTCGAAGGCCTGCCGAGCCGAGCCCTGGCCGATATCGTCCATCCCCGGCCCGAAGCGAGCCATGTGACGCTGCACGGCGCCGACGGCTACACCACCAATCTGGCATTGGAGGATTTCCTCGGCGAGGACGTCCTCCTCGCCCATGCCTGGCAAGGCGCGCCGCTGACGAGGGACCATGGCGGCCCGGTGCGGCTGGTGGTGCCGCGGCTGTATTTCTGGAAGAGCGCCAAATGGCTGAACCGCATCGAATTCACCACCGCCGACCGGCCCGGCTTCTGGGAGGTGAGGGGCTATCACAATCGCGGCGACCCCTGGCGCGAGGAGCGCTACAGCGAGTAGGCATCCGGAAAGCCGATGGACTTCTCGCTCAGCAATAGGTCGAGACAAAAGTCGGAGGGAAATGGCAGTTCGGTGAAATCGTGGCTTTCTCCGGGCGCCATCGCAGCGGGAGGCCGAGACGGAACGCCTTCGGCGCCGATGCGCGATACGCACCAATACTTGCAGTCCATGTCGGCCGCCGCCTCCGGGGCCGAACTATGCTCGGGCCCCGGGGCATCGCCGAAGTAGGAGGGCCGCAGATCATCTGCACAGGGCCGGAGATGACGGCGGCGGCGCGGCAGGCCGCTGCAAAGGACCGCTGCGCGCCGGCATAATACTGATATGTTCGGCAGGGAACAATCGCATCTTCTGCCGGTTAATTGCGCGTCAATGGAAGGACGCCAGCCCATGCTTTACACCATCCTGATCATTATCCTGATTCTTGCGCTTCTCGGCTCGCTGCCGACTTGGCCTTATTCTTCGGGCTGGGGCTATGGCCCGAGCGGCGGTTTCGGGCTCATCGTCATCATTCTCCTGATTCTGGTCTTCACCGGACGACTTTGAACCAGGACGAGGCGCCTTCGCGATCCCGGTCGCGGGCGCGCCTCGACCCAGGCTCGTTCCAGGGGATATTCCGTGAGCAAGGCAGGAATCGACTTCATGAACGCCTGGGTGCGCGAGAACGTCGCCTCGTCCTCCTACGGCCGCGGATCGGAGGAACGCGTCGATGCCTATACGGCCGAATGCCTCGACGAAGCGGCGCGTCAAGGCGTCACCCGACAGGAAATCGAGGAGGATATCGGCGACGTCGGCGGCTATATCCGCGACGCCATGGATGAAGCGGCCCGCGCAGAACTGCACAGCGACTCCGCTGAGGACGAGTAAGGCCAGGATATGATCGCGTCGGCCGCCGCACGAAACCTCGGAGGCGCCGGATCATCCCGCCGGTGCCGGCGCTCCGCGGGCCGAGCCGAGATCGTCGCGCGCGTCCCGCTTCAGGTGCCTGTTTCCGCGAAATCGCCCTGTTCGGTCCATTGCGTGAAATGCTCGGGGCGCTTGATCCAGTCCTCGAAACGCTCCGGACGTTTGGAGGTATAGGAGCGCGGATCCTTTCCGATCATCGCAGCCAATGTCATGAAAACCTCCGACCCGCAGGGCTGGTGGGTTCTTTCGATGCGGTCGATCGTGGCGAACGCGGCCCCGGTGAGCGCCCCGAACTGGCGCATGCTGAGCCCCCGCCGCTCACGTTCCCTGCGCAGATCATCGCCGAAGCGATGCCAATCGATCTGCAGGAGGGGCCTTGCCTTACTGTATTTGGCTCTTTGCCTTATTTTGTTATCAGTCATCGCCCTGTGGCTCTTCTCATCGTTGCGTATCTGGTTGGCCCTGCCGGATCGCCGCAGCATAATCGCCTCCCCCGGCGTTCCCGACAGACAAGCCGCCCGCGCTGCACATATGTGCAAAATTGCAAAACTGCCGGGCAGCAGAACACATTTCGCCATTTTTCAGAATGGCTGCACACTCTCCTCTTTCCGAGGAAGCGCTCCCATAGCGTCGGGGTTCCCGCCACCACAGCAGGGTACCCTTGCCGATCGCGTCGCTTCCTGACCTTTGGGCATGGCAGAAGTCATCACGCTTCTGTAGCGGTAATTCGCTACCTTTGCAATCCGATATCACATTAATGTTGCCATAGTGTGTCCGCAAGGACATGTCGGCATCCGCAAGGCGCATGAGCCGGGGATCGTTTCAAGCCTGGATACCCAAAAATCAACGCTAACACACGATGATTTGAACGAAAATGCGTAAAAAAAGCTTCTGTATACCGAAAGGCGGCGCTGTCAACACGGATTCGCCGGCTCTTGTCGTGGGATCTCAAGGTAAGTTAGATTTCGTATTCGAGATTGAATACAAACGTCGCGCCATTAGCGTATTGTAAGACGGCTTACGATCATTTTTTTGCACGAATCGACGAAAATCAACACCATAGACGCGGACTTGACGGTTCCTGACGTTGCGGCATTCGTCCCGCCGACAACGCATTCCCTGAGACGGGAATATCGTGGGGTTCACATTCTACAGCTTCGGAACGCGAATTCAGGCAGCTTGCCGGGAGAATACTTTTGCCACATCACGGATTCGACCGTTGACAAAAAATGCGGGTGCGCCTGGGGCGCCCCGGCCATGCCGGCCCGCAGGGGGCATGGCCGTCTCTTCAAGCCTGAAATATTGCCGCCGAAGCTGATTTGCACGTCCGCGCCGCCCAGGCCGTGGGCCCGCACAACCCACGCCGGCCGCAGGAATGAGGCGAAAATCGGACATTCCGATTGTTCTTTTTGCAATCCCGCCCCGGATGACCGGGTTCCTTCCCGCCAGCAGCGCCGACGCCAGGGCGTCCGCGAATCCTCCTCGCTCGCCGTCCGCACGCGATCGCCGTCGCAGGGGCACGCAGCAGCCGCCCTCCGCTCGCTGGCGACCGACCGGATATCGCACGCCTGTCATCTGCGGCCTTCCCATGAAGGCCGACCGTCAGGAGGTCTCCGCACCGGCCGGAGCGATATCCACGAGGGTGCCGAGGAGGCGAAGCAATTCGTCATGCTGCGGCCCGCGAGGGTCGGCCTGCAGGAAGGCGCCGATGCCGATTCGACTGACCTTGCCGCCGGAGGGGGCGTTCGGGCGATGCTCGACCTCGACGACGCCGTCCCTGCTCCTGACCAGCAACCAGTCGTCGCCGCTTTCGGCGTGATGGAGAAGCCGCATGTGATCGCTTGCGGCGGCGGCTGGTTCCTGGCTGCCTGCGTTGGTCATGGACGCCTCCTCGCATGTCGTCGACGGCGCGGCGCAGAGGAGCGCCGGCCTTGCATCGATGCAGGCTCAACAGCAGGCGGCCGGCTTTGTTCCGGCCCGGCGGCGGCAGGCGGGCCGGGGCGGCCGACCTATCGCAGCAGCGCCGACGCCTGCCGGAGATCGTCGACGAGGTCGGCGAAAGCCGCCTCGCGCGAAGTGTCGTCACGCATGCGCAGGACGGCGGAGGGATGGATGGTGGCGATCCCCCTGCGGCCATCGGCGAAGGACACCGGCCGGCCATGCTCGCGCGACAGCACCATCGTGCGTCCCATCAGGGCCTTGGCGGCGGTCGCGCCGAGCGCGACCACGAGCGCCGGTTCCACCACCGCGAGTTCCCTGTCGAGCCACCAGCGGCATTGCTGGATCTCGCCGGCGTTCGGCTTTTGATGGATGCGGCGCTTGCCGCGCTGCTCATGCTTGAAATGCTTGACGGCGTTGGTCACGTAGACGGCCCCGCGGTCGATGCCGGCCTCCGCGAGGGCGCGGTCGAGCACCTTGCCCGCCGGCCCGACGAAGGGCCGCCCGGCGTGGTCCTCCTGGTCGCCGGGCTGCTCGCCGACCATCATGATCGCGGCGGTCGCCGGGCCTTCGCCGAACACGGTCTGGGTGGCGTCCCGATAGAGCGGGCAACGCCGGCAGGCCGCCGCTTCCTCGGCGAGCGCCGCCAGCGCGGCATTTCCGTTCGAGGAAGGCGGCTCGGCGAGCGGCGTCGACATGATTGTCCCCTCTAGAGTTCGATCAGCGCATAGGGCCGGCCGGTCGGCTTCTCGATGTCGTAGGCGACGTTGTAGACCGGGGCGCCGCCGGGCGTGCGTCCGGTATGGCGCCCGCGATGGGCATGGCCGTGCACGATGGCGTCGACGGTGAAGCGGTCTATGGTCTCGGCGAGGCGCGAGGAGCCGAGGAAGGGGAAGATCTCGGGGGGCTCGCCTTCGACCGTCTCGACCACGGGCGCATAATGAAGCACGACCACGTGGCGCTTGGCCTTGACGCTGCGCATGGCGTTCTCCAGCTGCATCGATTCCCTCACCGTCTCGGCGACGAAAGCCTTGATCGCCGGCTCGCCGAACGAGCCGAGCATGCGGGCGCCGAAGCCGCCGGCAAAACCCTTCACGCCGACGAAGCCGACATCGCCGATCTTGCAGCCGTCGCCCGAGAGCACCCGCAGGCCGACGCCGGAGAGGATCTTGACGACTTCGCCTTCCTGCCCCGATTCATAGTCGTGGTTGCCGAGCACGGCGACCATCGGCACCGAGCAGGCCCGGAGGTCCTCGGCGAGGATCTCCGCCTCGGCCGGCTTGCCGGTATCGGTGAGGTCGCCGCACAGCACCATGGCGTCGGCGACCTTCGAGATCTCGGCAAAGAGATCGCGATAGGAGCGCTCCCGGCGCTCATTGGCGTGGAGGTCGGCCAGCGCCGCCACGGTGAACTTGCCTTCGGTCACGCTCATGTCAATCCAGCCGATGCCTTTCGTCGCCGCCGACATCGGCAAAGCCCCATTGCTCGACGGCGATCGCATAGTCGATGTGGGAGAACATGCGCCCCCGGCAGATCCGCGTCTGGGGCGGCGGCAATTCGAGCTGGTGCCGCAGCCGGTCGAGCAGCTCGTCCATCAGCCAACGCGGAATGCGGTCGCGCTCGGTCGGATAGATCCACCGGAAATTGAGGAGATGCATGAGCAGCACCTCCCAATGCTGCTCCATATAGCCGAGCAATTGCCGCCAGTTGATATGCTCGTGCTGGCGGAGGATGACGTTCGCCACGTCGGCGCCGTCATAGCGGTGGCGAAGCTGGATGAAGGCCTTGGACCAGACGAGCTCCGTGGGCGCGACGAGCAGGACCTCGACGCCGCAGACCGGGATGCGCCTCGCCTCGGCGAACCATTCGTCGCCCACCGGCATGGTGCCGTTGGACGAGGCGAAGATGACGTCGCAGAAATGCTCGCCCTTGTGGATCTTGCCGATCCAGCGTTCGTCCTCGATCTCGATCGCATAGTCGAGGCCGCGGAAATGGTCGAGGATGCGCATGGCGTCGCCGGCCTTGCAGAAGACGTCGAGATCCTTGGTCGGGCGCGAGATGCCGGTATAGGCGCTGACGGCATAGGTTCCGGCGACCAGGAAGGGAACGCCGAGCTCGACGAGGATGCGCAGCGTGTCCGCATAGAAGGCGTCCGCCTGCGGGCTGGACGAGATCGGTTCGGCGGCGGGTGTGATGGCGTGAATGGCGGTTGCCTCTCGCGGGATCGATGACGTTTCGCGAGTTCCAACCGGCGCAGGGCCCGAATGTTCCGGCGGGAGGAGGAAGCCGGCGCCCGGAAAAGGGGCGTTTTGGAGAGATCGACGGTCCAGGGCATCGGCGACGCCTTCCCCGGGACCGCAGGCGTTCGCCCATAGACGCTAAGTTGGAGGAAAATAGTGCGATTTTCCTTCTCCCAGGTCGGGAGAAGGCGGGTCATTCCCCTATGCCGGCGCCTATGGGCGTCGCGCTTGGCCCCCTTATGACGTCGCCCGCCCGCGGCAGAGGGCCGGCGGTCGCGGAATGTGTCAGCCCTTTACCGCCAGGACGCGGTCAAGCGCGGCCGAGGTCGAGTTGTGTTCGATCTCTTCCGCATAGGCCTGGTACAGGCGCGCGAAGTCGGCGTGGTCGAACAGCCTGAGCCGCTCGAACAGGCTCGTATGCAGCAGCGCCAGCGGATCGCCGCTCTTCAGGAGTTGCCAGTCCGCCTCGCCGAAATGGGGTTCGTTGACGGGGAACTCATGGCCGGCATCGTCCCGTCCCAGCAGATAGCGGCCGAAGCAGGCGACGAGGAAGGCCTCGCGGTCGAGCGTGCCGCCGGTGTCGAGCAACGCCTCGATCGTCCTGGAATGGAACACCGGGATCTTGGCGGCGCCGTCGAGGGCGAGGCGGAGGATCTGGTCGTTCACCGCCGGGTTGGCGAAGCGCTCGAGCAGCGCGTCCTTGTAATCCGTCAGCGAAATGCCGCGCGGGGCCTCCAGCCGCGGGATGACGTCGCGGTCGAGGAAGGCGTCGAGCAGATCGTGGAAGCGCCTCTCGGCGAGCGCCTCATGGACGATGCGCTGCCCGCACAGCAGGGCCGGATAGGCCAGCAGGACGTGGCTCGCATTGAGCATGCGCCCCTTCATGAACTCGAAGGCGACGACATCGTCGCGCAGCTCGACGCCGACGGTCTCGAAGGCGGGCCGGCCGGCGCAGAAGCGATCCTCGATCACCCATTGCATGAAGCTCTCGGAGATCGCGGGCAGCGCATCGTCGATGCCGTTCATGGCATTGACGCGTGCGCGCACCTCCGGCGGCACCTGCGGGGCGATGCGGTCGACCATGCTGTTGGGGAAGGCGGCCTCGGCGTCGATCCACGCCGCCAGATCGGCATCGAGCGCCCGGGCGAAGGAGACGATCGCCTTGCGCGCGGTGTCGCCGTTGTGGCGGAGATTGTCGCAGGACATCACGGTGAAGGGGCCAATGCCGGCGGCCCGGCGCCGGCGCAGCGCCTCGACGATGAAGCCGAAGGCGGTGCGCGGCGGGCCGCCGGCGAGGTCGTGTGCGACCTCCGGCGTCGCCAGTACGAAGGCGCCCGAGGTCTCGTCGATGTTGTAGCCGCCCTCGGTGATGGTCAGCGACACGATGCGGGTGTCGGCATGGGCCATCCGCGCCAGCACCGCCTCGGGGTCGGCGGGCGCGTGGAGATAGTCGACCATCGAGCCGACCACCCGCGTCGCCGACGTGCCGTCGGGCGCGAATTCGGTGACGGTGTAGAGGCAGTCCTGCGCCTTGTAGGCCTGCGCCTTGTCCCGCATCGCCGGGCTGTCGATGAGCTCCACTCCGCAGATGCCCCACTCGGTCGCGCCCGCCGCGAGGCAGCGATCGACATAGACGGCCTGGTGCACGCGGTGGAAATTGCCGACGCCGATATGCACGATGCCCTTCAGCAGGACCGACCTGTCGTAATGCGGAACCGCGATGGAGGCGCCGAGGTGGTCGAGGGTGGCTTGCGAAAGGGCGGTCAAATCACGTCTCCCTGAGATTTTATCGGCATATCCCCGCCCCGCGCGAGGGGCAAGGTGCGAAACGGCGTCATCCGCCCGCGCCGGGACGATACCCCACATTCCGCTCGCTGTCGTGCCGGGGCGCCGCGCAGGGAGGCAGGCCGGTGGCGCAAACGATCACGGGCTTGCCAAGTCCTGCAAATGCATTAAGGATTTCGGTCAATGACGTGAAATCGGATGATCGTTTTTGATCATTTCGAGCCGCGCAAACAAGACAGGCGAGGATCCGGTGGGCGCTCGATATGATTACATCATCGTCGGCGGCGGCAGCGCGGGCTGCGTCGTCGCCACCCGCCTCGTCCGCGACCACGGCGCCCGCGTGCTGCTGGTCGAGGCCGGCAGGCGCGACGGCCACCCGCTGATGCGCATGCCCGCGGCCTTCGTCAAGCTCCTGGACCGCGGCACCTATGTGACGCGGCACGAGACGACGCCGCAGGCCCAGCTCGGCGGCCGCGTGCATCAGATCCCGCAGGCCCGGGTGCTCGGCGGCGGCAGCACCGTCAACGGCATGGTCTATATGCGCGGGCGGCCCTCGGACTATGACGAGTGGAACGCCACCGTCGGCGGCGGCTGGGGCTATGCCGACATCCTGCCCCATTTCCGCGCCCAGGAGGACAACGACCACTTCTTCAACGCGGCGCACGGCACCGGCGGGCCGCTCAAGGTCTCCGACGTGCGCCACACCTGCGAGACCAGCCGCATCTTCGTCAAGACGCTGCAGGGCATGGGCCACCGCTACAATCCCGACTTCAACTCGGGCGAGCAGCGCGGCGTCGGCTTCATGCAGACGACGATCGACCGCGACGGCCGGCGCAGCAGCGCCACCACCGCCTTTCTCTCGCAGGTGATGCGCGATCCCCGGCTGACCGTGCTGAGCGAGACCACGGTCACCCGCGTGCTGTTCGACGGCCGGCGCGCCATCGGCGTCGAGGTGGCGCAAGGCGGTCGGCGCGAGACGCTGCATGCCGACCGCGAAATCATCCTCGCCGCGGGCGCCTATGTCTCGCCGAAGCTCCTCATGCTCTCCGGCATCGGCCCGGCCGACCAGCTCAGGGCGCACGGCATCGAGGTGCTCGTCGATGCTCCCGGCGTGGGCGAGAATCTGCAGGATCACCACGAAGTGCCGGTCATCGCGCAGGCCCAGCCCGGCTTCGGCTATTTCCACGGGGATACCGGCCTGCGCATGCTGGCGAACGGGCTGCAATATGTCCTGTTCGGCACCGGGCCGGTGAATTCGATCGGCTGCGACGTCTGCGCCTATGTCAATCCCGACCGGGATGCGGCGGATGAGAGCGTCGAGCCCTCGCTGCAATTCTATTGCATTCCCGCCGTCTATCTCGACCGTGACGTCACGCCCATCGCCGACGTGCCGGGCGTCACCCTGCATTCCTGCCTGGTCAGGCCGAAGGCGCGCGGCACGGTGCGGCTGCGCTCGGCCGACCCCTTCGCCCTGCCGCTGGTCGATCCCAACTATCTCGGCCATCCCGACGACATGCGCCTCTCCGTCGCCGGCCTGCGCTTCGCCCGCCGCGTGTTCCAGGCCGCGCCGATGCGCGACATCTATCTGCGCGAATTGCTGCCCGGCGCCGATGTGGTATCGGACGAGGCGCTCGCAGCCCATTGCCGGCGCACGGTCAAGACCAACTACCATCCGGTCGGCACCTGCCGGATGGGACGGGACGGCGACCCGATGGCGGTGCTGACGCCGGACCTCAGGGTCAGGGGCGTCGAGGGCCTGCGCGTCGTCGACGCCTCCTTCTTCCCGAACCTCGTCTGCGGCAACACCAACGCGCCCGTCCTGGCCGCCGCGGATCGTGCGGTGGCGGTGATGATGGGCGAGACGCGGCCGGCGCCGACGGAAGAGGGCGTGACGGCGTAGGAATTGGTAGGTAGAGGCTGCCCTTGCGTGGAAACGCGGGCGCTTCGACGATAAGCGCTAAGCTTAGAGAAAATAACGCGATTTTTCCTTCTCCCGAGGGGGGAGAAGGTGGCGCGCAGCGCCGGATGAGGGTCTAAACTTTGACGCAGTTATCGAGCTATCGTCGTCAACGTTTAAACCCTCATCCCCCTGCCGGGACCTTCTCCCAAACGGGAGAAGGCGGCTAATTTTCGGGATGCGCGACTCACCCCGCCAGCGACGGCAGGCCTGCGGCGTTGCGGAAATCGGCGTCGCGGATATCGACTTCCTGGCCGGCCCGCACATCGCTCGCGGCCGCGCAGAGATAGACGATGCCCGCCGCGGGCTCGTCCGCCGGCGCCAGGGATTCCCGCGGCAGACGGCTGACCGGATTGATGCCGGAGGCGCGGATCTCGGCCTGCATGCCGGTATCGACCACGCCGGGCGAGAAGCCGAAAGCGCGGATGCCGCGCTCGCCATATTCGAGCTGGAGGGAGCGGGTGAGCATGGCGAGCCCCGCCTTGGCGGCGCAATAGGCGCTCCAGCCCTCCAGCGGCCGGTGGGCCGCGCCGGACGACAGGTTGATGATCCGTCCCCGCCCCGCCGCGACCATGGCCGGCAGCACCGCGCGGGCGGCGAAGGCGGCGCCGACCAGGGTGATGCGGATCGCCGCGGCGAAGGCCTCGGGGTCGAGCGTGTCGAGACGCCCGATCGGCGAGACCACGCCGGCATTGTTGACGAGGATCGAGGGCGGCCCGAGCCGGCGCGTCGTCTCGGCCACGAGGGCGTCGACCGCTCCGGCATCGGCTACGTCGCAGCCGATGGCGATCGCCCGGCCCCCGGCAATGCCGGAAGCGACGGCCTGCGCATCCGCCGGGCGGCGGGCGGAGACGACGACGCGGGCGCCGCTGGCCGCCAGCGCCTGCGCAGCCGCGGCGCCGATGCCGCGCCCGGCACCTGTGACGATGGCGATTTCGCCGGTCAGATCGAAAGCCATGTCGTCAATCCATATGCCATTGCAGGGGCAGCAGGAACGGAAAGCCCCGCTGCGTGTCGATGTCGATCTTCATGATCGGCGCCATATAGTCGCCCCAGCGGGCGTTGACCGGGTCATCCTTGAGGGCGTCGATGGTGCGCTGGAGGTCGTCGGTCTCGAAATAGCCGAACAGGGTCAGGCCGTAGCGGAAGATGTTGTAGTTGCGCACCCCCGCCTTGCGCAGCGCTTCGAGCATATCGGGCCAGATCTCGTCATGGCGCCTCCTGTACTCGTCCTCATAGCCGGGACGCACTTCCAATACCCAGGCGTGATGGCTCATCGGCTTGTCCCTTCGGCTCCGTCCCGGTCGAGATAATCATGAATGATGCGGCCGGGGATCAAGGTGAAATCGGCGCGCCAGTGCAGGCCGTCGAGCATGTCGACCACCGGCAGGCGGTGGATCGGCGCCTGCGCGTTGGGACGCAGCTCCACCGTGTTGGGGCCGCCCCAGCATTCGTGTACGACGACGCCGGCGAGCCGCCGCGCCGTCAGCTGGCGGATCGCCGGGCGGCCGTCGATATGGTCGACGGCCTTGAGGTTGATGTTCTCGGCGAAGTCGAAATGCCGGTTGAGGCTGTCGAGCGTGTCGGTGCGCTGCTTGCTCGGCAGCGTGCCGGTGAGGATGGTGATGCCGTTGCGCTCGACCGTGCCGACGACGAGGTCGCCGCGCATCTCCAGCTTCGGCTCGCCGAGCTTCTTGGGCTGGCCGTGCACCTCGCGCCCATGCACGACGCCGACATCGGAGGACAGGAACAGATAGGGCGAATAGGAGCCGGCGATGCCGGTGCCAGGCAGCCGGCAGCCGATCGAGACGTTGCTCTCGCCATAGGCGCCGAGCCATTCGACGTCGTTCATGCGGTAGATATGGGCGAGCACGACATCCGAAGTGGGCTCCAGCGGCGGCGGCAGCAGCCGCGCCACCGCGGCCTCGGTGGTGCGCCAGGCCAGCGTCAGCACCTCGACATTGCGGAAGGTGAAGGGAAAGGGCGGCACGGTCGGCGCGTCCCAGGGCGTCGAGAAGCCGGGCCGGACGATGTCCTCGACCGTGAGGCGGTCGAGCCCGCCCCGCCGCAGATCCTTGCTCATAGGGCGTCTCCCTCGGTGAAGCGCGCCTCCAGCGGCGGCGCCATGCCGTAGCCGACGAAGCCGCCGGTGACGTTGATGGTCTCGCCGGTGACGAAGGAGGCCGCCGGCGATGCGACCCAGGAGACGGCGGCGGCGACATCCTCGGGCCGGCACCAGCGGCCGACCGGGATCGTCTTGATCACCTGCGCCTCGAAGGCCTCCCAGCTCATGCCGAGCTTGTCGGCCTTCTCGCGGAACTGCTTCTCCATGCCGGTGCCCGGCCCGACATGGCCCGGCGCCACCGCGTTGACGGTGATGCCGTAGCCCGCGAGCTCGACCGCGAGGCACTGGGTCAGGCCCCAGAGCGCGTTCTTCGAGGCCATGTAGGCGGAGGAATAGGGATTGCCGAAGCCGAGCCGCGTCGTGACGTTGACGATGCGGCCGCGCCGCGCCCGCATCATCGGCTTCGCCGCCGCCCGGCAGGTGAGGAACGGGCCGCGGGCGTTGACCGCCTGGATGCGGTCCCATTCCCCCGGCTCGGTGTCGACGACGAGCTTCTGGAGATGGATGCCGGCGGCGTTGACGAGCACGTCGATGCGCCCGTGGCGGTCGAGGATGCCCGTCATCGCGGCCTCGACCGAGACGGGATCGGCGATGTCGATCTCCGCCGTGCCGACGAGATCGGCCGCCGGTGCCGGCGCGCGATCGGCGCAGACCACGCCGAAACCGTCGGCGGCGAGCTTGCGGACGATCGCCGAGCCGATGCCGCCGGCCCCGCCGACGACCACGGCGATCTCCCGTTCCTTCAAGCCTGTCATGTCCTTCAAGCCTGCCATGCCCGCACCTTGTCTCTGAGCGTGATGGTTTCGGTCAGGACGTCGTCATGGAGCGTGTCCATGTAGTCCTGATGGACAAATTCGAGCGACAGCCGCCCGGCATAGCCGGCCGCCTTCAGCGTGGCGAGCTGCGCCTCGAAATTGATGGTGCCCTGGTGGACCTTCGTCTGCAGCGCGCCGGGCCGGGCCTGGCGCAGATGGACATGCGCGGCATGCGGCGCGAGCGGGTCGATCTCGTCCTGCCGCCAGCCGAGGCAGACGAAATGGGCGTAGTCGAGGGTGAGCTTCAGCCCGGGCACCGCATCGAGCAGGTCGAGGACGAGCTGCGGGCTTTCGAGGAAGGAGTGGACATGCGGCTCGACGGTGAGCTGCACGTCCTCCCGCTGCGCCAGCGGCAGCAGGCGGCGCAGGCTCTCGGCCGACTGCTTCAGCGCCTCGCCCCGTCCCTGCCCGGGATTGCAGATGCCGGGCAGTACGAACAGAGTGGGGATGCCGGCCAGCCGGCAGAAGCGGGCGACGGCGGCGAAATCCTGCTCGTTCCGCTCGCGATTGCCGGGTTCGGCGAGGTTGCGGTCGCCGAGCGAGGTGCCGAACAGATGGTAGAAGTTCGGCACGTCGACGCCGAGGGCCCGCACCGCCTCGGCCTCCCGTTCCGGCGCCGCCAGCACCTGCGCCCGATCGAGCGCGGGGCCGTAGAAATAGCCGAGGTCGAGCGCGCCGATGCCGATGACCCTGGACAGGCCGGCCGCCTCGGCCAGGGTGCAGGCCCGCAGCGACCACGCGGTGAGAGACAATTGCATCGCCATCACACATCCTCCATCCGGCCGGACGCCGCGGAACGGTACATCGCGTCGAGCACCTCCACCGCCCGCATGCCGACGAGGCCCGGCGAGCGATTCTCGACCGGGCGGCCGAGGCAGAGGTCGACCAATGTCGTCAGCGGCTCCTCGCAGGCATAGGCGCCGTCGCCCGGCTGCAGCGCCACCACGGTGTCGCGCCCGTCGCGGCGGCGCACCTCCAGCCGCTCGCGCTCGATGTCGAGCAGCAGCATGCCCTCGGACCCGAAGATCCTCAGATCGATCTGGAAGCCGCGATGCTTGGGCACGGTCGCCGAGCCGGACAGCGAGGCTGTCGCCCCGTTGGCGAAGCGCACCACCGCCGCGTCGTAATAGTCGACCCCCGCCGGCGAGGTGCCGGTGGCGGCGAACACCCGCGCCGGCTCGAGGTCGGCGATGCGGAACAGCAGGCCGAGCGCATGCACGAGCTGGCCCCAGCCATAGCCGCCGGCGCGCTTGGGATCGGCCCAGGTCGAGGCCGGCGGCCGGAACATGTGCCCCTCCGTCTCCTTCATCGGCTGGCCGGCGAAGAGGTCCTCCAGGGCCGAGGCCATCTGCAGCACGACATGCTCGACCGCGCCGATCTCGCCCTTGCCGACGAGCTCGCGCGCCTTGTCCGTCCACGACTTGAAGTTCCAGCCATAGGGCACGACGATCTCGCGGCCCGCCGCCCGCGCGCGAGCCACCAGGTCGCGCGCATCGGCGGCGGCGGTCGCCAGCGGCTTCTCGACGAGGACATGGCAGCCCTTGCCGAGGGCGGCGGCCGCGTGGTCGTGATGCAGGACATGCGGCGAGGCGACGACGACGCCGTCGAGCGGCACCGTGTCCAGCATCTCGCGCCAGTCCTCGAAGGCGTGGGGAATGTCGAAGCGCTGCCGGAGGGCCTCGAGCTCCGCCGCGCCGAGGCGGTTGACGGCGACGACCTCGCAGTCCGGATTGGCCTTCAGCACGGGAATATGGTTGGCGGCGGCCCACCAGCCGGCACCGATGACGCCGATACGCGCCTTCCCAATCATTTGTCGTCCTCCATGGCGTCGACGGTCGAGCGGTGGACATTGCGCAGATGCCGTTCGACCGCCCGGGCGGCGGCTTCGCCGTCGCGTTGCTCCAGCGCCGCGACGATCGCTTCATGGTCGGCGAGCGACTGCCGCAGCACTCCCGGCGTCTCCGAGGCGATGCGGCGATATTCGAAGCCGAGCAGGTAGAGCGAGCTCGACGTGCGCACCATGAAGGAATTGCCGGTCGCCTCCATGATGAGGGTGTGGAACCGCAGGTCCGAGGCGCGGAAGCTGAGCGGATCGAAGACGAGGTCCTGCTGCGCCGCCACGAGCTGCCGGAGCCGCTCGATATCGGCATCGGATATGCGCCCGGCCGCCAGCCTGGCGACGCCGGGGTCGATCAGGAAGCGGATCTCGTAGAGGGCGTCGATGTTCTCGGCGTTGAGGGTGAGGAGGAATTGGAGCGGCCCGAGCAGCTCCGCCGCATCCAGCGAGGAGACATAGATGCCGTAGCCCTGGCGGATCTTGAGCACGCCGAGGATCTGCAGCCCGCGCACCGCCTCGCGCACGCTCGGCCGGCTGACCTGCATCATCGCGGCGAGGTCCCGCTCGGTCGGCAGCATGTCGCCCGGCCTGAGATTCTTGGTGCGGATCATCTCCAGCAGCTTCTTGGCGACCTGCTCGGCGATCGAATTTCGCTCGATGGGCGGAAATTCGTCGGTCTTCGCCATGCCGTCAGTCCCCCATCGCATGGGTTCTGATCTGGTCGAGGCCGACCGCCAGCAGCAGCACGGCGCCGCGGGTGACGTCCTGCCAGAAGCTCGACACGTCGAGCAGCGTCAGCCCGTTGGCGAGGGTGCCGAGGATGAGCACGGCGAGCAGCGTGCCCCAGACGCTGCCGCGCCCGCCCTGGAGCGAGGTGCCGCCGAGGATGATGGCGGCGATCACGGTGAGAAGATGCTGGGAGGCGGCGTTGGGACCGGCGGCGCCGAGCATGGCGGCGAGGATGATGCCGGCGCAGGCGCCGGAGACCGCGGAGACGATGTAGAGCGTCACCACCGTGCGCTCGACGGGAATGCCGATCAGGCGCGAGGCCTCGGGATTGCCGCCGGAGGCATAGACGAAGCGGCCGAATTTCGTGCGGGTGAGGACCAGCCACAGCACCAGGAAGGTGGCGACCATCAGGATCAGCGGCACGGGAAGGCCGAAGAGCCGGCCGCTGCCGATCCAGTTGAAGCCGCCGACCATCAGCGGGCGCGTCAGCCCGCCGGTCAGCACCAGAGCGATGCCGGAGACGATCGACATCATGCCGAGCGTGACGATGAGCGGATTCATGCGCAGGCGCGTGGTGAGCACGCCGTTGAGGGTGCCGATCGCCGCCGCCACCAGCACCGACACCGCGGCGGCGGCCCAGATGTCGAAGCCGTGCGAATAGAGCAGCGCGATGACGACCCCGGTCAGCCCGGCGATGGCGGCGACGGAGAGGTCGAGCCCGCCGGCGACGATCAGCGGCGTGCCGGTGGCCGCCATCAGCCCCATGAAGGCGACGTTGGAACCGATCGACAGCATGTTCCGCACGCTGAAGAAGAAGGGCGACAGCATCGAGAACACGGCGATCAGCACGAGATAGAAGACGAAGAGCACGGCGACGCCGGACCACGGCTTTCCAAGCACGGACGCGAAGGCTTTGGGGCTGGCTGCTTGCGGCATGGACGCTCTCAGGCTTGCTGGAAGGCGGGGTCGGCGCTGGTGGCGGCCATCAGGTCGGCGGTGGTGGCGCCGCGCTCGAAGCGGCCGGCGATGCGGCCGCGGTCGAGCACCAGCGAGCGGTCGCCGAGGCCGGCGACCTCCTCGACGTCGGACGAGAGCACGAAGACGGCGAAGCCGCGGGCGGCGAGGTCGCGCAGCTCCGCATAGATCTCGCGGCGGGCGCCGACGTCGACGCCGCGGGTCGGCTCCTCGAGGATCAGCAGCTGCACGCCGTCGACCAGCCAGCGGGCGATGCACACCTTCTGCTGGTTGCCGCCGGACAGGGTGCGGATCTTCTGCTCGGGCCCGCGCGTGCGGATGCCGAGGCCCTGGATCCAGTGCCGCGCCTGGGCGTCCTCGGCGGCGCGCGAGACCTGGCCCCAGCGCAGATAGCGCTCCTGGAAGGGCAGCACGATGTTCTCGCGCACCGTGAGGTCGGCGATGATGCCTTCCTTCTTGCGCTCGGCCGCGACGAAGCCGGCGCCGGCCTGCTTGGCCTCCCGCGGCGAGGCCGGCCGGAAGGGCTGCCCCGCCAAC
The DNA here is from genome assembly GCF_030814655.1 of Labrys monachus. Lineage (NCBI taxonomy): Bacteria > Pseudomonadati > Pseudomonadota > Alphaproteobacteria > Hyphomicrobiales > Xanthobacteraceae > Labrys > Labrys monachus. The sequence continues at coordinate 6,174,714 of NZ_JAUSVK010000001.1, forward strand.
GTCGCTGTGCCGGCGCCGAGCGGCCCGAGCACGCCGAACAGCGCCCGGCCCAGCACTTCCACACCGGAGCCGACCAGGCCGAACACCCCGAGGATCTCGCCGGCGCGGATGGAGAAGGAAATGTCGGACAGCTTGCCGGGAACGCCGAGGCCGTTCACCGTCAGCACGTCCTCGCCGGGGGCGGCGGCCTGGCGGGCGACGTAGAGATCGCCGACGGTGTTGCCGAGCATGGCGGTGAGCACCTCGTCGCGCGTGGTCTGCGCCGTCGCGAACAGGCCGGCATTGCGCCCGTCCCTGAGCACGGCGACGCGGTCGGAGATGTCGAAGACTTCCGAGAGGTGATGCGAGATATAGATGACGGAGACCTGCTTTTGCTTCAGGCGGCGGATGATGCGGAAGATCATCAGCGCCTCCTGCTCGGTCAGCGCCGCCGTCGGCTCGTCCATGACCAGCACCGAGGCCTCCCCCGCCAGAGCGCGGGCGATCTCGATGATGCGCTGCTCGGCGACGGAGAGGCGCTTGACCGGCGCGGCGACGTCGATGCCGCCGAAGCCGAGCTCCTCGAGCAGCAGGCGCGAGCGCCGCCGCATGGCGGCGTCGTCCACGGTGGGAAAGCCCAGGCGGCGCTTCATCGGCAATTCGCCGAGGAAGATGTTCTCGGCCACGGTCATGTCCGGCATCACCGAGATCTCCTGCGGCAGCAGGCGGATGCCGGCGGTCACCGCCTGGCCCGGATTGGCGAAGGAGACCTCGCGCCCGTCGACATGGATCGTGCCGGCATCGCGCCCGTAGACGCCGGTGAGGATCTTCATCAGCGTCGACTTGCCGGCACCGTTCGAGCCGAGCAGCGCCACGACCTCGCCGGCCTCGACCGTGAGGTCGACGCCCGAGAGGACGGCAACGCCGCCGAACGACTTTCCGATGCCCTGCATGTGCAGACGGGGCGTTGCCGTCGCCATGGCGCTACCTTTCGCACTGTTGGAGTCCGGGCGGATCATGCCGCCAGGAGCCATTTTCAATGACCCTTGCGTGTTCAGCGCGTGCAACTGGCCGATATTGCGCCTTCCCCCGATCGCAAAGGACCGGGGGCTTGTCATGCCCGGGCTTGACCCGGGCATCCAGGCCACTGAACTCGATGAGGTCGGCGCCCCCTGGATTGCCGGGACGAGCCCGGCAATGACAAAGGTCGCGTTTCCCCAAAGTTCCTCTGACTGCTTTCACGCCAGACGCGTCCTCTGTGCCTTGCGGTCTCAGTTCGAGGGGATCAGCCCCTCGAAGCCCTTGAGGTCCGGCGATTTGCGCAGCTCGGCGAGATGGGCGTCGAACTTGTCCTGCGGGAATGTGTAGGTGAAGCCGGCGTCGGTCCCGCACTTCTGGTCCTTGTAATACTGGCAGACATTGGCCTTGGTCACCATGACATGGCTGACGAGGACGGTGTCCGGCGTCTTCTTGCCGGCAAGCTGCATGAGGGCGAGAGGCACGATGTAATTGCCGTAGCGCTCGGGGAAATAGCCGACGGAGGCGATGAAGGCGGGCTCGTCGACCAGCGTCTGCACCTCGTCCGCGCCCATGCCGACCACCAGCAGATCCGCCTCGCGGCCCGCCTGCTTGACGGCGCGCAGCATGCCGGTCGCCGACTGGTCGTTGATGGCGGTCACCATGATCGGCACGCCGGCCGGGATGCGGCCGAGCACGTTGTTCATCTGCGTGAAGCTCTCTTCGAGCGTGTTCTTGGAATCGATCTTGACGACCTGTCCGACCGGGAAGCCGTCGACCGAAGCGAGGAAGCCGGCGACCTGGCCGCCGGTGCGCATGGCGGGGATGGCGCCGGACTGCGGCAGCTCGCCGATGACGAGATAGCCGGTCTTGACCTTGTCGAGGCCGAATTTGGCGATCGCCGCCTGGGCGAGATAGGAGCCGCCCATGAAGCCGGAACGCGGATTGTTGGCGCCGAAGAAGGTCGCGCCGGGCATCGGGATGTCGATGGCGGTCACCTTGGTGTCGGCATCGTTCATCTTCTGCATGATGGTGGCGCCGAAATTGGCGTCGGTCTGGAACTCGACGACATAGTCGACATTGCGCTGCAGGAAGCTCTCGGCATTGGCGAGCGCCGTCGCGCCGTCGAGGCGGTTGTCGGCGACCTGGAGTTCGATGCCGGCGGCCTTGGCGTTGGCGAGCAGGCCCTGCTCGACCTTGACGCAGAAGGCGATGTCGCGCTGCAGGTTGGCGAAGCCGATCACGAAGGATTGACCGTTGCGCGGCTTGGACACCTGGGCGGCGTCCTTGACCATGTCGCCGAGTTGCTGTGCGCTCAGCATGGCGCCGGTCGGCTTGTCCGGATCGAAGCCGTGGAAATCCTCGGCGAAGGCGGCCGAAACCGCCAGAGCCGACGACAGGAGCGCCGCGACGGATGCTCCCACGACGCGCCGCATGGCGGCGCTACGCATGACGATACTACGCTTGCTCGAACGCATCGGTCCCTCCCGTCGAATTGTCAGATCTTGTTTTTTGGCCTGACCAATTGTATGTCCGAACCGGATACCATAGGTTCCGCGGCCTGCCAAGGCAGGGCCATCGAATTCGGAAAACAGCAGCATCGCGAGACGAATCTCGTTCTGCGCACGGGATGGCCACAAGCCCCAGGGAGGACGACGATGCGCATCACCGGGATGACGCCCTATGTGCTGCGCTGGCCGGAGCCCAATGATTTCGGCCATGACCGCATGACCGTGCTGCTCGCCGTCGACACCGATGCCGGCCTGCGCGGCTGGGGCGAGGCGATCGCCATGTGGCCCGAGGCCTGCCGCGCCACCGTCGCGGTGATCGCCGACGGCTTCGCGCCGCTCCTCAGGGGGCGGGACGCCAGCGACACGCAGGGCTGCTGGGACGCCATGAAGGCGCAGAGCTGGTGGTACGGCGAAGGCGGCATCGCCACGCTGGCGCTGTCGGCCGTCGACATGGCGCTGTGGGATCTCAAGGCGAGGGACCGCGGCGTTCCCCTCGTCCACTTGTGGGGCGCCCGGCACGAGGCGCTGCCGGCTTGCGCCAGCCTGCATGTCAACCAGCCGACGATCGAGGATTCGGTGCGCGACATCGCCGCGCATTTCGCCGCCGGCTTCCGCTCGGCCAAGCTCGGCCTCGGCAAGAAAGGCCTCTCCAGGGCCGGGCGCGACCCCGATTACGACGTCGCGCTGGTCAAGGCGCTGCGTGCCGCCATCGGCCTCGACGGCGGCATCATGGTCGATGCCGGCAACGGCACGGTGTGGGACCTCAAGACCGCCATCCGCACCGTCGACCGCATGGCCGAGTACGACATCGCCTGGATCGAGGAGCCCTTCCATCCGAGCCGCGTCGCCGACCACGTCGCCCTCAAGAAGGCGGTGCCGGTGCCGCTCGCCGCCGGCGAGCGCGAATGGCAGGCCGCCGGCTACCGGCGCTGGATCGAGACGGGCGCCATCGACGTGTTCGGCCTCGACCCGGCGCGCATCGAGGGGGTCACCGGCTTCCGGCTGGCGGCGGATGCCGTCGAGAAGGCGGGCGCGACCGTGAACGCCCATGCCTGGTCGACGGCGGTGCTGACGGGCGCGAGCCTGCATCTGTCGCTCGCCTCGCCCTCGGCCCAGCTGTTCGAGCTCAAGCCGCTGGCCGGGCCCATGCAGTTCGACCTCGTCGACGAGCCCTTCTGGCACGAGGACGGCCTGGTCAGGGCGCCCGCCCGGCCGGGCCACGGCGCCGAGCCGAAGATGGCGACGATCGAGAAATACAGGGTCGGCTGAACCGCGCCCGCTCCGCCGCCCTCACGATGGCGTGACATGCAACCACGGCCGGGAAGGATTAAAACCCCTGGGTCAGCGCCAAATGCCGGCCGGCGGCTAGCCTCGCCGCTGAAGTTGTAATACTCGTCGTGTCGGGGGCGGCACGCGGTCGAGACGCCCCCGGGACACGCATTGGACGGACGGAAAAATGACGGGAGTGGCAAGAATGATATCGATGAAGTATTTCCTTCCCTTGTCGATATTGATGTTGAGCGTAGCCGGGCCCGTATTGGCGTCCGACCTTCAGTTGACGGGTGCTGAAATAAAGGCCCGCATCATCGGAAATACGGTTACCGGCGTCGATGACGGCGATACCTATCAGGAATACTACAATCCGAACGGCTCGATCGCGGGAACCGACAATACAGGTAAATATACCGGCAACTGGCGCATCGATGGCGACCAGTTGTGCACGATCTTCCAGGACACGGACAATGACGTGGTGACCGCGAAGGATTGGAACTGCTCGAATATCGGCGTCATCGGCGACCATGTGATCTGGAACGACGACGGAGACCTGTCCGACGCGAAGCTGATCCCCGGCCGCCGTTGAGCGGGGCGTTTGAGAGGAGGACGGCGGGGGGCCGTCCTCTTTGCGTTCCGGCAACGCACCGCCGGACACCGCTCGGATCGGGGCGCTGCGCTTGACAGTTCAATATGGACGAACATATTGGAGGGCATGGCAAGGCAGTCCAACCGGGAAAAGATCCTGATCGAAGGCCTGCGGGTGGTGCATCGGCACGGCTTCGCGGGGGCGAGCGTGCGCGACATCGTCCAGGCCGCCGGCGTGCCGCAGGGCTCCTTCACCAACCATTTCGCCTCCAAGGAGGCCTTCGCCCTCGAGATCCTCGATCTCTATTACGCCAACAACGCGGCGACGATCGCCGAGACCCTGCGCAACGATGCGCTGCCGCCGCTGCAGCGGCTGGCCGCCTATATCGACGCGGGCAAGAACCGCCTCAACCGCGACAACATGCGCAATGGCTGCCTGTTCGGCAATCTCACCGCCGAGGCCACCGACCAGAGCGAAGTCATCCGGCAGCGCCTGCTCGACATCTTCGCCGAGGTGAAGGCCTCCGTCGCCTATTGCCTGAAGGCGGCGGTCGCGGCCGGCGAGCTGCCGCCCGGCTTCGAATGCGACGAGGTGGCCGGCTTCGTCGTCTCCTCCCTGCAGGGCGCCAATCTCCTGGCCAAGGCCCATCGCGACCCCGAGCCGGTCGAGCGCTTCAAGCGGCTGCTGTTCTCCAAGATCCTGCGCTGATCTGGGAGCGCGGACAGGGATGTCCGCGCGCCCGGCAATTCGCGCTTGACCAAAAAAATACGGACGTCCATATTTGTGCTTTGCAACATGAATTGCGGCACCAAGGACATTTCAGATGACCATACTGGCGGCAACCGCGCCCTGCGAGCGCAAGGCCCTCGACCCCAATCGGTGGGCCGCGCTGGCGGTGCTGCTGACGGGGGCCTTCCTGGCACCGCTCGACTTCTTCATCGTCAATGTCGCCATGCCCTCGATCACCACCGGGCTCCACGCCACCTCGGCCGACGTCCAGCTCGTGATCTCGGGCTATGCGGTGGTCTATTCGGTGTTCCTGATCACCGGCGGACGGCTCGGCGACATCTATGGGCGCAAGGCGATCTTCCTGATCGGCCTGTCGGGCTTCGCCACGGCGTCGGCCTTCTGCGGCCTCGCCTGGTCGCCGTCGGCGCTCATCCTCGCCCGGCTGCTGCAGGCGCTCGCCGCCGCCGCGATGGCGCCGCAGGCGCTGGCCTCGGTGCATGCGCTCTTCCCCCCGCATGAGCGCGGCCGCGCCCTCAGCATCTACGGCATCGCCATCGGCCTGTCCTCGATCGTCGGCCAGCTCCTCGGCGGCGCGCTGGTGGGCGCCGATATCGGCGGGCTGGGCTGGCGGCTGATCTTCCTCATCAACCTGCCGATCGCCATCGTCGCCTTCCTCGCCGCCATCCCGCTGCTGCGCGAGACGCGCGGCCAGCATCGCCCCCGCCTCGACATCGGCGGCGTCGTGCTGTCGAGCCTGGCGCTGACCGCCCTCGTCCTGCCGCTGGTGGAAGGGCGGGAGCGGGGATGGCCCTGGTGGTCGGTCGCCCTGCTGGCAACCACGCCGTTCCTGGTCGAGGCCTTCCGGCGCTACGAGATCCGCCTGGCGCGCGCCGGCGGCGATCCGCTCGTCGCCATCGAGGCCTTCCGTTCCAAGGGCCTGCTCAAGGGCCTGGGCGCCATCATGACGCTCTATGCGATGGCGACCTTCTTCCTCACCTTTTCGATCTATCTGCAGACGGCGCTGGGCTTCACCGCCCTGCAGTCCGGGCTGTCGATCCTGCCCTTCTCGGCCGGCTTCCTGGCCGGATCGACCTTCAGCCCCTTCCTCGCCCGCCTGTTCGGCAAGGCGGCGCCCTCGCTCAGCTTCGCTCTGTCGGCAAGCGGCACCCTTGCGACCGCCGCCGTCATCGCCGCCTTCCCGGCTGGCGCGCTGCCGCCCTGGCCGCTGCTGGCGCCGGCGCTGGCGCTGATCGGCCTCGGCATGGGCATGTGCATGCCGACCATGGTGCGCGTCATCGTCGAGCGGGTCGAGCCGCACCGGGCCGGCCTCGTCGGCGGCCTCGTCAACTCCACCCTGCAGGTGAGCGCCGCCGTCAGCGTCGCCGTGCTGGGCGGGCTGTTCTTCACCCTGCTCGGCAGCCGGAGCGATGCGGCGGCGGTGACGCACGCCTTCGCGGTCACGCTGGTCGCCATCGCCGCCTGCCATGGCGCCGGCGCCCTGCTGGCGGCCGGCCTCGGCCAGCCGCGCACCGCTTCGGCCGGCCGGCAGGCCGCGATCGTCGTCGAATGAAGGCAATCCCCGAAAGGACCCCATCATGACAGCCAGGACGAGCAAGATCCCCGGGCCGGATCACCCCATCACCATCGAGCCGAGCGGCACCCATGTGATCGTCTCCGCCGGCGGGCGGATCATCGCCGACAGCAAGCGGGCCCTCACCTTGCGCGAATCCACCTATCCGCCGGTGCTCTACATCCCGCGCGAGGATGCCGATATGAGCCTGCTGCAGCGCAGCGGCCACGCGACCTACTGCCCCTACAAGGGCGACTGCGCCTATTACGGCATCCCCCTCGGCGGCGAGCGGGCGGCCGATGCGGTGTGGACCTATGAGGCGCCCTATCCGGCGGTGGCCGCGATCGCAGGCCACCTCGCCTTCTATCCCGACCGCGTCGACAGCGTGGAAGAGCGGCCCCTGCCCTGAAGGGACGGGTGAATCAGCGGCCTTCTCCCGTTCGGGAGAAGGTGCCGGCAGGCGGATGAGGGCCTGCACCCGGACGATGATCGCTCCGTCGTCGCGTTCTTATCGTCTAACGACAGACCCTCATCCGGCGCTTCGCGCCACCTTCTCCCGAACGGGAGAAGGAAAATCGCGCTTTCTTCTATAAAGCGGGCATCTATGGTCTTGCCGCCCGGCCGGACGGCCATAGCGGCCCTATCATCGAGACTTTTGGAAATCCCAGCATGAGCACCCTGTTTTCGCCCTTCACCCTGCGCGGCCTGACGCTGCCCAACCGCATCGTCGTGTCGCCGATGTGCCAATATTCGGCCGAGCAGGGCAGGGCCACCGACTGGCACATGGTGCATCTGGGCACCCTCGCGCTCTCGGGCGCCGGCATGCTGTGCCTGGAGGCCACCGCCGTCGAAGCCGACGGCCGCATCACCGCCGGCGATCTCGGCCTGTGGGACGACGCCACCGAGGCGGCGCTGGTGCCGGTGCTGGCGGCGATCCGCCGCCGCTCCCGCACCGCCGTGACGGTGCAGCTCGGCCATGCCGGCCGCAAGGCCTCGAGCCAGCTGCCCTGGGAGGGCGGCCAGCAGATCCCGGCCGGCCAGCCGGGAGGCTGGCTGACGCATGCGCCCTCGGCGCTCGCCCAGAAGGAGGGCGAGGCGCTGCCGCTGGCGCTCGACGAGGCCGGGCTCGAAAGGGTGCGCACCGCCTTCGCGGCGGCGGCAAGGCGGGCGGCGCGGCTCGGGCTCGACGCCATCGAGATCCACGCCGCCCATGGCTATCTGCTGCACCAGTTCCTGTCGCCGCTGTCGAACCAGCGCAGCGATGCCTATGGCGGCTCGCTGGAAAACCGCATGCGCTTTCCGCTCGAGGTGTTCGACGCGGTCCGGGCGGCCTTCCCGGCGGAAAAGCCGGTCGGCATCCGGGTATCGGCGACCGATTGGGTCGAGGGCGGCTGGGACCTCGAACAGACCGTGGCCTTCGCCCGCGCATTGAAGACGCGCGGCGTGGACTGGGTCGACGTCTCCTCCGGCGGCATCTCGCCCTTGCAGAAGATCGCCATCGGCCCCGGCTACCAGGTCGATTTCGCCGAGGCCGTGAAGACGCAGGCCGGCGTCGCCACCATCGCCGTCGGCCTCATCACCGAGCCGCACCAGGCCGAGGCGATCGTCGCCAGCGGCAAGGCCGATCTCGTCGCCCTCGCGCGCGGCGTGCTCTACGACCCGCGCTGGGGCTGGCACGCCGCCGCCACGCTCGGCGCCACGGTGGAGGCGCCGCCGCAATATTGGCGGGCGCTGCCGCACGAGCACAAGACGCTGTTCGGCGACACCCGCTTCGGCTCCCGCTGACGGACCCTCCCCCGCCGAGCGCAGCTTCGGCGGAACCGCACGCCCGCCCGGCACGTTGCCCCCGCAACGACAAAGCGTTCTATCTTCAGACCGAATCACCAAGAATCGCAAAACGCTTTTGATATCAGTGCGTTAAACTGGTGATCCGTTCCTGTTCGAACGCATTTTGCTTTAGGGGCGGCGGGAGAACCATGGCAGGGCGGCAACCGACGCAGCCGGCAGAGACGGACCGCCCCTTCGGGCCCGGCAGGCCGGGCGCCCCGTTTCCGCGCGACGTCGCGGCGCGGGCCGTCCGTCTCCTCCCTGTCCTCCTCATCCTCGCGCTGCCCGCGGCCGCGCCGGCGCAGACGGCCTCCCCGCCCCTGCCGCCGCCACGGCCCGAGACGTTCGGCCCGGCGGCGCCCCGGCCCGAACCCTTCGGGCCCGACCGGCCGCCCCACGCGATTCAGGGTCCGCCGATGCCGGCGCCGCCGGCGCCCGCCGCCGAGGGGCCGCCCGCGCCGCCGCCCCGGCCGGATGCCGCCCCCGCCGCGCCGGCGCCCGAGGCCAAGCCACCCGAATCAAAGCCACCCGAATCAAAGCCGGCCGAGGCGGCGCCGCAAGCGCCGGCCGCCCCGCCCGGCCCCGACTGCCTCACCCGCCTGCGCGACCGCGGCCTCGCCGCCGAGACGGCCACCGTGCCGGCGGACCCGGACAACCCCGCCTGCACCATCGACACGCCGGTGACGCTCACCGCGATGTCGCTGCCGGGCGGGCGCGTCGAGCTGCCCGACCGGCCGACGATCGCCTGCACCACCGCCGAGACCTTCGCCGACTTCCTCTCCGGCTTCATGGCGCCGCTCGCCAAGGGCACCTATGGCGACACCATCGTCTCGGTCGGCACCGGGCCGGGCTTCGAATGCCGCCCGCGCGACGGCGTCAAGGGCGCCAAGCTCAGCGCCCACGGCCAGGGCCTCGCCATCGACGTCGCCCAGTTCCGCCTGTCGGGCGGACGCACCTACCATGTCGGCGACTTCGCGGACGAGCGCGACCGCGTGTTCGACCGCGCCTTCCGCGCCGGCGCCTGCGGCTATTTCCACACCGCCCTCGGCCCCGGCGCCGACGCCTCCCACGCCACCCACTGGCACATGGACCTCGAACCGCGCGGCACGAGCGGCACCTCGCGGTTCTGCCAATAGGGCGCATGTGGCGGCTGTGCGGACGTCCCATCCATAGGCGTTGACATGCGAGAACGGGCCACCTTCTCCCGAGTCGGGAGAAGGTCCCGGCAGGGGGATGAGGGTCTGGACTTCGACGCAGATAGCTCGATAGTCCCGCTTTAATTGTCGAGATTTAGACCCTCATCCGGCGCTGCGCGCCACCTTCTCCCGCATGGGAGAAGGAATTGCGCCGTTTCTTGCGAATTTTGCGTCTATGGGAGCCCCACAAAAACGCCGCGCCCCGCCTTGCGCCGCCGCCCGGCCCGCCCCACAGTGGCGCAAAACAAAGCGAGCGGGAGGGAAGCCATGCAGCCGAACCGGGTGAAGGCCGCGGTGATGACGGGGCCGGGCCGCATCGAGACGCAGCATTTCCCCTATCCCGATGCCGGCGAGGACGGCATGGTGATCAAGCTCGAGCTCTGCGGCCTGTGCGGCACCGACAAGCACACCTACAGGGGTGAGACCACGCAATATGGCGGCACCCCGGCCGAGACCTCGACGCCCTTCCCGATCATCCCCGGCCACGAGATCGTCGGCACCGTCGCCGACATCGGCAAGCGCGCCCGCACCGGCCTCGAATATCACGGCCAGACCCTCGCCATCGGCGACCGGGTGGTGATGTGCCCGGATATCCTGTGCGGGCGCTGCTATTACTGCCGCAACTTCCACGGCTTTCCGCTGTGCGAGAACATCCGCGGCTACGGCAACCACTACACCTCCACCGAGGCGCCGCATCTGATGGGCGGCTGGGCCGAGCACATCTATGTCCGCCCCGACGCCTTCGTCTTCAAGGTGCCCGACAGCATCGACGCCGACATCGCCGTGATGACCGAGTTGATGGCCGTCACCTACAATCTCGACAAGGCCAAATCCTTCTATTCGATGGACGGCGAGGGCTTCGGCTCCGGCGCCTCGATCGCGGTGCAGGGCGTCGGGCCGATGGGCCTGCTCCACGTCTTCAAGGCGCGCATCATGGGCGCCGGCGACATCGTCGCGCTCGACCGCTCGGACTACCGCCTCGCCATGGCCCGGAAGTTCGGGGCCGACCATACCATCAACGTCACCGGCCTCGCCCCGGCCGAGGTGGTGGCCCGGGTGCGCGACCTCACCGAGGGCCGCGGCGCCGACCTCGTGCTCGAATGCACCGGCGTGTCGGAGGCCATCCCCCAGGGCATCGAGATGGGCCGGCGCGGCGGCATGTACATCGTCGCCGGCGTCTTCGCCGATGTCGGCACGGTGACGCTCAACCCCCACCACATCGCCGCCCGCCAGCTCCGCCTGATCGGCCTATGCAACCACCCGCCGACGGGCTATGTCAACAGCCTGAAACTGCTGGAGAAACACCAGCACGCCTTCCCGCTGCGGGACTTCGTGACCCACCGCTTTAGCGTGGGCGACGCGGATGCGGCAATGGCCCAGGCGATGAAGCTGGACGAGACGATGAAGGTGGTGATCACGCCGTAAGGGGGAGAGGAAATGCGCAAGCCGCCCTCGACGTCTCGTTCACCTGGTCCACGTTCTCGTGCGGGGGCGACCATGACCGGTCCGGCCAGCGCCAGGCCGCCATCGGCGTTTCGACCCTCGCCCCGTGAAGGAGGCGACGAAATGCTGGCCGTGATGGACGACGAGCACGGCTCGTTTCGATCCACGCCCCCGTGAAGGAGGCGACTGCGTGAAGATCGCCCAGTCGCGTTGCGTAAACGCCTTGTTTCGATCCACGCCCCCGTGAAGGAGGCGACCCGAGGCGATCGTCGGCGTCGGCCTTGGCGGAGTAGTTTCGATCCACGCCCCCGTGAAGGAGGCGACAGGGGCAGGCGATTGGCCCGACGACGGCGCAGGCGTTTCGATCCACGCCCCCGTGAAGGAGGCGACCGCCTTGTGCTAATGCATTATGCAGCCGCTGAAAATGGCGCAGCACGCGCGAACTTGGCGCGCGTGAGCATCGCCGTGAAGCGGATCCTGCCATATGTTGAGGAATTCTTCCGCGATTTCAAGGGTCTAGGACCCGCGCGAACCTGCCGGCGAAAACTGGCACGCTTCAGGTTCGCACAGGCGGATTCCTGCCTCAGACGATCAGCGGGCCGCCGAGATCGGCCGCCGGCTTTGCACCGACATGCTCGACCCGCCTTTGCCAGTTCGCGCCGAGATAATAGTAACGCAGACTGTCGTGTTCCGGCTTGATCAAGCCTTCGAGCTTCGCCTTGAGTTTGGTCCATTGCGCCGGATCGACCTCGATCTCGAAAACCGAACCCGCTGTTCAGTTGAAGCGGAGCGCGCGTCATTCCGGCTGGAGCGGAGCGCAAGGCCGGAACCCATAACCGCAGCCCTGGCAGAACAGCGGTTATGGGTTCCGGGCTCGCCCTTCGGGCGCCCCGGAATGACGATGCGGGCAACTCTAAAGCCGCCACCCCTCCCCCGGGTCTCAGAGCACCTCGATCACCTCGACGCTCTCCGGCACGGCGCCGCGGTCGACCGCGACGTCATAATCCTCGAAGCGCCGCGCCGGCGGCAGATTGTCGAGCCGCCTGTCGAGGGGGTCGTAGAGGTCCCCCTCCATCGCGCGGCGCACCTTCACCGTGGAGAACAGGGCCTGCGCCGGCGCGTTGCCCAGCGCCGAATCGTGCTTGAAGGCGACGATGCGCCGCGCCGACATCTCGCCGCGCGCGGCCGAATGATCGTGTTCGAACATCGCCTTCAGCGCTTCGAAGAGATGATCGAGGTCGGCCTGGCCGAAACCCGTCCGCTCCGCCAGCTTGGCGCTGACGAAGATATGGGCGCGGTAGAGGCCGTAGGGCACGATGTGCTTGCGGCCCATGGTGCGGTTCTCGGTCCGCCCGTCGGTGTCGCCCACCTTGTCGCGATCGGCCTTCTCCTTCTCGTTGGTGGCCGCCATGCGGGTGATGGAGATCTCCAGCGGCATGATCGGCTCGACGGAGGTGGCGAAGGCGACCTGCACCGGGCCGCGGACCTGCCCGGCATTGATGCCGGTGCTCATCACCGCGCCGAAGGTCCGCACGTCGAAGAAATTGTCGCACATGAACCTGGTCAGCGCCCGGGCTTCCGCCTCGCCTTGCGGGTTGAGCGATTTGTCCTTCGCGACCTTCTCCGTATCGCCGCGGATGGCCTTGTAGGCCTCGCGATGCCTGTCGTTGAGGATGGCGCCTTCCTGCACATAGATGCGGTAGCCGGGCTGGTCGCCCCTGGCGAGTTCGGTGTAGTTGCGGATCTTGCGCTTCAGGGAAACGTCGCTGACCAGGCCGTGATTGGTTTCCGGGTCGAGACGCGGCATGTTGCCGGCGTCCGGATCGCCGTTCGGATTGCCGTTGGTGACGTCGAAGAGGAAGACGATGTCGTAACGATGGGCGAGCGCGGTCATGCCTGCGGTTCCTCGGATTTTTCCGCCTTGCGGAAGAAGTCGTTGCGCTGGTGGTAGTAGCCGAGGGCGAAGAGCCCCTGCTGCTCGTCCGGCAGATGCGCCGGGAAGGGATCGCTGCCCGGCGTCATCAGGTCCATGAGAGCGCCGAGCTGCTTCTCGAAATTGACCTGGCGGCCCTTGTTCTGCTTGCCGATCTTGGAAAGGTGATTGGCCGAGCCGGAATCGAGCAGGTGGAAGACCCGGCGCGGCTGGGCGGAAGCCGCGCCGTAGAACTTGTCCTTGATCGTGGCGTTGACGCCGGTGCCGAGGGCCGCCGCCTGAATGTGTTCATAGAGGGCGAACAGCCGGCCGAGCAGATAGCCCGGCTGCGTGTTCGCGAGGTCGAGGGCCACGGGAACCTCCATTTTCTTGTTTCGGATCAGGATGGATTTGAGGATGGCGACGCGCAGCGCATTGACGTCGTGGTCGGCGCGCAGCCGCATCAGCAGGGTGGAGAGGAGCGTCAGCGGATAGGGCGTTCCCGTCAGGATGGCGCGCATCCATTCGCCGGCCAGATTGGGCTGGATATTGTCGCTCTTGTGCTGGGGAGCCGTCTCGATCAGCATGCGCCACATCGAGGGCGTCTCGTCCTTGGGCGGCGGCTCGATACGCATCCGCTCCATGTGGCGGAGATAGCGCTCGGCGATCACGCCGAACTCGTCCTCCAGATAGAAGCGCACCGAGAGCCGTGCTGCGTTGGGCGCGAGGCCGAGCACGAAGAAGCGCACATTCTCCGGCAGGTCCGGGCGAAAATCCTCGACCGGCCGGCCGGCGCGCAGCTTGGCGAGGAGCGCCTCGATCCGCTTTTCGCCGATCCTCTCGGTCCCCTTCTCATCACCGGTGAAGAAGCCGAACAGGGCCTCCGCCTCGGCCGCCGCCGTCTCGGCGGCCTCGGCCCAGAACACCGTCGAGGCATCGCCGATCTGGATACGGTGACCGCTGTCCCGCAGGAGGAAGCGGTTGAGCGCCGAGGTATAGGCGAAGGCCGCGGCTTCCGATAGAGGCGCGTTGTCGCCCTGTTTATGGCCATAGGAGGAGAAAGCATCGAGATTGAAGGAAACGATCGAGGCACCCGCGGATTGGGCGCCCCACACGCCTTTGATCGCCGGGTGCAGCCGTGCCACGGGTCCTCGCTCGCCGGTGACGAGGCACACAGCTTGGTTTTTCTCGCCGGCGGCGGCGATACGGGTCCACAGATCGCGGGCGGCCGGGCGGCTGTGAATATAGACACCATCCAGGCGTTGGCTCTCCAGCGCGAAGACGACGTTCTGGTCCTTCATCTCCTCGGGCCATCCGAGTTCGGCGAACCGCTCCGGCGACCACGCTTCGAGAAAGCACAGGAGCGCCCGCAGGCCCTCGTCGTCGGAACCGGCGAGCCATTCCCGGTGATAGGCGACGAAAGCCGAGTGTTCGAGCACCGTGCGCTTGCCCTCGCCGGCGGTGACGCCGAGGACATAGGCCGTCTTGTCCCAGAGGAAGCAGGGCGCGATGCCCGACGCGCGCTTCGGCGGCTGTGGCACTGCCAATGCCCGAGCGATGCGCTTGCGGCCTTCCCCCCGCCGGAGGTCCGTGGGGATCCCCACGACGCTGCCGTCGAGGTTGAGAGAAATCACGAAGCCGATCTTTTCTGGACTGTAGCCATAGGCCGGCACCTCGCCGCGGGCGGCCATGCGGTCATAGGCGCGGACCAGGGAAGCGAGCGCGCTCATCGCCGGATCTCCTTCGAGCCCGGAGGCGGCACACGCAGCACGCCCTTGTCCAATTGGGCACGGAAGAAGAGCGAGGACCGGTCGCCCGCATGGTCGATGTCGTAGAGCATGAAACCGAGGTCGCGGCTCTCGTCGATCGCCGGAGGCGACAGCGCCCCCGGCTCGATCAGTTCGAAATGGGCCGGAAATTCACGCGTGCCGAGACAGGGCTGGTGGAAGCACTGCCCTTTGCGGGCGCGGCGGTTGAAGGTGTCGAGATGCTTGGCCGCATTGTCGTCCGGCCCGGCCTTCGGCGTCATCTCGAAACGCGCCGCGATCACATAGGCGACATCCGACAGGACGCTGGACGCGCGCTGCTGGCGGTTGTCCTCGACGACGAGCATGAGATCGCCGATCTCGCCCGTCCGCATCGCCGTGCCGACGGCCCGGGCCGGCATCTTCGCCCCGACCTCGTTGCGCCGGATCGACTGGAAGCGGATCGGCTTGAGGACATGGATCTCCTCGACGATCCACCGGATCGCCGGCTTCCAGTGGATGGCTTCGAGGATGCCTCGTGCCGCGGAAGGTGTCATCACGTCATAGGAGACGCGTTCGACCTTCATCTCCGGGCGCACGAAGAGCCCCCACCTCCCGGAAACGAAGAGACGCACACCGTAAGACATGGGTACAACCCCCCTCTTTCTTGTTAAGACTTTTCATAGAGAGCACGTCAGATCGCGGTATCAGGAACAATTAAATCTAAAAATATAATATATATTTCAATAATTTCGTTCTGGTCGCGCAATTTCAAGCTTTTCACATGAAAATTTCAATTATTATTTCGATCCACATCTTCGATCGGAAGATGACTTGTGCAAAATTTCGTCTTTATAATTAAAAAATTAGGCTAAAAATATACCATAATCAGCGCCATGTCACCCAAATTCTTATTTACCGTCACGATGAGAAAATTGAATTGACATTTCTTATCATAAGAACAATTTTATTTTTGACAAATTCCAACATCGACCGCTCATTATCGAATCCAATTTCAATCTATACGACGGTCTATTTATAAATGTAGACGCAGAGACCAGAATTGAGGAATCAACCAGCCCTACCTCAATACAAAACTTCTTATTTTCCGCTTATCGAGTCAAGAAAATTTTGCCTTGTAAATAAAGCTTTCAGTGAAATCTTCATTTATTGAACTTGCGCCATGGAAAGCGACGACCCAACCCGCCGACAGGAAGAAATTCATGGACTATTTGCCGACCGTGCGATCAATGCTTAACATGTCGTCAACGACCGCTGGAGGCCGCATGGCGAGTGTGACGATCCGGAATATCGATGATCGCCTGAAGAAGCGTCTCCGGGTGCGGGCCGCCTCCCATGGTCGCTCGATGGAGGACGAAGCCCGCGATATCCTGCGCGTCGCCCTGTCGACCGAAGCGCCGCCCGCCCGCAACCTTGCCGAAGCGATTCGCGCACGCGTGGCCTCCTTCGGAGGGGTGGTCCTGGACATTCCCCCGCGCGAGCCGATCCGTGAACCGGTCGATTTCGACCGATGATCGTCCTCGACACCAATGTCATTTCCGAGCTGCTGAGCCCCTTGCCGAGTCCCTCCGTCCTGTCGTGGCTGGCCGAGCAGCCGCCAGCCGCGATGTTCACCACAGCCGTCACGGAAGCGGAAATCCTCTACGGCCTTCGCCTTCTCGCTGACGGAAGGCGGAGGCGCGACCTCGAAGCGGCGATCCGCCCCCTCTTCACCGAGGATTTCAAAGGTCGTGTGCTGCCCTTCGATTCGGAGGCTGCGGATCTGTATGCGACTTTGGCCGTCATGCGCCGTCAGTCCGGGCGCCGGATCAGCCAGTTCGACGGGCAGATCGCCGCGATCGCACTTTCGCGGGGCGCTGCGGTCGCCACCCGCAATGTCGACGACTTCGCAGATATCGGCCTCGCGATCGTCGATCCGTGGAAACATCAGGCATAGCACCGGGTGGAAAAGCCAGAGATTCCGCTGCGGAAGGCGATCGCCGCCGCAACCGGAAACGTGTAGGCGCGGCGGCCGAGAATTCGTGGCGCCGCTCATATGATCCCGTCGAAGCCCAGTTCGTCGGCATCCTCGAACAGGAGGCCGACGTCGCGGCTGTAGAGCCCCTCGGATTTCAGCACGGCGAACTGATCGCCGAAACCCTCGACGAAGGCGACATGGCCGTTGTCGATCAGCTTCTGCCGTAGGCGCGGCGGCACCTGCACGACGAAGTTCTGCAGCCGGCGCGCGGCCGCGGCGGGCGGCAGGCCGGCGGCCAGCGCCCGCAGCGTCGCCCCGGCCTCCTCCTCGATCGCGACGATCACCGCTTCCATGCCGCTTTCGACGAGGCGGAATTTCGCGGCGACCGTGCGATAGGCGAAATTCGTGGTCATGCCGCGCGGATCGACCACGAAGGCGGTCGCAACGCCATGCCTGTCGAGATCGCCGCCGCGCTGCCAATAGACCTCGCGAAAATAATCGGTGATCGCGGCCTGGGAGGCGAGGTCGCGGTGTCCCTTGGCGACGACACGCTGCATCGCCGCCGCAAAACCCCTGATCTCCGTCGGCGGCAGGGCCTCGGCCGGCCGGAAGACGACGACGAGGCTCTCCTCCGCCGGCCGCCTTCCCTCGCGATTCACCCGGCCGGCCGCCTGCATGATCTGGTCGAGGCCGGTTTCCGCCCGCCAGGCGCGCGGAAAATCGATGTCGACGCCGGCTTCGATCAGGCTGGTCGCGACCAACCGGCAGGGCCGGCCGTCGCGCAGCCGCTGTCGCACGTCCTGCAGGATCCGGCGCCGGTCCGCCGCCGTCTGGCGCGTGGTCAGATGGATGACACCCTCGAGGCCGACCGCCTCGGCCTTGCGATAGAGATCGAGGGCATGCTTGCGGCCGTTGACGACGACGAGCCCCTGCGGATGGCCGGCGAGTTCCTCGACGAGATCGTCATCCGTCATCGTGCCGCGCAGTTCCAGCGTCACGCGCTTCAGGGCCGCGTGCAGATCCACAGGCCGCGGCGCCAGCTCGCGGTCCGTGCCGATCTCGAAGCCGCCCTTGAACCGCGGCGAAGCCAGCGCCGGCTGCGTCGCGGTGCACAGCACGATGGTGCAACCGTAATTGCGCGCGAGTTCGTCGAGAGCGGCGACGCAAGGTCTCAGGACCGGCAGCGGGATGGTCTGCGCCTCATCGAGGACGATGACGGCCCTCGCCAGGTTGTGGAGCTTGCGGCAGCGCGAGGACCGGTTGGCGAAGAGGCTCTCGAAGAGCTGCACATTGGTGGTGACGACGACGGGCGCATCCCAATTCTCCATGGCGAGGCGGAGCTTGTCACGGCCCTCGGCGTTGGAAGGCTTTTCTTCCTCGATCGCCGAATGATGTTCGAGGACGACATCCTCGCCCAGCGCGTCGCGGAAGATCGTCGCCGTCTGGTCGATGATCGAGGTGAAGGGAATGGCATAGACGATGCGCTCCATCCCCCAGCGCCGCGCATGATCCAGCGCGAAGGCGAGGGAGGCGAGCGTCTTGCCGCCGCCGGTCGGCACGTCCAGCGTGAAGACACCGGGCGCCAGCGCTGCCCCGGCACGGACATGGCCGAGGATTTCGCCGCGCAGGCGGTTGAGCGGGGTGTCCGGAGCGGCCTTCGTCTTCGCGGCCATGTGGGCATCGAGCAGGCCGACCAACCGATCGACATGCCCTGGCAGCAACGGCCAATCGCGATCGACCGGCCGCCCCTCCAATCCCGCATAATAGGCTTCCGTATCGAGGAAGTCCGCATCGACCAGAGTCGAGAAGATCATCCGGCCGAGGAAGGCGAACTGGAAGGCGTGCCGGCTCCCGTCCGGATGCGGCTCGAATGCGGGGGGAAAGAGACCCGCGGCATCGGCCTCGACCTCGTCCCGCCAGACGGCATCCAGCTGGGGGAGCGCCTTCACGAGACGGTCGTCGAGCGAGCCCGTCTCGCCGCTGCGATCCGGCAGGCCGGCATGGTGGCCGGCAATCGCATAGGCGACGAGTTCCGCGATCAACCGGTCGGAGCGTGCGGAAGCAAGCCGCAGCACCTCCTGCGCCCCAGCCGTCGAATGATCGCCGCCGTCGCGTCGCTGCCCGGCGATATAGGCCTGAAATTCCTTCGTGTATTTGCCGAGATCGTGCAGCCATCCGGCTACCGCGCAGGCCTTGCCCGCACCGAATTTTCCGCCCCGGACCGCCCCGAGTTCCGCCACCGCGCGCAGATGCTCGGCCAGGGGTTGCCAGCGGGCGCGATCCTGATCCTCGCTCGAATGCGCGTAATACATCTCATCCCCCATCGACCGGTGCCGGATCCGCGTTTGGGCCGAGGAACTGTCCTGTCGATTCCTGAAACAAGGTATATCGGAAATAAGAACAAATAAAGAACAAAATTGATCTGTCCGCGCCGCCGGCGGCCGTCTCCCTCGGCCAGGGCGTTTCGATCCATGCCCCCGTGAAGGAGGCGACGCCCCACCGATCGAGCGACCGAACAAGCCATCCCCGTTTCGATCCACGCCCCCGTGAAGGAGGCGACGATCCGCTCGCCCCCGAAGCCAGCGACGAGGAAAAGTTTCGATCCACGCCCCCGTGAAGGAGGCGACGCATAGCCGTTGCTGCGGTCCGTCGGCGGCTTCCTGTTTCGATCCACGCCCCCGTGAAGGAGGCGACTTGTCCAGGTTTCATGACGGAGGAATCACGATGAGCGTTTCGATCCACGCCCCCATGAAGGAGGCGACTCCCCGACGTCGACGGCCGCCGCCGCCTCATCCTGTTTCGATCCACGCCCCCGTGAAGGAGGCGACCATGCTCGCCATGACGTCGTAGCTCTCGGATGCTCGGTTTCGATCCACGCCCCCGTGAAGGAGGCGACGGCGATGGCCTCGTCCGGGGATGGCGTGTCCTGGTCAGTTTCGATCCACGCCCCCGTGAAGGAGGCGACCCTCGGCGCTCGGGATGATGGCGGGCGCGCCATCCTGGTTTCGATCCACGCCCCCGTGAAGGAGGCGACCTCCCCGACGTCGATGGCCGCCGCCGCCTCACCCTGTTTCGATCCACGCCCCCGTGAAGGAGGCGACGACAACCGCAGCCTCATTTGCGGCGTTCCTGTTGTCGTTTCGATCCACGCCCCCGTGAAGGAGGCGACATTGGATGTTCATTTCGGGACCGGATGATGACCCTTTGTTTCGATCCACGCCCCCGTGAAGGAGGCGACTGCACCTTTTCCTTTTCGGCGGCGCGGAAGACGTTTCGATCCACGCCCCCGTGAAGGAGGCGACCCTGCTGGGCGACGGCGATTCCGACCGCTTTACCACGGTTTCGATCCACGCCCCCGTGAAGGAGGCGACATTTTGGCGAGGACCTGCTCGTCCTCGCCCAGGAGTTTCGATCCACGCCCCCGTGAAGGAGGCGACGCGCAAGCCTCAAAGCTGCGCGAGCGCCTCCCTGAGTTTCGATCCACGCCCCCGTGAAGGAGGCGACGCGTCAATGGGGCGACAATTGGGCCGCTCGGGTCTGGTTTCGATCCACGCCCCCGTGAAGGAGGCGACCTGATTACGACATGGTGCTTCCGGAAAGTGATTTTGTTTCGATCCACGCCCCCGTGAAGGAGGCGACGGCCTTGACGTAGTTGTCGATCGAGCCGCCGAAGCGTTTCGATCCACGCCCCCGTGAAGGAGGCGACCAGATGTTGAGTGGCGCCATCAGGTACGGCGCCTTGTTTCGATCCACGCCCCCGTGAAGGAGGCGACGAAGGTGCTCCGCAGACGCCCATATCGCCGGAGGAGTTTCGATCCACGCCCCCGTGAAGGAGGCGACCTACCGCTACCGCCTAACGCCCGCCGGCCTCGCGCTGTTTCGATCCACGCCCCCGTGAAGGAGGCGACAGAAGCGTGCTTATGGCGGCGTCGTCGAGAAGGATGTTTCGATCCACGCCCCCGTGAAGGAGGCGACAGATCATCCTCGTGCAAGCGCTGCATGATGGCGATGTTTCGATCCACGCCCCCGTGAAGGAGGCGACCATGCGACCATACGCCGTCCACTTCGTCAGATTGGATGTTTCGATCCACGCCCCCGTGAAGGAGGCGACCGTCTTCTGCCCGCCGGCCTGGTCGCGTGAGGCACAGTTTCGATCCACGCCCCCGTGAAGGAGGCGACCAACAACCGATGAAAAACGGTTCGGTCATGTTATCCAGTTTCGATCCACGCCCCCGTGAAGGAGGCGACGTGTCGGTATCGCCACGGATGATGTTTGCTATCCGTTTCGATCCACGCCCCCGTGAAGGAGGCGACTGCCCAAGGTGTCGTCTGCTTCGAGGGACGGGAAGTGGTTTCGATCCACGCCCCCGTGAAGGAGGCGACGAGCTGGTCGATGAGGACCCTAGCGCAGCCATTCCGGTTTCGATCCACGCCCCCGTGAAGGAGGCGACTGGAATTCCAGCGCAACATTGGCCAGTGGCAGTGGTTTCGATCCACGCCCCCGTGAAGGAGGCGACGTCGGCCCCGGATTGAACGCCGCTTCCAATTTCTTGTTTCGATCCACGCCCCCGTGAAGGAGGCGACCGCATTGTGCTAGAGCGGAATTTGTCTGAGTGGAATCGGAAGGGATTCCACTGGATGGCTTAGTGTGATTCATAGGTTTCCGGGCTATTCCGGAGATGAAGCATGACGAAGCGTGGTGAAGCCTATTCGCAGGATTTGCGAGATCGTGTGCTTGGGGCGCTGGATAGCGGGATGTCGGCGAGCACAATCGCACCAATCTTCAGGGTGAGTGTGTCCTACATCTACAAGGCGGCCGCGCGGCGGCGCGCGACGGGGGAGGTCAGTGCCCGCCCCCAGCGCAATCATGTTCCGCTCAAGCTTGCCAAGCATGAAGAGGTTCTGCGGGCCAAGGTCGCGGCTGATCCGGATGCGCGTGTCGCGGATCTGCGGGCCTGGGCGGAGGAAGAATTGGGGGTCAGCATCAGCCATGCCCCGATGTGGCATATGCTCAAGCGGCTTGGGCTGACATATAAAAAAAGACGATCCACGCCAGCGAGCAAAAACGCCCCGATGTCGCGGCCGCTCGCCGCAAATGGCACAGCAACCAAATCTGGCTGAGGCCCTCGCGTCTGGTCTTCATTGACGAGACCTGGGCCTCGACCGCGATGGCGCGCCACTACGGCAGGTGCAAGCGCGGACAGCGCCTGATCGACTACGTGCCGCATGGCCATTGGAAAACCACGACCTTCATTGGCGCTCTGCGCAGCGGGGGATTGACAGCTCCCTGCGTGCTCGACGGCCCAGTCAACGGCGATTGCTTCAAGGCCTATGTCGCGCAGATCCTCGTTCCCACCCTCAATTACGGCGATATCGTCATCATGGACAATCTGAGCAGCCACAAAGTCCCGGGTGTGCGCCAAGCCATCGAGGCCGCAGGGGCGGAACTGCTTTACTTGCCCGCCTACTCCCCCGATCTCAATCCGATCGAGAACCTCTTCGCAAAGCTCAAAGCTCTCCTGCGCGCGGCTGCAACCCGATCCATCCACGATCTCTGGGACGAAATCGCCAAAACTCTCCCGCGCTTCTCCCCGTCCGAATGCAGAAATTACTTCTCTAATGCTGGATATTCTACAGTCTGAACAATTTCGCTCTAGCGCATATGCGTACCCGCTTGCTCCCCCCCTACTCCCCGCCGCCGAGCAGGCCGTGGCGCTTGTGCCATTCCGCCAGGGATTCGGAGGGCCAGGTGTCGCAATGGATATGGTTCTTGCCGCCGGGCACGTCGACCCAGGCGGGCGCATAGCGCAGCGCCGCCTCCACCATCTCCGGCGGCTTGGGCAGCGGCGTGTCGATGGCCGAGGCATGCGGGTGGACGAGATCCGGCCAGCGCGGATCAAAGAGCCACAGCGGGCTGCCGCATGCGCCGCAGAAATGGCGCTGGGCCTCGGAGCGCTCGTCCGGCTGGCCTTCCTCGCGGATGATGGCGTGGTAGACGCGCAGATGCTCGCGCCCCTTCACCTTCAGGCTGTGGGCGTCGCCGCCGAGATTGATGGCAAAGCCCCCCGAGCCCGCCGTCTTGCGGCAGATCGAGCAGTGGCAATGCATGAACGGCACCGGGCTCTCGGCTTCGAGGCTGAACTCGACGGCGCGGCAATGGCAGGATCCTTCCAGCAGCATGGTCGTTCCCTTCGCTGACCGGCCGCCGCCAGCGCGGCGGCCTTCCCGGGAACCATCATGCGCGCCGGTTGGATCCGGCGGGAGGGGACCTTTCGCCGCCGCTGCCGCAGGGCGACCTCAGCCCCGGCCGCCGCAATGGGCGTCGACCACGCGCTGCACCATCGGCGCGAAATAAGCGAAGCCCGGCGTGGCCATGCCCGCGATCTTGCCGGCGTCGTCGAGCCGGCGCACGCGCACGATCTCGCGCACGTTCGGATTCGTCTCGAACTCGGCGATCTCGGCGGCGTTCATCGGCCCGCCCTGCAGCTTGAGGGAGTGGATGGACGCCGCCGAGAGCTCGCCGAAATAGGCGGGGTCGGTGGCGCAGATATAGCGCTTGGCGGCGACGTGCCGGCGCACGCAATCGACGACGAGGCTCGGGAAGAAGCGCTCCAGCACCTGCGCGCCCGCCTCCTCATGGTGCTTGTCGTGGGTGTCCTCCATCGAGAAGGTGCCGAACTCGCTGGTGAAATGGCCGATGTCGTGCAGCAGGGCGGCGACGATGACGGCTTCCGGCTCGCCCTGCCGCTCGGCGAGGCAGGCGCCCTGCAGCATGTGCTCGGCCATCGTCACGGGCTCGCCGAGATATTCCTCGCCGCCGCGGCGCTCGAAGATGTCGGCGAGGAAGGCGACGATCGTCTCCGGCGACAGGGATTGCGGATCGGGCTTGCTCATCAGGCGGCCTTCCGGGGTTGCGATTCGATGGCGGCCAGCGTCGAGAGCAGCCCGTCCTTGTCGGCGTAGCAGCCCTGGAGCCAGCGCGAGCCGGCGCCCGAATAGCCCTTGCGGGCATGGAGGACGCGGGTGTTGTCGACGATGAAGCATTCGCCCGGCGCGAGTTTGAACGTCACCTCCATGGCGGTGTCGTCGATGATCTCCCCGAAGCGGCGATAGGCGGCGTAGTAGGCGGCCATGTGCTCGTAGGGCACGTCGGTGATCGCCGCCGCCGAGCGGTTGTTGAAGCGGATGGCGACGAGCTCGCCGTCGGGGGCGAGCTCGATCATCGGCCGGCGGGACCTCAGGCACACGCCCGCCTCGCCGGCATATTCGAAGCGCGCGCAATGGCGCGTCAGGAGATCGAAGCCCTCCGGGCTCTCCGCGCGCAGCCGCTCGGCGGCGCGGAAGCCGTCGACCACCATGTTCTCCCCGCCCTCGGCCGAATTCTCCAGGCAATAGAGGATCTGCAGGGTGGGCACCGGATCGCGGTAGGGATTGTCGGTATGGGCCTGCAGGCCGAGGCCGGTATAAGCGAGGTTGGTCGGGTTCACCTCGGTGCGCACCTCGAAATGCCGGCCGTAATTGGTCTCGCGGACATAGCCGAACAGCGCGGCGACGCCGAGCAGCGCCTCGCTTTCGACCGGGCCTCCCGTCAGCTTGCCGAAGCCGTAGCGGCGCACGCCGCGGAGCCAGCCGCCGAGCGCCGCGCGGTCGCGGCGGACGGCCTGGAAATCGGCGACCGGGATGCTTGCGCCGAGGCCGGCATCCCAGGTCTCGATCTCCGGCGCCGTCCAGCCGGGCGAGCGCCGTTCCGGCCTGTCATAGGCATGCGCGGCCAGCCAGGCCGCATCATAGGCGATGGTGCGGTTCTCCGGCTCGAACGTCACCTGCACCTGCCCCGCCTCGATGCGCGCCGCGGCGATACGCGTATCGGCGGGGATGTCGGCGAGCGTGATGCGCCGCTGCCCGTTGCCCGGCGCGCGCGTCGCCTCGTCCCAGGCGTTGTCGCGCAGCCATACCGCATGGAAGCGGCGCCTGGCGCCGTCCGGCAGGCGCACGGCCATGGCGGCGCCCCTGTCCAGAATCTCGATATCGACGTGCTCCGGCATTGCCGCCTCCCGGTCCGAAGGATGATCCGTCGACACTGTGGCAGGCGGCGTGCCATAAATTCCAGCAATGAATTCCGATAGGGTGGCCTCGAATCCATTATGGCAGAGCCTCGCCAGACCTTGCCGCCGCTCGAATGGATCCGGGTGTTCGAGACCGCGGCGCGCCTCGGCAGCTTCACCGCGGCGGCGGACGAGCTCGGCCTGACCCAGGCGGCCGTCAGCCAGCGGATCAGGAACCTCGAATTGCGGCTGGGCGCGCAGCTGTTCAACCGCCTGCCGCGCGGCGTCGCCCTGTCGACGCAGGGGGAAGCCTGGCTGCCGGACGTCCAGGCCGCCCTCGACCGGCTGCTGCACAGCGCCGCCACCCTGTTCGAGGCGCCCCGCCGCAAGATCACCGTCGCGGCATCGGCCTCGGTGATCGAATTGTGGATCGTGCCGCGCCTGCCGCTTGTCGCCCGGCGCCTGCCCCATGTCCAGCTCGCCTTCGAGACCATCCAGAACCTGCCGGATTACGAGCGGTCGGAAGCCGATTTCGAGATCCGTTTCGGCGAAGGCGGCTGGCCCGGACGGGAGGCGCGGCGCCTGTTCGCCGAGGAGCTGGCGCCGGTCGCCGCGCCGGCCCTGCTGCGCACGGCGGCGGACTGGCAGGCCCTGCCGCGCATCGCCGTCGCCGGGCCGCGCCTCGGCTGGCGCGACTGGTCGAACGCCACCGGCGCGGAGCCGCCGCCGGCGCCGCGCCTGCGCTTCGACACGTTCGTGCAGGCCCTGCGCGCGGCCGAGGCCGGCGCGGGCGTGCTGCTCGCCTCGCTCGCCCTCTGCGGCGCGGCGCTCGAAGCCGGCACGCTCGAACGCCTGACCGGGCGCACGCTGCGCATGGAGGCCGGCTATTGGGTGAGCTGGGCCCGCAGCCGGCCGGATTTCGCCGAGCGCCTGCCGCTGCTCGAATGCCTCGCGGCGCACGGCGGCGATGCCTGACCGCTCCCCGGCAGGACACGCCCCCGGCCGGCGGCGTCAGGTCGCCGCGCTCTTCGCCAGGGGCGGCGGGGCGGCCTCCGGCGCGCCGCCGCAGGCCGGGCGCAGGACCGAGGCCCATCCGACCCACAGCGCGATCGAAACCAGCGCGAAGCCGCCGAGGATGGTGAAGGCCGGCGGGTAGCCGAGTTCCTGCGCCATCCAGCCGCCGATCGCCGGGCTCAGCGAGGCGCCGAGCCCCTGCACCGTCATCACCGCGCCCTGGCCGACATTGACGCGGCCGGTGCCGTCGAGGATGCGCGCCACCAGGCCGGGCACGGCGACGCTCTGCAGCCCGGCGCCGATGCCGTCCAGCATCTGCACGGGATAGACGCCCCAGCGCGTGACGAGATGGGCCGCCACCAGGCCGCGGATCGGCAGCGCGATGAAGGAGATCAGCAGCACCAGCCAATAGCCCTGGCGCTCGGCCATGCGCATCGCCGCGAGGGAGGCGAGGATCATCACCGCCTGGGCGACGACGATGGTGACGGCGACGAAGCTCGGCGCGTCGGCCTGCGTGCCGGAGACGACGGCGAGGCCGTAGAGCGGCAGCATGGCGCCGTTGCCGAGATGGAAGGCGGCGAGCGCCGCCGCCAGGATGAGCAGCGGCCGGCATTCGAGCAGGACGCGGAAGCCGCCGGCCTTGCCGTCGGAAGCATCGTCCTTCAGGCCGCGGGCGGCGGCATCGTCGATCGATGCGGCCGGAATCAGCAGCACCGAGGCGATCGAGGCGACGCCGAACAGAGCGGCGAGGACGAACACGGCGGTGTAGCCGAACATCCAGCCGAGATAGCCCGACAGCGCCGCGCCGACGAGGTTGCCGGCATGGTTGAAGGCCTGGTTGCGGCCGTTCTGGCGGTTGAAGCCGGCCTGGCGCACCATGCCGAGCGTGATGCCGGCGACGGCCGGCCCGATGGCGGCGCCCGCCACGGCGGTGGCGACCTGCGAGGCCGCCACCACCCAGAAGTGCTGCGACAGCAGGATGACGGCCGAGGCGGCGACGGTGCAGATGCCGGGGACGATCACGAAGGCGCGCTTGCGGCGGGTGGCGTCGATCATGGCGCCGGCGGGAATCGTCATGATCATGCCGGCGATGCCGCCGATGGTCATCACCGTGCCGATCAGGCCGCTCTGCCAGCCATGGGCGAGCAGGAAGACCCCGAGGAACGGGCCGATGCCGGCCTGCATGTCGGCCATGAAGAAGTTGAGGCCGAGCAGCGGCCACAGCCGCGGAGCCGGACGACCGGATTCCCGGCGGCGAGGATCCGGCGGCATCACGGCTGCCGGCCACGGATGGGGGGGCGGCCGGGTCTTGCTGTCGACGTTCTCACATTTCACCATGGTGCGGATCGATGGCGGCGGGGCGCCCGGGACGGGCGGCGCCTCAACGCCGGCGCGGCTCCTCCGGTTCCCTGCGTCCGCCGGCGCCCGGAGGGCGAGGCCGGAAAACGGCAGAAAACGCCGGCCTCGCCCCGCCCATACCGTCTCGCCCCTTCATTTCGCCGCCCCGCTCTGCTATTTCGCGCGGCATGAGCGAAGAACCCATTGAAAATATCCGGAATTTCTCGATCGTTGCCCATATCGATCACGGCAAGTCGACCCTGGCCGACCGCCTGATCCAGGAGACGGGCACGCTGACCGATCGCGAGATGGTCGAGCAGGTCCTCGATTCCATGGATATCGAGCGCGAGCGCGGCATCACCATCAAGGCGCAGACGGTGCGGCTGAACTACCGCGCCCGCGACGGCAAGGATTATATCCTCAACCTCATGGACACGCCCGGCCATGTCGACTTCGCCTATGAGGTCTCGCGCTCGCTGGCGGCCTGCGAGGGCTCGCTGCTCGTCGTCGACGCCAGCCAGGGCGTCGAGGCGCAGACGCTCGCCAATGTCTACCACGCCCTCGACGCCAATCACGAGATCGTGCCCGTCCTCAACAAGATCGACCTGCCGGCGGCCGAGCCCGACCGCATCAAGCAGCAGATCGAGGACGTCATCGGCATCGACGCCTCCGAGGCGGTGCCGATCTCGGCCAAGACCGGCCTCAACATCGACCTCGTGCTCGAGGCCATCGTCACCCGCCTGCCGCCGCCCAAGGGCGACCGCAGCGCGCCGCTGAAGGCGCTGCTGGTCGATTCGTGGTACGACGCCTATCTCGGCGTCGTCGTGCTGGTGCGCATCTTCGACGGTGCCCTCAAGAAGGGCCAGCGCATCAAGATGATCGGCACCGACGCGCATTACGAGGTCGACCGCATCGGCGTGTTCCGCCCGAAGATGCAGGCGATCGAGGCGCTCGGCCCCGGCGAGATCGGCTTCATCACCGCCTCGATCAAGGAAGTCGCCGATACGCGCGTCGGCGACACCATCACCGACGACCGCAAGAGCAATGTCGTGCCGCTGCCGGGCTTCAAGCCGGCGCAGCCGGTGGTGTTCTGCGGCCTGTTCCCGGTCGACGCCGCCCAGTTCGAGGACCTGCGCGCCGCCATGGGCCGCCTGCGCCTCAACGACGCCTCCTTCTCCTTCGAGATGGAATCCTCCGCCGCGCTCGGCTTCGGCTTCCGCTGCGGCTTCCTGGGCCTCTTGCATCTGGAGATCATCCAGGAGCGGCTGGAGCGCGAGTTCAACCTCGACCTCATCGCCACCGCGCCCTCCGTCGTCTACAAGATCAACCTCAACGACGGCACGCAGATCGAGCTGCACAACCCGGTCGACCTGCCCGACGTCGTCAAGATCGCCTCGATCGAGGAGCCGTGGATCCGCGCCACCATCCTGACGCCGGACGATTATCTCGGCTCGATCCTCAAGCTCTGCCAGGACCGGCGCGGCGTGCAGGTCGACCTCAATTATGTCGGCAAGCGCGCCATGGTGCAGTACGATCTGCCGCTCAACGAGGTGGTGTTCGACTTCTACGACCGGCTGAAATCGGTGTCGAAGGGCTATGCCTCCTTCGACTACCACCTCACCGACTACAAGGAGGGGGATCTCGTCAAGATGCAGATCCTCGTCAATGCCGAGCCGGTGGATGCCCTCTCGATGCTGGTGCACCGCGCCCGCGCCGAGAGCCGCGGCCGCGCCATGTGCGAGAAGCTGAAGGACCTCATCCCCCAGCACATGTTCGTCATCCCGGTGCAGGCGGCGATCGGCGCCAAGATCATCGCCCGCGAGACCATCCGCGCCCTGCGCAAGGACGTGACCGCCAAATGCTATGGCGGCGACATCACCCGCAAGCGCAAGCTCCTGGAGAAGCAGAAGGAAGGCAAGAAGAAGATGCGGCAGTTCGGCAAGGTCGACATCCCGCAGGAAGCCTTCATCGCCGCGCTCAAGGTGGACGGGTAACGGACGGGGTCGATCCCCGGCACCGCCGGCTCCTCCCGGGCGCGCGGACGTCCCGTCCGCCCTGGAAACGCCGCGCCCGCCGATTGAAACGTAGCGCTTGGGGTGAGCATCTCTCCTGGGACCGCGGGCGTCTCGCCCATATGCGCTAACTTTGCCGACAATAGCGCGATTTTCCTTCTCCCATGCGGGACTTCGCATTTCCTGCGGAAATGCTGGGGGTGGCGCGAAGCGCCGGATGAGGGTCTGGACTTGTGCAATTCCAGCGCGACTATTGAGCTATCTGCGTTGACGTTTAGACCCTCATCCCCCTATCGGGACCTTCTCCCGAACCGGGAGAAGGCGGGTATTTCTGTTATGTTAGCGCATATGGGCGTCCCGCCCGCTCTGGAAACGCCGCGCTAGCCGATTGAGACGTTGCACTTGGGGGTCGGCATCTATCCTGGGACCGCGGGCGTCTCGCCCGCTCTGGAAACGCGACGCTCGAAGGTTGAAACGTTGCGCCTGTGGGTTGGCAAGAGCGGGCGGGACGCCCGCGCACCCGGGGAAGAACGCCAAACCGGCGACAGCGTGGGTGCTGTCATCCCGGACGCGATGCGGCACGTCAGTGACGCCTCGCAGATCCGGGATCGCGGGCAGAAGGAACCTCATCCTGCACGCGGTCCCGTGTCTGCACCGCACCCCTGCGGGGTGCCGTGCGCACGGGATGACGGTGATGGCCGTGCGGGCATGCGTCTTCATCGCCGCGCCCTGAACGGGCCGGATTGTGCAAGGGAAGATCGGGGCGACGACGGCTGTTCTCGTGTCAGCCGTGGTGCAGTGTCTCAGTGGTCGTGAAGAAGCGGGCCTGGCATGTTGTGCAAGGCCGCCGTCGCCCCTTTCCCGCCGAGCCGAAGCGCGCCAACAGGCAACGCGCCGAGGCTCGGCTGTTTCCCATCGCTCCGGATCAAGCCTTCGGCCTGACCCGTTGCCGGACGGGAGGCATCGCCGGCGCCGGAGGGCACGGTTCCCCTCCATCACCAGCTACGCCGGACAGGCCCCGCGCCCTTCACCGCTTCCGGGCCAGGGAAGCCGATGGGACACGTAAGCCTCACCCACGGAACGGGCGGGACAGGGGCCTTGGCGGACGGCTTATGTCTTCGCCGCACCCCGCCGGCCGGAGCAGCCGGGTCCCCGTGCTGCTGCGGCCGCGGACGCTGCGGGCCGGGTTTGCCGGCCGCCGGCGTCCGACAAGGCGATCCGGCCTGGAAATGCCCCGCCATCCCCTCCTTGCGGACGATACGGCAGACGGCCGGCGCCTCTCCTGTCTCGCGCGGGATCCGGCAGGCCCGAAAGCGGCCCGATCCCGGCACGTTCCTCATCGAGCCCCGTGTGCAGACCTGACGGCCGGGTGATCGCACACCCGGCGCTACCGGATGTCGGCGGTCCCGGCATCGCTCGCAAGAGCAATGGGGCGGTCTGCAGCGATCCCCCTCGGCGCCGGCCCCGTCCTGGTTTCCAAGCCAGGACGAAAATGGGAGGGCGCCTCAATGCGGCTGGCGCGCCGCAGGCGAACCGGGATCGGCCGGGGTGGGTGGAAGGCACGGGGCGGTATCGCGAACCTTGGCCCCGCCGCGCTTCGTTCCGAGGCAAAGTAGGCCATGGGACAAGGCGGATGTCAAGATTTGTTCGCTATTTGTTCCAAGACGGCACAGCGACCGATGGGCCGAAAGTCAAGGTGTGAGGCGGCCATGAAAGCAAGGACAGGGGACGAATAAAGTGCACTGTCACCGGAATTTCGGAATTTCAAATTCGCCGCACTGCCGGACCGCGGACTGGACGAGATTGACTGCAAGAATTTTCAAAAAGACATCATAGTATTTGTTTTTTTCTCAATCAAAAATCCGGACTCTATTATCGAGTCGTCGCTTATGTTTTCATTCAAATTAATAGAGATCGCATTTTCGAAATCAATTTTCGTGCCTTCAATTGTCTCTTCAATGGTAACAACTTTCTTGTTTATTATTTCACAATATAAATTCCGATATTCAATATCTCCAAATTTAATTTTAAGCGAACTTCTACATATTTCCGGCCATCGGAAAAGCGTCAAAATACAATCATCAAATACGATTTGAGAATAATCCTCAACAAATACCAAAGAAGATACTCTTTGGCCAATTAGTATATCATCAAAAGACCTGAGGTTTTCTACTTTCTCACCGCTAACCATAGATGTCCTCTATACTTTCGCCATTTACGGAAGTGGATCTACAAA
This sequence comes from Labrys monachus, assembly GCF_030814655.1. NCBI lineage: Bacteria > Pseudomonadati > Pseudomonadota > Alphaproteobacteria > Hyphomicrobiales > Xanthobacteraceae > Labrys > Labrys monachus. The sequence goes on from NZ_JAUSVK010000001.1 coordinate 6,206,127, forward strand.
CAATGGGATCTCGGGCAGTTCGGGCTCCTCCGGTATTCCATTCAGAGGTGCGCTTGGAGGAGCCGGATCCGGGTCCGGCGGAGGATTTGGATTGGACGGTGGCGATACATCAGCCGGCTTCGGAGGTGGTGCATTATTTAGAGGCGCGCCTTTATCAATGTGAGCCATCGGATCGTTGCGAGGAATCGTTTTCCCCGTAAACGGGTCAACAGTTTGACCTGTCTTGTTCATGTAAACACCGTAGCCATTCGGCTTAGGATACGGCCCCTCAGTCGGGTTCATCGAACGGAATTCGGTAACGTTTTCGTGAAGATCCCCTGATCCGCCCCCTGTGCCATCAGTGTAGGCTTGTCCAGTTACATTTCCAGCCTTATTTATATTCGGGCCCGGTGTTGATCCCTTCGGTAGAGGGTAGGTAACGCCCCCGGGAGATACTATAAAATCTGTTCCGTTTACGGACTGGGCTGTTTGAGGATTCTTCTGTCTGTGGACATCCTCGGCATCACTCAAACCAGGGACGTGGATTTTGATTGAAGTATCGGGGCCGTCTCCCTTTACGTTTGGAGAAGGACCATCGTCACTATTCGAATGTTCAGTTCCAGCGTTCTGGTCAGCATAGTGCCCGCTGGGATCCTTGACGTTGACGGGATTGTTATCGGCATAGGAGTATCGGTTGGTGCCGACGCCTTCATGGGTGGGGTCCCACCAGTCGGGGGAGACGAAGCGGGCGACCATGGGATCGTAGTAGCGGGCGTTGAGATAGAGCAGACCCGTCTCGTCCTGGCGCTCGCCGATGAAGGCGTGGTCCTCCTTCGTTGTCGTCGAGGTCGTGGTCGGCGTCTGGTAGCCGAAGGGCTGGTAGCGCGAGGCGATGGCCAGAGCGCCGGTGGCGTCGGTCACCGCCCGCATCGAACCGAGATGGTCCTGCAGCAGCGTAAAGGTCTTGGCCGCGCCGCCCGTGCCTTCGATCTTGGTCTGCGGCGTCGGATACTTCACCCACAGCGGGGTGGTGGGCACGCAGGGATCGGTCGAGGCGCTGTAGGTGACGCGCTCGTCGCCGAACACATAGGTGGTGGTCTCCGTCGGCAGCGGGTTGGGCGGGCTGGTGCAGCCGCGCGGCGTCGTCTGCGTGACCTTCTTCACCCGGATAACGGTGACAGTGCATTTTATTTGGTAGTCCCCGCGCGGGGAGCAGTAGTTAAAAAAATGCACTGTCACTGCAACTCCGACGTCAGTGGCGACGTCTCCGTCGTCGTGGTCGATCACGCCTGGCCGGACCACATGGGCTCCGCCGAGGATGGGCGATGCTGTTCGGGGCCTGGGGCATCGGATATTTCGGGCCGTCTACCCCTCCCGGAAGCCTCGAACGGGCGATCCGGCAAGCATGGCGCTGGCAAAAGGCGCCCGTCGCCGCAAGGCATGCGAGCTTCATCAGGGCGCCGCTCAGACGGCGGAATGTGGCGGCGGTGCGATTTATTTCACAGTCACTTACGGAAGGAGCCGAACAAGTGCACTGGCAACTTAATGCCGTAATGCCGAGCCGGTTGACAGCTTGCGGCGGCCATGCACTTGTCAGATCTCGCTTACGAATTCCCGGGGGAAGCCCGTTTCGCGCGTAAGTCTTGTTAAGCCGCTTGGGGGGGACGTGATGAAGGCAACAAAGGGAGCAGTCGGTCGGGCCCGCCGGTTGTGGATAACGCTGATCGTGGCTGGCTGCTCGCTACCGTTCGCGGCAGCGCAGGCCTTTGAGCTGGGGAATGGCGATGACGGCGCTTCGGGTTCCTCGAGCAGCATCGCCATTTCCAGCAGTAATGGCAACGCTGCCGCTACCAACAACACGAACTACTCGATCGCCATAGGCGGCGACACGGCCATAGGCGCCGGATCGAACTTCTCGAACGCCATCGGCTACGGTAATACCGTCGGGACGAATTCGTCGGCCTCGACGGTTGTCGGCATTCAATCGTCGGTCGGGAATGGTTCCGAAAGTGCGAATGCCTTTGGCCGTTCTTCTGCCGTCGGCAACAACTCGACGGATTCCACCGCGATCGGCACGTCCGCCACGGTCGGAAACGGCTCGGTTGGCGCCTTGGCTTCCGGGCGCAGCGCCACGGTCGGGGACAATTCTTCGGCTGCGACCGCCGTCGGCAACAACGCGGCCGTTGGCACTTTGTCCAACAGCGCCTCCGCGATCGGCGCCAGCGCCACGGTCGGAGACAATTCTTCGGCCGCGAGCGCAATAGGCGTCGGTGCCAATGTCGGCGACGGGTCGGAGTCTGCCAATGCCATCGGCCGCAGTGCCAGCGTTGGCGACGGCGCGACGGATTCCACCGCGATCGGTACGGCGGCTACGGTCGGAGACGGCTCCGTTGGCGCCTTGGCTTCCGGGCGTAGCGCCACGGTCGGGGACAATTCTTCGGCTGCGACCGCCGTCGGCAACAACGCGGCCGTTGGCACGTTATCCAGCAGCGCCTCCGCGATCGGCGCCAGCGCCACGGTCGGAGACAATTCTTCGGCCGCGAGCGCAATAGGCGTCGGTGCCACGGTCGGCGACGGGTCGGAGTCTGCCAATGCCATCGGCCGCAGTGCCAGCGTCGGCGACGGCGCGACGGATTCCACGGCGATCGGCACGTCCGCCACGGTCGGCGACAACTCCGTCAGCGCCTTGGCTTCCGGGCGCAGCGCCACGGTCGGAGCGAACTCCAGCAATGCCTCGGCCATCGGCTCGGCCGCGTCGGTCGGCGACGGCTCGAACTATTCGAATGCGTTCGGCGCTTCGGCGAGCATCGCCGACAATTCCCAATATTCAAACGCCTTCGGCTATCAGGCGACCGTCAACTCGGGCGCCAATTATTCCACGGCCTTCGGCTATCAGGCGACCGTTGGGGCCGGCGCGAGCAACGCGATGGCCTATGGCTCCGGTGCGACCGTCGGGGCGGGCGCCAGCGGCGCAGTCGCGATGGGCTATGGTTCGACTGTCACCACCGCCGGTTCCGTTGCGGTCGGTGCCGGGGCCACCGTGACGGGCCAGAATTCGGTGGCGATCGGCCAGGGTTCCGTGGCCAGCCAGGACAACACGGTCTCGGTCGGCAGTGTCGGCAATGAACGCCGCGTCACCAATGTGGCGGCCGGCATCGCGCCGACCGACGCCGTCAATGTCGGCCAGTTGAACCAGGCCTTTGGCAGCCTGTCGAACCGGATCGGTTCGGTTCAGACCGAGGCGCGGCGCGGTATCGCGGCCACCGTGGCGCTGAACAGTCCGATGATGCCTTCCGCACCCGGCAAGACGACCGTCAGTGGCGGCATCGGTACGTTCAAGGGCGAGGTTGGCCTCGGCATCAACATTGCCCACCGCCTCGATTTCCCGATCCCGGTCATGATCAATGCCGGCTACGCCAATGCCGGTGGCGCCGAATGGGTTGCGAGAGTTGGTGTTGGAGTCGAATTCTAGGGACCCTGGGCTTAGGAAAATCCCGCTGGGATCCGTCATCGAAGGACCTGCATGAAAACATGGATTCAACCCGGCTGTGCTTTGGCCGGGTTGCTGACCTTGCTCGCGGCCGGAACCGCCGCCGCACAGCAGGCTCAGCAACCGCCGGCTCAGCAACCGCCGATACCGCAGGTTCAGCAAACGCCGGCACAGCCGGTTCAGCAGGGGCCGCGCTGGGACAGCCTGCCGCTGATGAAGCTCGAAGCCTATTATCGTGGCCCCCTGATGGATACGGTGATCCAGCGCTGGCGTGATCCGGTCGATGGATCGATCTGCTATCTGTACATGCCGATATCGGCCGAGCATACGCAGACGCCGAATTCGCCCTATGTCCAGTATGGTGCGCACCAGATCGGGTCGATCAGCTGCTTTGCGCAACCAATGGCTGCGCCGGCCGCGGCACCTGCTCCACCGCGGAGCCGGAGTTCGAAACCCAAGGCCCCTGCATCGAAGCCGCGAGAGGCGCCGGCGCAGTAGGATCGCGCACATTGGTTCGCCAGGGTTCGATATAAGGCGGCATCGGCCGCTTTGGCGTATTGCAGCACGGCGCCGGCGCTCTCCTCCGTCGGCAGATCCTCAAGCCGCCTTGCGGAGCCGAGGAAGGGCGCGGTCGCTTGAGTCGGTAGGCAACGCCCCGTCTCCTTTCCCCGCTCGTCAAACCGGACGTGCGGATCCGCCTCCCCTGTTGCCGGCGAGGATCAGCGGGGCTATCTCTTGAACGAGAGCCGAAAACCATTTACCTCCGCGACCTATCCTTCCGTTTTCGATCGGACCGATGCGCGGAGCAGACGTAGCCGGCTCCTCCAGGAAGACCCGCGATTGCCGCCATGACGGAAAAGAAATCGCGACCGGATCGACAGCCGCATTCGGGAGACTTTCCGATCGGCCGACGGCCGACGGTCGCCGATGTTGCCCGAGCCGCCAATGTCTCGTCGATGACGGTGTCGAATGTCGTCAACAAGCGCTTTGGATCGATGGGAAAGGACGTCCGTGCCGAAGTCGAGCGCGCCATCAGCGAGCTCGGTTACCGGCCGAACGCCAGCGGCCGAAGCCTTCGACTGGCAAAGCGGTTCTCGATCGGCATGGTCGTCGTCGACGAATCCCCGACTTTCCTCGCGGACGCCTTCATAACCCGCGTCGTTGCGGGTCTCAGCAATTATCTGAGCCAGCGGGATTACGGACTGGTCGTCCAGGGGATGTCCGCGCGAACCCTGCCGCAATCCGCGCTCGTCCGGCGGCACGAGACCGACGCCCTCTGCGTGCTCATGTCCGGGCCTGCTTCCCGCCGCAGGCGCCTTCTCGAACGGCTCGCAAAGCCTGGGCATCCCGTCGTGGTCCTGCAGGACGTCGGATCGGACAGCGATGGCGTGATCTCCATCCGCCAGGATGATTTCGGCGGTGCGCGCGAACTGGCCCAGCACATGCTCTCAAGGGGAGGACGCGACTTCGTCTTCATGGCGCCGGATGTCGAATGGCCGGCCATCGAGCAGCGTATCGCCGGCGTGACGAGCGCCTTGCAGGGCGATGCCCGCTCGACATTCGCCGTCGTCAACTGCGCGGATGGCGGCTTCTCCGATTCTCAAGCCGCGATCGCCCGCTACGTCGCGCAATCGGGCTGGCCGAACGCCATCATGGGCGGCAACGACCAGATGGGCATCTCGGCGCTCAAATGGGTCATCGACCAGGGCCTGAGGGTGCCGGAAGACATATTGGTCAGCGGGTTCAATGCCTTCGACACCTGGCAATATACCCAGCCGATGCTGACCACCGTGATCTCTCCCGCCTATGAAATGGGGGCGAGCGCGGGGGCCGCCATCCTGGACATGCTGGAGGGAAACCTGCCTTCCGAGCGCCATCGGCTTTTCCCCGTCAAGCTGCAGCCCGGCGGATCGACCTAGCCCGTCGGGGCGGCGATCGCAAATTCCACCGCAGAGGGGCTTGCCAACACAAAAACTCCGGGATAGCGTTAGTTTAACGATAAACAAGGATCGGATGGTGATGTCGCGTTCGGGTTTCCATGGTGTCTATCCCATGATCTATGCCTTTTTCGACGAGGACGGAGAGCTGCTGCGCGCCCCGATCGTCGCGAGCGTCGAAGCGATGATCCGTCATCATGTGAACGGGCTCGCCGTTCTCGGCCTCGCCTCGGAGGTCAACAAGCTCTCGCGGAACGATCGCCTCAAGATGCTCGACTGGGTGATCGAAGCCAATGCCGGCCGGCTGCCCCTGAGCGTCACGGTCGCCGAGAACAATATTGCGAGCCAGATCGAATTCTGCAGGCTGGCCAGGGAGCGCGGCGCGAGCTGGCTCGTGCTCCAGCCGCCTCCGGTCTCTCATATCGGCGAGAAGCAGCTTCTCGAATTCTTCAGTGCAGTGATCGACAAGGTCGATCTGCCGATCGGCATCCAGAACGCTCCCCAATACCTCGGAATCGGCCTTTCCAACAGCGGGCTGCTCGAACTGGCGCGGCGCCACGCAAACTTCCTCGTCGCCAAGACCGAGGGCACGGCGATTGCGATCGAGCGACTGGTGCAGGAGACCGAAGGCCGTTTCGATGTGTTCAACGGCCGGGGCGGCTTTGAACTGCCCGACGTCCTGCGTGCCGGCGCGGCAGGGGTCATCCCCGGCGGCGAAAGCTTCGACTTCTTCGTCAAGATCTATGACGCGATGAAGGACGGCGATGAAGCGCAGGCGGAGCGTCACTACAAGGATGTATTGCCGCTCATCGTGTTCCTCGAAGAGAGCATCGATCATCTCGTGATCTACGGCAAACGCGTTGCCGCTTTACGTTTGGGAGTGGATGCGGGCGGAATTCGCATCCCCTCAACCCTGTGCACCCCCTTCGGACTATCGGCGATACGCCGCTTCGCAGAAGGGATGCCACGCCTCTGAGAGAGGCCGCGGGCTCGGTCGAGCGCGCATCAATCCATCCGGAAACCAGAACGAGGGGAGACAAGACTTTGATCCAGAAGCTGACGCGAAGAAACTTCACGACCATGCTGGTCGGCGGCGTGGCCACATCGCTCGTCGCAGGGGCCGGAGGCGCGCGCGCCGAGGAAGGAGACCTGCTGGCGGAAATCAAGAAACGAGGCTTCATGCGGGTTGGAACCTTCAGCATTCCGCCCGAGGCCTGGATCGATATCGACAGCGGCGAATGGAAGGGCATCGATGCCGACTTCACCAAGGCGATCGCCAAATCGATCGGCGTCGAGGTCGATCCCGTCGTCCTCGTCCATGCGGCCCTCGCCCCGGCGCTGGAGGCGAACCGGGTCGACGTCATCGCCGGTCTCTACCGCACGCCCGAGCGGGAGAAGGTCATGGCCTACAACAAGGAGCCGTTCTGGTACGGCATCGACGTGCTGCTGGCGAACAAGACGGGCAGTATCGCCAAAGTCGAGGACCTGAAGGGAAAGGTGCTGGGCACCGTCCGCGGTTCGGCGCAGGAGCTCGAGGCGGAGGAGCTGAAGAAGCGCTTCGGCGTCACCGAAATCCGCAAGTTCGATGCGGCCGATCCCATGCTGCTCGACCTCAAGGCCGGCCGCCTGGATGCCGCCATCTGGTGGGGCTTCACCTTCGACTACGCAGCCCAGAAGAATCCGGACTATGATTTCAAGGTCGTCGAATATCTTCCGCCCGAATATCTCGGCAGCCCGACCTTGCCGGCCACGCATTATGTTTTCGCGAAGACGGGATCGGGGGCGCTCATCGAGGCCTTCGACAAGGAAATCCGGGCGCTGAAGGCCTCGGGCGAAGACAAGAAGATCATGGCGACGTACGGACTGGACAACCCGGCCTACGTTACCGGCTTGTTCAAGTAGCAGCTCTGACGGGGGCCCGCCCCCGTCAAAACTCCTTCCCAATCCATGCGCAGTAGGATCGATGATCGCGTTTTTCGAGCTCGCCCAGCGATATTTTCCCTACATTCTGAAGGGCGCGGTCGTCACGGTCGAGCTCACCGCGATCGCGCTTGCCGGAAGCGTCGTCCTCGGCCTGCTGCTTGCGATGGCGCGGCTCGGGCAGATCGGATGGCTGAGGGTCGCTGCGGGCGTATACATCGAACTTATTCGCGCAACGCCCGCCTTGTTGCAGCTCTTCATCATCTATTTCGGCCTGACGACGATCAATATCCGGCTCGGTCCGTTCAGCGCAGCCGCGCTGACGCTGGGGTTGATCGGCGGCGCCTATGCGGCCGAGGTCTTCCGCGCCGGCATAGAGGGTGTCGAGCGAGGGCAATTCGAAGCGGCCCGCAGCCTCGGCATGCCGTCCTGGCTGGCGATGCGCCGCATCATCCTGCCGCAGGCCGCGATCCTGGTGCTTCCGCCCTTCACCAATTTCGTCATCGCCATGATCAAGGACACATCGCTCGCCCTGACGATCGCGGTCCCGGAGATCATGTATCGTTCTTACGATGCCGCCAGCCAATCCTTTCGAAGCCTGGAGATCTACGCGATGGCGGGTGTCATCTATGTCGCTATCTGCCTTCCGCTCGCGCAATTTGCGAAGGCCCTGGAACGCAGGAGGGCGCCGCGTTGAACGAGATCATCCGGATCGAAGGCCTCACGATGGCATTCGGCAAGCATGAAGTGCTGCGCGGCATAGACCTGGCCGTGACAAAGGGAGAGAGCATCGCGATCATAGGTCCCAGCGGTTCGGGAAAAAGCACGCTGCTTCGATGCCTCAATCGCCTGGAGCAGCCTTCCGGAGGCAGGACCCTTTTCGAGGGAAAGGAGGTTCTGCCCGCCACCGACATGAATGCCCTGCGTGCACGCATGGGCATGGTGTTTCAGCACTTCAATCTCTTTCCCCACATGACGGCCTTGGGCAACGTGATCGAGGCCCCGATCCATGTGCTCAAGATACCGAGGGCGCAGGCGGTCGAGGAGGGGCGCGCGCTTCTCGGGCGCGTCGGTCTCGCCGATCGGGCCGATGCCTATCCGTCCCAGCTCTCCGGCGGCCAGAAGCAGCGTGTCGCCATTGCCCGCTGCCTCGCCATGAAGCCCCAGCTGATGTTGCTGGACGAAGTGACGTCGGCCCTCGATCCGGAACTCGTCGGAGAGGTTCTTGCCGTCATCCGCGATCTCGCCGAGCAAGGCATGACGATGGTGCTGGTGACGCATGAGATGGGTTTTGCGCGTGACGTGGCCGACAGGGTCATTTTCATGGATGCCGGCCTGATCGTGGAGGAAGGCACGCCGGCCGAGATTTTTTCCAATCCCAGGAGCGACAGGCTTCGTCTGTTCCTGCGCGCCGTGCTTGATCGGGTTCCCGGATAAAAGGGAGCCCACGGAAGGACGGTGGCACTCACCATCATTCCCGAGATCATCGGCAATGCACCGCCCTGGCTTGCTGCAGCTTCGAAAGCAGCGCCGCCGATTTGGTCACGTTCTCCTTGAGATGCGGCAGATTCGGGCAGACCTTCACGAAATCCCGCATCCGCGCGAAAAAGGCGATGCGGGCTTTGGTGACCTCGCACAAGGCGATCGGATTTTTGGCGAGGTTCGGATCCGGGTTGCTCCTCAGCGCCGCCTCCTTGGCGAAGAGGTCGTCCTTCAGCGTTCTCATGTCGTTCCGGAAGCCTTCCACGCGCGGATCGCCGTCGCCGCACGATGCGTCGCGGGCCAAGGCACCGGCTGGAACGGACAGCGCCGGCAAGAGCAGCACAAGCAGGAGAGCCGACGCCGAACGGGTGAGCGAAATCATCAGTCATTCCTCCAGGCGGCCACCACCGATCAGCGGCCGGCGATTCATGGCGCATGGCCCGCACGGTAGGCGGGCGCGGCCGCCGATGAAAGGGGAAGCGGCATCGATCGTCGTTCACGGCTGCCTCGCGCCGGGACTTGACGCCATGAGATCCCGAGCCTTTGAGGCGACAAGGCTTCTCCCTTGCTATTCATCATGCGATCGTAAGCAAAGGGGCGGCCCTCGGCCGCCCGCCGCAGCATCATGGTGCAGGATGATCCGACGCCGGGCCTTGGAAGCCTGTGTCGCCGCAGGCCTTTCCGACAGGATCGACGCGGAGGGCGTGATGGTCGCCATGGCCCGCTCCTCCGACACCTTGCTCGTGTCCTGCGCGGGCATCGTCCCGAAGGACAGCATCCTCTATGCCATGGAAAACACGTCCAGGCAGATCGAAACGAACAAGATCTTCATCTGCGACAGCAACAGCCTCTGGTATTACCGGGGCATACCGGGCCTGACGTCGTCCTTTTCCGATACGGTCGATCTCGTTTCGAGGCTCGTGCGCCGAATCGATGCCAGGCGGACCTTTGCGGTCGGCACCTCCGGCGGCGGCTACATGGCGCTGGCGCTCGCCGCGCTCCTCGGACTGGACAGGGCGCTTGCGATGTCGCCGCAGACATCCCTGGACGCCGGATGGCGAGCGGACCATGGCGACGGCCGGTGGCAGGACAGCATGGACGTCATCCAGGCCGGGCCCGCGCCCCATGACATCCGCGCGCTGATCGCATCGGCGGGACAGACGCGCTTTCACGTCGTCTATCCCCGGGGTGACGCCCTGGATGCGGCCCATGCCGAGCGGCTGGGCGCGTCCCCCAAAGTCCGGCTCTATCCGCTGGAAACATCCGAGCACAATGTCTCGGAGGTGATGCAACAGCGCGGCGTCCTGCAGCCCTGCCTGGAGGCGTTCCTGCAAGGCGGCGACGAGGAGGTGGCGTCCGATCTTCGCAGCGTGCTGGGCCTGTGACGGCCGGGACAAGGTGCCGGTCGGGGGACCGGCACACCGCGGCGGGCGGGTCCCCCGACCCGCCTCGCTCCGCCCGGGCTGGCATGGCTGCGGCGACCGCCGCTCCCCGGGTGCTCACCCTGCCGGGACGGAGGCGCAGGCGCAGGCGCAGGCGCATTCCGGTTCACGGCTCACCTATCGCGGCGAACAGTTCGGCGTCCTCGCCAATGCCGGCATTGGGTGTGGTGAGCAGCGTATCGCCGTAAAAGACGGAATTCGCTCCGGCAACAAGACACAGAATCTGCGCTTCGCGATTGAGACCGGACCGTCCGGCCGAGAGGCGCACCGTCGAGGCCGGCATCGCCAGGCGGGTCGTCGCCACCATCCGCACCAGTTCCAGCGGGTCGATGCGCGGGCGCCTTGCCAGAGGCGTCCCCTCAACCGGAACGAGCGCGTTGATCGGCACGCTTTCGGGGTGCGGCTCCATTCCCGCAAGAACCTGCAGCATCGAGGCCCGATCATGGATCGTCTCGCCCATACCGATGATGCCGCCGCAGCAGAGGTCGATCCCGAAAGATCGCACCGTCGCCAGCGTATCCAACCTGTCCGCATAGGTCCGCGTGGTGATGATCCGGCCGTAAAATTCGGGGCTGGTGTCGAGATTGTGGTTGTAGGCCGTGAGGCCGGCCGCCGCGAGCCGTTCAGCCTGATGCGGCTTCAGCATGCCGAGCGTGACGCAGGCTTCCATTCCGAGCGCGCGGACGCCCTCGACCATTTCGACGACGGCATCGAACTCCTTGCCGTCGCGCACCTGCCGCCACGCGGCGCCCATGCAGAAGCGTTCAGCCCCTGCCGCCTTGGCGGTCGCGGCCCTTGCGACCACGCTCCTGGGGTCCATCAGTTTGTCGCGGTTCATGCCGACATCGCGATGATGCGCCGATTGCGGGCAATAGGCGCAGTTCTCCGGACATCCGCCGGTCTTGATGGAAAGCAGGCTCGCTTTCTGCACCTTGTTCGGATCATGGTGCTGGCGATGCACCGCGTTGGCGCGACCGACCAGCTCAAGTAGCGGCAATTCATGCAGGGCGACGATCTGGTCGGTTGTCCAGTCGTGCCGGATCGCTCCGTCCACCGCCGTCATTCGGCTTTGCCCCGAAGCCGGACGAAGGAAGCCGGCATCGCCATGCCGACGGCCGCCACGGCGCCAATCTTCACCAGATCGCCCAGCAGGAAGGGCAGGACGCCGGCGGCGAGAAGCCGGTCTACGGGGACATAGACCGCGAGCCATGCGGCACCAAACCCGTAGATCGGCAGCATGCCGGCCAACATCGCCACCGAACGGCCCATCGCGCCCTTGCCGGCGGCCAGCATGCCGACCAGCCAGGAAGCGACGAGATAGCCGAGCAGATAGCCGCCGGTCGGCCCGACCATGTAGGCAATGCCGATGCCGCGCTCGGGGGAGCCGGAGAACACCGGCAGGCCCGCCGCGCCGGCCGCGAGATAGGCCAGGAAGATCGAAACCGCGATACGCGGGCCGAAGGCTACCGCGAATGCCATGACGGCCATCGTGTGCAGCGTCATCGGCACAGGCCAGAACGGGATCTGCACCTTGGCGGCAAGCGTCATCAGCGCCGCTCCGGCAAGGACGGTCACGACCGTGCGCGTCGATAGTCGGGAACGGGATCGGGTGAGGAGCAGGGCGGCGTTCGCCATCTGAGGATCCTTGTGCGATATTATCTATAATTTACTATATCTATCGCTAATTGAATCCACAGATCTACGATTTCGGCAAGAGCTAATGATAAAAGGCGGGAAATATCTCGGCTCACCAGCGAGATCGCGCACCCTCCCGCCGCGATTCCGAAAAAGCCTCTCGGCCTGAAAATCGGCTGAACACGACGGCTTCCAGGCGAGGGCGACCTGGATCAGCAAGTTCCGGGGTTATTGCCGGTGGTGTGGGCAGCTGCCGATAATCACCCGGAACCAACCCATCGTCGAACCGTCCTGATTGGCTGCTCCGGCGGCTAACGAGGCGTTTTCTGCCCCATGGTCTGCACGTGGCGCGCAAGCACATTGGCTGCAGCCTCCGCCTGTCCTGCCCTCAAGGCATCCAGGATAGCGCGATGATCGCGGTCGGTGGGGGCTTCCCATTCGGCACGCCAGCCGGAGAAAAGGAAGCGAGCGCTCGCCGTCTGCAGGTCGTCAATGGCCTTCAACAGGCGCGGCATGCCACAGGGGGCAAGAAGGATGCGGTGAAAGAGTCGGTTGGCTGCTTCCCATTGTTGGACGTTCCGAGCGCGATCGCCGACCCTATTGGCCTCCTCTGCCTGATCGAGAATGGCCTTGGTCAAGTGTGGAGCGGCATTGCGCAGCGCCAGCGCTTCGAGGGCAGCCCGCATCTCAGCCACCTCCCGCACCTCTTCAGGACTGAAGCTTGCAACACGCACCCCCCTGCGCGGCTCGCTTACAACAAGACCTTGCGCTTCCAGCCGCCGAAAGGCTTCCCGTACGGGCACATGGCTTGCGCCGAACTCGTCGGCGATGTGATCCTGCCCGAGGCGGGATCCGGGCTCAAGCGCCCCGGCGATGATGCGATCGGCCAGAATCCTGCTGATCCGAACGGCAATCGTGTCGTCTTTAGCTGTCACCATGTTTTATAGATAATTCGAATCCGCTCCGCCGTCGAGAAGCCCTGGTCTGTGCGGGAAGCTTCTCGCCGCTCCTGAAGCACATGCGACTTACGATGAAGCAGCGCTTCACAGGCGGGAACGCCGGTGAAACGCTGCAAGGCTCTTGAAGGGACGCCGTGGCGCCCGAAGACGACTCGGGGGGTGTGGCACCGGTCGGGAGACCGGCACACCGGTGGGCTGGTCCCCCGACCCGCCTTGTCGCGATGGACGGCCGGGCAGCCTCCTCACCACCCCGCCCGGGCTTCGTCCGGATGGGCATCGATCAGGGTTGCCATGACGAAGGACAGCGCGGCCGCCAGCATCAGGTAGAAGGCGGGCGCCAGCCGGTCGCCGGTCGCCGCGATCAGGGCGACGGAGACCAGCGGCACCGTGCCGCCGAAGATCGACAGCGACAGGTTGTAGCCGACCGACAGGCCCGAGCAGCGGACATGCTTGGGGAACGCCTCGACCATGAAGGCGGGGCAGGCGCCCGCGAAGCAGGCGACGATCAGCCCGAAGCTCGCGAGCCCGGCCAGGATCAGCGGCAGGCTCGGCTGGCTGATCAGCCAGAACAAAGGCCAGGCCAGCAAAGCGAGCAGGCCCGAGCCCAGCAGCAGCAAAGGCTTGCGCCCGATGCGGTCGGAGACGATGCCGGAGGCCGGCAGCGCGGCGAGCAGCACGACGAGGGCGAAACTGTCCAGCGCCAGCGCCTCGGATTCGGCGAAATGATGCGTCTGCAGCAGCCATGTCGTCATGTAGATGAAGCACATGTAGAAGCCGACGCCGTTGACGAGGTTGAAGCCGATCACCTTGAGGATCGTGGTCCATTGCGTGCGGAAGGCGTCGCGGATCGGCGACATTTCCGCCCCCGTGGCCTTCACCTCCGGCTCCTTGGGCAGCCGGCGGCGGGCGATGAACACCAGCGCGCCGATGGCGACGCCGGTGAGGAAGGCGGCCCGCCAGCCCCAGGATCCCGCGGTCTGCGGCGGCAGGATGGCGGTGATGGCGGCGCCGACCAGCGATCCCAGCAACAGGCCGCCGATGGAGCCGAGCGGCGCATAGCTGCCCAATCGTCCGCGGCGGGACGGCAGGGCCTCCTCGACCAGCAGCACCATCGATGTCGTGTATTCGCCGCCGACCGCCAGGCCCTGCAGCAGGCGCAGGGCGACGAGCAGGGCCGGCGCGGCGATGCCGATGGTCTCGTAGGTCGGCAGCAGGCCCATCAGCAGGGTCGGCACCACCATCATCAGCACGGAGGCGACGACGGCGGCGCGCCGTCCCCGGCGGTCGCCGATATGGCCGAAGACCAGCCCGCCCAGCGGCCGGGCGATGAAGCCCACCGCGAAGACGCCGAAGGAAGCGAGCAGCGAGACGGTGGGATCGTGGGCCGGAAAGAATTGCTGGCCGATCGCGGCGGCGAAGAAGCCGTAGACCCCGAAATCATACCATTCCATCACATTGCCGGCGAGGCCGGCGATCACCGTGCGGCGCTCGGAGGTCTTGATCTGCAGGTTCAGCTCATGCGCGGTCCGCACGATCGCCCCGCCGATGAGGTCGAGCCGGCCGAGCTGCTCGATGCGCGGCTTGACCGCCTTCAGCTCCGCCGGCTTGAAGAAGCGCTCGAAGACGAAGCAGGCGTCGGCCAGCGCGACCAGGGCGGCATCCTCCGGATGGGGAATGTCGTCGTTGAACAGCAAAGCGAGGAGGCGGCGCTTGGCCTCGGGACGCTCCTGCCCGGCGGCGACCGGATAGCGCCGATCGTGCAGGACCCAGAGGAAGCTCTGGTCCCGGCGATAGAGGATGCCCTTGGCGCAGAGGCTGGCCAGCGCCGCCTCGCGCATCGCCGGGGCCTTGGGGGCGAGCCTGACGATCCACGCCCTCGGATCGAGCCGCGCCGGCTCGGCGGCGATCTCGGCGAGGACCCTGTCGAGGACCGGGTCGCCCGTCGGCGTGGGGTCGGCCACCCAGAGCTCGCGCAGGTCGGAATCGATCCGTCCCTGCAGCGACAGGTCGATCAGCGCGGCGCCGGCGACGCCGCAGGTCAGATAGACCTCGGGCACCTCGTCGAACTCGCCGCCGGCATCCTCCAGCGTCAGAAGCAGCAATTCCTCGATCAGGCTGACATGTTGCATAGGACCCCCATCCCCTCCCCCGACGCTTCTTGTGTTGTCGCGACGTGACGGCCGGGAATCACGAGGCGCCCGCCGATGCTACTCAAAACGCAGGCGCTTGCCGCGTCCCCAGATGGCGGAAACCGCCGGTTGCCGCATATATTTCGAAGGGAGTGCGCCTCAAGCCGTCATCCCGTGCGCGCCGCACCCCGCAGGGGGCGGTGCAGACACGGGACCGCATGCGGAGGGAGCCTCTTCCGGGGGACGGTCCCGGATCTGCGGCGCATCGCTCCCGCGCTGCGCCGCGTCCGGGATGACGCGGCGCGATACCCCCTCCCCCTCCTTGCCCATCTCGCCCAGATCAGCTAATTTCCTTCGCCTTAACGTTTAGCTAAACGCTAAGTACGGGACAGACCGGCACAGCCGGCAGCCACAAGGAGGAACGCGATGTACACCAAGCAGGCCCTGCGCGAGCTCGGCGTCACCGGATCGGACTTCACCGACGACCAGCGCCGGTCGCTCGAGGAGAACGGCTTCTTCATCCAGACCGGCGTCTTCTCGCCGGAGGAGGCCCGGGAAATGGCGGAGGCCTTCGACGACCTCCACCGCAAGGAGGGCGAGCGCGGCGGCCACGAGGTGCATGTCGAGCCGGGGGCGCCGCGCGTCTCCAACCTCTTCAACAAGACCGACGCCTATGACCGCTGCCTCGCCATCGCGCCGGTGCTGGCGGCCTCGCACCATCTCCTCGGCGAGTTCAAGCTGCACGGCGCCAATCTGCGCGACCCGCTGCCCGGCAAGGGCCACCAGGACCTGCATGTCGACGTGCCCAAGCTGTTCGAGGACGATTGGTGGGTGCTGAACGCCATCGTCACCTTCGACGACATGACGGCCGACAACGGCCCCACCCGCATCGTGCCGGGCTCGCACAAATGGCATCCGATCAACGTGCCGCATGTCAACCAGGGCGACTGGGAGCCCGCGCCCCTCACCCCCGAGGAGGAGGCGCGCACCCCGAAGGATCTCGCCGCGCCCTATCCGGGCGAGCTCCACGTCACCGCGCCCAAGGGCTCGGTCATCGTGATGAACTCCTCGATGTGGCATGGCGGCACGGTCAACCGCAGCGGCGAGCGGCGCCGGGTGCTGCACCTCACCTATACGCGGCGCGACCTCCCCCAGCAGCTGGTGCAGCGCGACTATCTGACGGAGGGCCTCTACGACCGCATGAGCCCGGCGCAGCGCTTCCTGATGGACATCGAGGAACTGCCCGCCGACGCCCCGGCCCAGCGCTCGGCCCGCAAGGCCGGCACCGGCACCGACGGCCATTGGTGGCGGTAGCCCTCCCGGGTGCGCGGACGTCCCGTCCGCCCTTGCCCGCCGCCTCGGAAACCCGTGCCCGGTCAGCCGCCTTCTCCCGGGTCGGGAGAAGGTCCGGCAGGGGATGAGGGTCTAAACCCTGGAGAACGAAACCCACGCTATTCTTTGCAGGGCTTGGCGCCTATTTTGCAAGATTTGGCGCCTATGAAGCGCCCAGACTGCATCCCGGCGTTTATGGTGTGCAGGAAGGAAGAGCGGACGGGACGTCCGCGCACCCGGGAAGAAATCACCCGATGCCGACCATCCGCGACGTCGCCCGCCTCGCCGGGGTTTCCACCGCCACCGTCTCGGCGACGCTGAGCGGGGCCTCCTTCGTCAGCGAGGCGCTGCAGGCCCGCGTGCGCGAGGCGGTGGAGACGCTCGGCTATTCGCCGCACGGCATCGCGCGCAGCCTGAAGAGCGGCTCCTCGCGCCTGCTCGGCCTGATCATCCCCGACGTCACCAACCCTTTCTTCACCGGGCTCGTGCATGCGGTGGGCCGGCTCGCCCGGGCCGACGGCTATGCCATGCTGCTGTGCGACACCGGCTTCGACCTCGCCCGCGAGCGCGAGATGCTGGCGCTCCTGCGCATGCAGCGGGTCGACGGCATCGTGCTCTGCCCGGTCGGCGGCGGCGAGGACTATGCCGGCGCCTTCGCCATCGGCCGGGGCACGCCGATCGTGCTCGCCGACAGCGCCCCGGCGGGCGCGCCGGTCGATGCCGTCGTCATCGACAATTGCGCCGCCTCCTTCGCCGCGACCGCGCATCTCATCGACCTCGGCCACACCGCGATCGCCACCGTCGCCGGCCCGGAACGCGGCCTGCCCGGCCAGGAGCGCGCCCGCGGCTTTGCGGCGGCGCTGGCGGCGCGCGGCCTCGCCGCCGACCCGCGCCTCATCGTGCACGGCGATTTCAGCGAGGCGGGCGGCGCCGAGGCCGCGGCCGGGCTGATCGGGCTCGACCCGCGGCCGACGGCGCTGTTCGTCGCCAACAACCAGATGCTGGTCGGTGTCATGCGCTGCCTGCACGAGGCCGGCCTGTCGGTGCCCGCGGACATCTCGGTCGCCGCCATCGACGACTTCCCCTGGGCCAGCGCCTTCCGCCCGGCTTTGACCACCGTACGCCAGCCGATCGACGACCTCGCGGCGAACGCGGTGCGCCTGCTGCGCGCGCGCATGGCGGGGGATCGCGGAGAGCCGCAGCGCATCGAGCTGGCGGCGACGCTGGTGGTGCGGGAATCGGTGGGGCGGGTGGGCGAGTGGGCCAGTTGAAAGGATCTCCATAGAAGCCGGCAATTGAGATATTGCCGATCGGCGGTGTGGGAAGGGCTCCTTCCTAGGGATATCCGGCCGCTGGAGTCTGCCTGCACGGAAGGAGTATCAAATTACCTTTAGAAAATTCGTTCTTTATTTGTTCCAATTTTCGTGTACCCTTATCGCCTGCAGCGACGAAGTGTCATTCCCAACCTTGGAGCATTTGGAGTTTTCGATGCGTTTGTGGCACTCATTGTCTAGGGATGGCTATGCCAGTGCACATGATTCGCGGGGTGCGCTGCAGGCCAATGGGGCAATGATCGGTCAAGCAAAATCACAGCGGATCCGTGATCCGCTTCATAATTTGATTGAATTTAACACTGGGCAATTTGAACAGACGATGTGGCGCGTTCTACAAACCCAGAGCTGGCTCGGGAAAAACGGACAGGACCGATAAGTGGAATTTGGCCCTGAACCTGGCATAGGATGCCAAGAACAGGAGCGACGATGACGAGACGAGCACGCCGGAACCATGGCCCGGCTTTCAAGGCGAAAGTAGCCTTGGCGGCGATCAAGGGCGAGAAGACGCTGAATGAGTTAGCTCAGCAGTTTGATGTCCACACCAACCAGATCAGTCAGTGGAAGACACAGCTTCTTGAAGGGGCAACCGGGGTATTCGGTGCGGGTGGCACGGCCGTGCCAGCTTCGTCCGGGGTTGATGTCAAAACCCTCCATGCCAAGATCGGGGAGTTGACGCTTGAGAATGATTTTTTAGAAGGAGCGCTCACCAAGGCCGGCCTTCTGAGCGCAAGAAAATGATCGACCGCACGCACGAACTTCCGATCACTCGCCAAGCCAAGGCTTTGGGACTGGCGCGAAGCAGCGTCTACTATCTGCCCCGTCCTGTGCCGCCCGCCGACCTTACCCTGATGCGGCAGATCGACGAGCTGCACCTTGAGCATCCCTTCGCCGGTTCTCGCATGCTGCAAGGTCTTTTGGCTGCCGATGGGCACCAAGCCGGACGGTTGCACGTCGCCACGCTGATGAAGCGCATGGGGATAGAGGCAATCTACCGGCGACCGAACACCTCGAAACCAGCGCCGGGACACAAGATCTATCCCTATCTCCTGCGCGAACTGCCGGTGACCAAGCCCAATCAGGTCTGGGCGATGGACATCACCTACATCCCGATGCGGCGTGGCTTTGTCTATCTGGCAGCCGTGGTGGATTGGTTCAGCCGCCGCGTGCTGTCCTGGCGGCTCTCGATCAGCATGGAGGCGGACTTCTGTATCGAGGCGGTCGAGGAGGCTCTGGTGCGTTATGGCAAGCCGGAAATCTTCAATACCGATCAAGGCAGCCAGTTCACCAGCGAGGCCTTCACCGGCTTGCTGATCAAGAACGACATCAAGATCAGCATGGATGGCAGGGGCGCCTGGCGCGACAATGTCTTCGTCGAGAGAATTTGGAGGTCGGTGAAATACGAGGAAGTCTATCTCCACGCCTACGACACGGTGTCCCAGGCCCGCGCCTCGATCGGCCGATATTTGATTTTCTACAATACCCGCAGACCCCATTCGAGCCTTGACCGGAAGACACCCGATCAGGCCTACTTCAGCCAGCCAACCCCAATCCCGGCCGCGGCATAATACGGGCTGAAATCCACTTATCCGGCAGGGCTAAGCTGTCCAAACAAACCGAGCCAACTCTCCCGCCCATTCCAACGTCTCCGCAGAATTCGCCAGCTTGGTTTTTCAGAATTCGTATTCCCTGGTGCAACTCATACGCGGTTTTCACACTCCGTTGGCGTGTTCCACATTGCACGCGCTCTGATGGCAGTAATAGAAAGCGATCCGGCCAACCGAACGCATCAGTCCCTTGTAGCTCTTGCGGCTGCGTTGGTCCACGATCTGGGCCATGGGATGTTTAGCCATGCATTTGAAGATATCGGCAAGAGAATTAACCTTCCGATGGCTATACACGAAAATGTAAGCGATGCTCTTGTCCGAGAATCGGAGATTTCAGAGGTTCTTAACCGTGAATTGGGTCGCGGCTTTTCGGAAGAAGTGGCCGACGTAATTCGGAACAAAAATCCTGGCAATTTGTTTGATTCTGTTGTTTCGAGTCAATTCGATGCAGACCGACTAGATTATATGCAACGTGACCGATTGATGACCGGTGTCCAGGGGAGTGGGGTGGATGCAACATGGATCCTCGCTAATTTGGAAGTAGGCACCGTACGCATTAATGCGGATGAGGAGGAAGCGGGTGAAGTCAAAACACTCGTTCTCGGCCCTAAGGCGTTTCATGCAGCGGAGCATTATGTTTTATCACTTTTTCAACTATACCCGAATGTTTATCTACACAAAACAACACGGGGAGCAGAAAAAATATTTTCCTCTCTCATTTTGAAACTTTACGGCCTTGTACAAGATGGCCGAAACGATTTGAGTGGCCTACCAGATAACCATCCCATAATTTTATTTCTCTCTAACCCGAATGCTATTGAGAATGCATTACTTTTGGATGACGCATTATTTTGGGGAAGTTTGCACTTTCTGTCAAACTCGAAAGATAAGCTCGTCGCGGAATATGCAAGTCGACTTGAGGGCAGACGCTTACTCAAATGTATCGACGTTCGCAGACAAATTGAGGGTCAAATTCCCGTGAGACGTGGAATGACACCTGAAGATCGACAGGAGCGCGAGGCGAAAATTACCATAAAAGTAAAGACGATTATGAAAGAAATCACAGCCAGATCGATAGAACGAGAAAGAAATAAGGAACGACAAATCTTAATTGATGAATATCGGCGATCTCCTTACAAGAAATTTCAGGATTCTCAAACACCACTGAATCAAATACTGATACGCCATGCAGGCGTGATAGAGGATATGGCTCACCTTTCATCTGTTGTATCTGGCGCAGAGTCTTTTGAGGTTAACCGTGCTTACGTTAGCGAGGATGATACTGAAGGTCGCACTATGATCGCAAGCATCATACAGAATTCTGTTGGAGAAGTCTAATGTCAGCCTATGATCTTCATGAGAGAGCCGCGTCTATTGTTTCGGATGCGGGCGGTGAGCTGATCGGACGCACTCGTCTTCAAAAGGTTGCATATTTAAGCCGGTTAGCTGGTTTTTCTGATGAGTTCGAATTTGAATACCGGCATTATGGCCCATTTAGTGATGACCTCGCAGACGCAATGAAATTGGCAACAGGCCTTAAGTTGGTAACGGAAGAGGAGCGTCGGACTGATTGGGGCGGATGGTATTCTGTTTTCACCACAGTTCAGCAAGACGGAGTGAGAAACCTCGAGCGAGCCAATTTTATTTCTGCCGCAGCCAGAATAGGAGCTATCGAGCTTGAATTGGCAGCTACTGCGGCATTCCTTTTCGAGGTTGAGGGGTTTGGGAAAGATGGGAAGGATGACCCCTGGGAAGAGACAGCCCGTCGGAAGCCGGAAAAAGCCGGAAACGGACGCCTTCAAAAAGCTAGGATCGCTTTTCGTAAGCTTAGAGAGATCCCGACACCTATCCCACTTCCCGAAATTGTATAGTGCGACATAAGCTCGATTACCGAGACGAGCCCTCGCGGCACCTGTACATCCTCGCGGGATCCGCTGTTAGCACCAGCGATATCGATGAAGGTCGAGATAAGGCGCAAATCCTTCAGATGGTAGCGTGAGGCATATTCGTCGCAGGTGAGGAGGCGGCCAACTCGGTGCAGGGTAACCAAAAGTTTCGCTGCGACGATGTCGATGCCTCCCTCGTCGCGGCACGCGACCTCTCGCTCCCCCCCCTCACCCCCGCGTCGGATCGATCAGGAACTTCTCCCCCGTCGCCTTGCGCTCATAGGCGCGCAGCACGTCCGGCTTCAGGGCCTCGGCGAGGCCGATCACCCGCGTGTAATGGCTCGCGAAGGTGGTGGTGAGTTCGTCCGCCACCCGCCGGCGCAGCCGGGCCTCGATGTCGGGGCCGGCCTTGCGCAGGAAGGGGAAGAGCAGCCATCCCGAGACGCTCCACTGGGAGCCGAAGCCGGCGCGGTCGAGCATCGTGGGGCCGGCGGCGAGGCTGCCATAGACGTAGAGCTGCTTGAAGACGTCCGAGCCGTAGCGGCTATACGCCGTCATCCCGCGCAACGCCACGCGTTCCATGGCCTGGAGGATGTCGCTGCCCAGCGTGCCGCCGCCGGTGGCGTCGAAGGCGATGGTGGCGCCGGTCGCCTCGATCGCGTCGGCGAGCCTGTCGGCGAAGCCGGGCTCGGTGCTGTCGAGGACATGGGTCGCGCCGATCGCGAGGAGGATGCCGGCCTGGGCCGGGGACCGCACGATATTGACGAGCGGGATGCCGTCCGCGAGGCAGATCTTCTGCAGCATCTGGCCGAGATTGGAGGCGGCCGCGGTGTGGACGATCGCCTTATGCCCCTCGCGCCGCGCGGTCTCGACGAAGCCGAGCGCCGTGAGCGGGTTGACGAACATCGAGGCGCCGTCCATGGCGCTGGCGCCGTCGGGCAGCGGCATGACGTCCTGCGCGCGGATGCGGCGATAATCGGCATACATCGCGCCGCCGAACATGCCGACGCGCCGGCCTTCCAGCGCGCGCGCCTCCCGGCCGGCGGCGACCATGGTGCCGGCGCCTTCGTTGCCGACCGGCAGCGACTGGCCGAGCCGCCCCCGGATGCCGGGCAGGCGCGCCTCGGGCACCGTCAGCGTGAGCGACGGCGTGCCCGCCCCGCCGGTCTCGACGAGCGTCGACACATCCGCCGGCCCGAGCAGCAGGCCGATGTCGCTGGGATTGAGGGGGGCGGCCTCGACCCGGACGATCACCTCGTCATCGCCGGGATCGCCGACCGCGACCTCCTCCAGCGATAGCGTGAGCGTGCCGTCCTCGCGGATGGTCGAGCGCATCTGGCGTCCGGTGCGTGTCATGGTCGTTTCCTCTCGGGCCAAACGGGATGGCGGAAGAGCGTAGACCCTGGGACCGCAGGCTTCCAGCCTGCCCTTTCCTGAACCGTCGCGTTTCCAAGAGCAGGCGGGACGCCCATATGCGCTAACATAACGGAAATACCCGCCTTCTCCCGGTTCGGGACACCGCATTTCCTTTGGAAATGCTTGAGGTCCCGGCAGGGGGATGAGGGTCTAAACTTCAACGCAGATAGCTCAATAGTCGCGCTGGAATTGCAGAAGTCCAGACCCTCATCCGGCGCTTCGCGCCACCCCCAGCATTTCCGCAGGAAATGCGAAGTCCCGCATGGGAGAAGGAAAATCGCGCTATTGTCGGCAAAGTTAGCGCATATGGGCGGGACGCCTGCGGTCCCGGGGCACGACGGGCCTCGTCTCACTCCAGGTTGGTGTGGCGGGCGCGCATCGTCTCGGCCGTCTCGCCGAGGCGGTCGCGCAGCTTGAGCACGACGATCTCGAAGACGAGCATCTGCGCCGTCTCGAACAGGGAGCCCATCGGCAGCACGGAGACGGCGCCGCCGCGGTCGTCGGCCATGGTCTGCGCGGGGATGGTGAAGACGATGTCGGCCGCCTGCGGCGTGCGGCCCTGCGGCTGGGCGGTCACCACCGCGGTGCGGGCGCCGGCCTCCCGCGCCACCTTCATCAGGGCATCGCCGATATTCGAGGCGCCCGGCCCCGACGAGACGAACAGGAGGTCGCCCGGGCCGACCGGCGGCACCGTCATGTCGGCGACGACATGCACGTCGAGCCCGAGATGGAAGAGCCGCATGGCGAGGCCGCGCATCTGCAGGCCTTCGCGGCCGGCGCCGTAGATGGCGATGCGCCGGGCGGTGGCGAGCGCCTCGATCAGGGCGTCCGCCGCATCGGCGGGCAAGGCGCGGACGACGGCGGCGAGGTCGTCGAGCGCGCGCAGGGACAAAGCGGGAATTGTATCGGTCATGGCGTTTCCGGCAGGGTTTTGATTCCCGAGGCTATCGCATCCGGCCGGCCTCCGTCATCCCGCGCGGGGGCGAAGGCGGATATTTCCGGGAGGCGGGCCTCCGCTTCGGCCCGGAGGGGGACGCCGTTTTTGGCCCATGACCGTTCAGGATTTGCATTGCCGGGCTTGTCCCCGGCAATCCAGCCGGGCCGGCAGCCCTCATTCGGGACGAAGTCCGGATACCCGGGACGAGCCCGGGTAGGACAAATTGCGCCTCCCCCCTCTTAATCTCAGCGCCTATGGGCGGGGACGTCCGCGCTCCCGCGCATGATCGCGGACACCGCTTGACTCCAATATAATGGAAATATAATCTCCTATCATGGACAAGGTCACGGATATCGACGCCGATCTCGGCACGCGCATCAAGGCGCTGCGCGGCGCGCGGCAGCTCTCGATCGAGGCGCTGGCGGCGGCCAGCGGCGTCAGCCGGGCGATGATCTCGCGGATCGAGCGCGGCGAATCGAGCGCCACCGCCCAGCTCCTCGCCCGGCTCGCCGGCGCGCTCGGCGTCAGCCTCTCCACCCTGTTCGCCGAGCCGAAGGCCGAGGCCTCGCCGCTGGCGCGGCGGGCTGACCAGCCGCTCTGGCGCGATCCGGCCTCGGGCTATGTCCGCCGCGCCGTCTCCCCGGCGACCGCGACGGGCATCGTCGACCTCGTGGAAGTCGAGCTGCCGGCGGGGGCGCTGGTGCCCTTCGAGCGCCACGCCGGAGCGGGCTTCGACCAGCTCGTCTGGCTGCGGGAAGGCGAGCTCGTCCTGTCGGTCGACGGCAAGGCCTGGCCGCTCGCCCCGGGCGACTGCCTGCATATGCGGCTCGACCGGCCGCTGATGTTCCACAATCCCGGCCCTGTGCCGGCCCGCTACGTCGTCGTCCTCTCCCACGCCCGGCAGGTGCCTCCCCGATGACCGCCATCACCGTCACCATCCCCGGGCCGGACGAGGCCGCGCCGCTGGTGCCCGTCCTCGCCGGCATCCTGATCGACTGCGTCGAAGGCGGGGCGTCGGTGTCCTATCTGCCGCCGCTCGACCGGCCGACGGCCGAAGCCTTCTACCGCAAAACGGTGGCGCGGGTGGCGGACGGCAGCACCATCCTGTTCGTCGCTCGCCTCGACGGCGAGCCGGTCGGCACGGTGCAGCTCAGCCCGGTGCCGATCCAGAACCAGCCGCACCGGGCCGAGGTCAACAAGCTGCTGGTGCATCGGCGCGGACGCGGGCGCGGCGTCGCCCATGCCCTGATGGCGGCGCTGGAGCGGGAGGCGCGGGCGCTCGGCCGTCCGCTGCTCAGCCTCGACACCACCGCCGGATCGCCCGCCGAACGGCTCTACGAGAAGCTCGGCTGGCAGCGCCTCGGCGTCATGCCGCGGCACGCCTTGCTGGCGCCGGGCGTCTTCTCCGACACCACGTTCTTCTGGAAGGATCTCACGGCATGACCATCCGCAGCGCGACCGAGGCCGACCTGCCGGCCATCCTCGCCATCTACAACGACGCCGTGCTCCATTCGACGGCGATCTGGAACTGGACCGTCGCCGACCTCGCCAACCGGCAGGCCTGGTTCGAGGCGCGGCGGGCGCAGGCCTATCCCGTCCTCGTCGCCGAGGAGGAGGGGGCGGTGCTCGGCTATGCCAGCTATGGCGACTGGCGCCCCTTCGACGGCTACCGCTACACGGTGGAGCATTCGGTCTATGTCGCCGAGCCCGCCCGCGGCCGGGGCATCGGCCGCGCCCTGCTCGCCGCGCTGATCGCGGCGGCGACAGCGGGCGGCAAGCATGTCATGCTCGGCGGCATCGACGCCGCCAACGAGGCCTCGCTCGCCCTGCACCGGCGCCTCGGCTTCGTCGAGACCGGGCGCATGCCGCAGGTCGGCCAGAAATTCGGGCGCTGGCTCGATCTCGTCTTCATGCAGAAGATGCTGGAGGGATAGGGGCGGCGGGCCTTCCTGCCGGCAAGGCTCTGGCGCCGCGTCCGCCCGGGTGCCATCATGGGGCCGTCTCCACCGGTCGGCGCCATGCCCCTGCCTCCCGTCAGCGAACTGATCCTCACCACCGTGCTCGCCTGCCTCACCGCCGGCAATTGGCGCATCGCCTGGCGTCCCGCCTGGCTGCGCATGGCCACCGGCGCGTTCTTCTTCGTCCTCCTCACCCTGCTGACGGTGAAGACGAGCGGGCCGCCGGTCGCCCCCGTCTTCGACACTGCGAGCATGGCGATCGGCCTGTGGCAGCAGGGGCTCGTCGCCGCCTGGTGGATCCTCGGCGGGCGCCTGGTGGTCGGCCTGCTGCGCCTGCCGCTGTTCCGGGAGCGCGGCACCGGCGAAGCCAAGCTCGGCTCGGACCTCGTCGCCGGCATCGTCTACATCGCGGCGGTGCTCGCGGTGGTCAATTTCGTGTTCGACCTGCCGGTGCGCGCCTTGCTGGCGACCTCGGGCGTCATCGCCATCGTGCTGGCGCTCGCCCTGCAGAACACGCTGGCGGACGTGTTCGCCGGCATCGCCGTCGGCATCGAGCACCCCTATTCCATCGGCGACCGCATCTGGATCGACGGGGCGATCGAGGGCGTCATCGTCCAGGTCAACTGGCGCTCGATCCGCATCCGCACCGACGGCAACGACATCGCCACCGTCCCCAACAGCCTGATCGCCAAGGCGCGGGTGATCAACCGCAGCAAGCCGACGACGCGGCGGGACGATGCGGTGCAGGTCTCCTGCGACGCCAGCGCCAAGCCGGACCTGGTGATGGATCTCCTGCGCCAGGCGACCATGCTCTGCCCCAAGATCCTCGCCGATCCCGCCCCTTCGGTGCTGCTGTCGCGCATCGGCCTGCGCTCCAACAGCTACGACATCGCCTTTTCCGTCGCCCATACCGACCATCTCGGCGCGATGAAGAGCCTGCTCCTCAAGGAAGTGCTGCGCCAGTTCCGCTACCACAACATCCGCACCTCGCTCCCGGCCGGCGCCGCCGTCGACGGCCTCGCCTCGCCGCTGGTGGAAACGCTGACCCCGGAACAGCTGCTGGCCGAAATCCCGCTCTTCGCCGCGCTCGCCGCCGAAAAGCGGGACGCGCTGGCGCGGACCATGGTCCGCCGCATGTTCGAACCGACCAAGACCGTGCTGTCGCAGGGCGAAGCCGGCGCCGGGCTGTTCATCGTCGCCTCCGGCGTGGTGGAGGGCAGCCGGATGATGGCCGGCCACTCCCATGTCGTCGGCCGGTTCGGGCCCGGCGATTCCTTCGGTGAGATCAGCCTGCTCACCGACGGCCCCAATCCCGGCACGCTCGTCGCCGTGACGCGCTGCATCCTGTTCGAGCTGCGCCGGAACGAGCTCCAGCCGCTCCTTGCGGCCGAGCCCCGCCTCGCCGCGGCCCTGGAGGCCTCCGCCCGGCGCGGCCAGGCCTTCCTCGCCCGCGACGCCGCGAAGGCGGCGAGCGCGCCGCCCGGGCCGCCCGCCCAGTTCCTCGCCCAGATCCGCGCCTTCTTCAAGCCGTGAGGGCGGCCCGGCGGCGCCGGGCGCGAGACCGGCAGCCCCGCCGTCGTTTTTCGGTTTCCTCCGGCGGGCGAGCCGTCCTATCCTCGCCCATTGCCCCCGCCCCGGACCGATTCATGCCATCCGCCCCTGCCCTTGCCGCCCGCCTCGCGCATCTCGCCGAGGCCCGCCCGCCGCTCGATCCGGGCATGGCGGCCTTCCGCGCCCGGCTCGCGGCCGAGACGCCGCACGAGGCCATCCATTGGCCGCTCGACCGCCAGCGCTCGGCGTGGGACGCGGTCTGCCGCTCCTACCACGCGCCGCATCCGCCCGGCCTCGCCGTCACCGATCTCGCCATCGCCGGCCCCGGCGGCCCGCTGAAGCTGCGGCTCTACCGGCCCGAGGGCGGCGCCCCGAAGCCCGGCCTGCTCTATTTCCACGGCGGCGGCTGGGTGCTGGGCAGCCTGGAGACGCATGACGACATGTGCGCCGAGATCGCGGCCGGCGCCGACGTCGCGGTCGTCGCGCTCGACTACCGGCTGGCACCGGAGCACCCCTTCCCGGCGCAGCTGGAGGATTCGCACGCTTTGCTGGCCTGGGTGCTCGCCGAAGGCGCCGGCCACGGCATCGACACCGCCCGCCTCGTCGCCGGCGGCGACAGCGCGGGCGGCCAGATGACGGCGGCGCTGGCCGGCGATCTGCGCGACAGAGGCGAGGACGTCCTGCGCGGCCAGATCCTGATCTATCCCGTGCTCGGTGCCGAGACCGACACCGCGTCATACCGGCGCAACGCCACCGATTCGGCCCTGGCCCGCGAGGAGATGGTGCATTATCTCGACGCCTTCCTCGGACCGCCGACGTCGCCCGCCTGGCGGGACAAGCGTGCCGTGCCGCTGCTCGAAAACGACTTTGACGGCCTACCGCCGGCCTTCATCACCGCCGCCGCGCACGACGTGCTGCAGGACGAGGCCTTCTTCTATGCCGCCCGGCTGGAAGAGGCCGGCGTGCCGGTCTCCCTGCGCCACGAGCCGGCGCTCGACCATTCCTATATGCGCGCCCGCCACCACAGCACGGCGGCGGCCGCCGGCTTCGCCGCCATCGTCGCGGCGGCGCGATCGCTCGGCCATCACGGCCGCCTGCCCGCCTGACATCGAAAGACCTGCCATGCATTACGATACCCTGGTTCTCGGCGGCGGCATCGTCGGCGTCTCCATCGCCGTCCACCTGCAGGAGCGCGGCCGCGCCGTGGCGCTCGTCGACCGGCGCGGCCCGGGCGAGGAGACCTCCTACGGCAATGCCGGCCTCGTCGAGCGCTGCTCGCTGCTGCCGGTGGCCTTCCCGCGCCAGCTCTCGGCGCTCGCCGCCATCGTCCTCAAGCGCTATCCCGGCGCGAATTTCCACTGGTCGGCGCTGCCGGCCCTGGCGCCGTGGCTGCTGGCCTATCGCCGCTTCTCCGCGCCGGACCAGCTGGTGGCGACGGCCCGCATCATGCAGCCGCTGCTGGACGTCACCGTGGCCGAGCACCGGCGCCTCGCCCGGGCGGCGCAGGCCGAGGGCTTCTTTCGCGACACGGGCTGGGTCAAGATCTACCGCACCGAGGCGGCGCATGCCGCCGAGCGCGAGGAGATCCCGCTCGCGGCCGAATTCGGCTACAAGGCGCGGGAAATGTCGCGCGAGGAGGTGCTGGCGCTCGAACCCTCGCTCAAGCCCAGCTTCCGCTCCGGCATCCTGTGGTCCGACCCGGATTCGGTGTCGAGCCCCGGCGGCGTCACCAAGGCCTATGCCGCCTATTTCCAGGAGATCGGCGGCACGCTGCTGGCCGGCGACGCCCAGACCCTGGCACAGGACGGCCAGGGCTGGTCGGTCGCCACGGCGGAAGGCGCCGCTGGCGCCCGGGAGGCGGTCGTCGCGCTCGGCCCGTGGTCGATGGACGTGCTCTCCCCGCTCGGCTATCGCCTGCCGCTGGCGGTGAAGCGCGGCTACCACATGCATTATCACGCCGAGGCGGGCGCCGGGCTCAGCCGGCCGGTGCTCGACGAGGAGGGCGGCTACGCGATCACGCCGATGCTCCAGGGCATCCGCCTCACCACCGGCGCCGAATTCGCCCGCCGGGACGCGCCGAAGACGCCGGTGCAGGTCGACAAGGCCGAGAGGATCGCCCGCAGCCTGTTTCCGCTGGCGGGCCGCGCCGAAGCGGAGCCGTGGATGGGCGCGCGGCCGATCTTCCCGGATTCGCGGCCGGTCATCGGCCCGGCGCCGCGCCATCGCGGCCTGTGGCTCGCCTTCGGGCACCAGCATCTCGGCTTCACGCTCGGCCCCGCCACCGGCCGGCTGCTCGCGGAGATGATGACGGGCGAGAAGACCTTCGTCGACGCGGCACCCTTCGCCGCGACGCGCTTCGGGTGATCGGAGCGCGGACAACCGGGCCGTAGGCGTAACTCAGGCCCGCGATCGGTGGGTCGATCACCGATCGACCTCTTCCTTGCCGGCAGACTCTGCGTCTCCAAGAAGGGCGATCGGGTGATCGCCCCTCCATCGTCACGCCTTGCCTGGCAAAGTCAGCGCATACGGGCATCCTGGCCGCCCGTCACGACGGCGGCGGTCTCATTTCAATTCGCGCACGAGGTCCGGATGGCGGTCGAGCACCCGGAGCAACTGCGTCGTCGGCCCGCTGGGTTCGACCAGTCCCCGTTCGTACTTGTCGAACGCATTCTCGCCGACCTTGAACAAGGCGCCCGCCTCGCGCTGCGAGAGCTTCAGCTTGGTCCGCACGCGCCTGATCGTGGCCGGCGAGGGAATGCCATCGAGCTTTTCCTTGAGCGCGCGCATGGCTTCGTCGACGACGGCCATGTCCTTGCCGACGACCACACCATCGCCGTCGCCGGCGGGGTAGTAGCCCGGCAAGTCGACAGTGATCGTCTCTCCCTTGTACGTCACGTCGAACGGACGCACGCCGCGCGTCAGCAATTCACCGGTCTCCGGTGCGAACATGGTGTCGGGAAGATGGATTGCCTTTGCCGTCATGACCCTTTCTCCTTGAAGGACATCCGTCCGAACTCGGTCACCACGTCAGCCTGAAATTTCACATAGAGGATCAAGCCGTCCAGCGGCACGTGGTAGACGTCCTGCCAGACACGATGATCGACAAAGGTCGTCATCGACTTGAAGAACATTCGGGGACGAATACCGGCGATCGTGTCGGCGATACGCGGGCGATCGAAGCCGAGCGCGGTGGCGTCCCGCAGCGCGGACACGGTTATCGCCAGGGTTTCGCTCGATCCGATGGCGTCCTTGATCGCTTCGAGGTCATACGTCGGCCGACGCTTTTCCATGAGGGTCTTTTGCCACCATAAAGAGGGCGGTTCAAGAACCTGTTCTGCCGGCGTCCGTCGGCGTCCGGCCCTTTTCGTCATCGCGGTATCATGCGTCGGAACCCGGCATGATGTCCGCGCCGCCGGCACGTTCGGCTGCTTGTTCTTGGCAGCGGCGTGTTTTGGTGGTTAGACGGTGAGACCCCGTCGTCCAGCGGGCGTGTGGGGCGTCAATCTCGCGGAGTATCCGATGAATCCGTCTTTCGCAGCCGACCTGACCGAACGAGCACGCCAAAAAGGGCCGATCACGGTGGGCCTGGTCGGCGCCGGCCAGATGGGGACGGACCTCATCGTGCAGATCGCGCTGATGCAGGGCCTGCGCATCGGCGCCATCTGCGTGCGCTCCCGGCCGCAGAACGCCATCGCCGCCGCCCTCAGCGCCGGCCACCGCCCCGACGAGCTGGTGGAGGTCTCCAACACCTCGGCCATCGACCGCGCCATCGAGGCGGGGCGCATCGCCATCACCACGGACCTCGCCGCCTTCGCCGCGGCGGGGCGCATCGAGGTCGTCATCGACGCCACCGGCCATCCCGAGACCGGCGCCCATGTCGCCCTCGCCGCCATCCGCAACGGCAAGCACATGGTGATGCTCAATGTCGAGGCCGACATCACCATCGGGCGCTACCTCAAGGCCGAGGCGGAAAAGGCCGGCGTGATCTATACCGGGGCGGCCGGCGACGAGCCGGCGGCGGCGGTGGAGCTCGTCGCCTTCGCCCGCGCCCTCGGCATGACGGTCGTCGCCGCCGGCAAGGGCAAGAACAACGCGGTCGATTTCGACGCCGTGCCCGACGATTACGTGGCCGAGGCCGAGGCGCGCGACATGAACCCGCGCATGCTGGTCGAATTCGTCGACGGCTCCAAGACCATGGTCGAGATGGTGGCGCTCGCCAATGCGACCGGCCTCGTCCCGGACAAGCCCGGCATGCACGGCCCGCGCGCCAGCCGGGACGAGCTCGCCGAGGTGCTCTGCCCCGCCAGCCATGGCGGCGTGCTCAGCCGGCGCGGCGTCGTCGACTACACCATCGGCAAGGGCGTGGCGCCCGGCGTCTTCTGCATCGTCGAGCCCAACCATCCGCGCGTGCTCGAACGCATGACCGACCTGCATGTCGGCAAGGGGCCGTTCTTCACGCTGCACCGGCCCTACCACCTCACCAGCCTGGAGACGCCGCTCACCGCCGCCCGCGCCGTCCTCTACGGCACCGCCGACATGCAGCCGCTCGACCACCCGGTGGCCGAGGCGGCGGCGCGCGCCAAGCGCGACCTCGAGCCCGGCACCGTGCTCGGGCGCATCGGCGAATACGACTATCGCGGCTGGTCGATGCGCTGGGCGGAAGCCAGCAAGGCGCGCCTGCTGCCGATCGGGCTCGCCGAGCGCGCCCGCGTCACCCGGCCGATCCGCAAGGGCGACCTGCTCAGCCACGACAATTGCGCCGTCGACGACAGCCTCACCATCGTCAAGCTCAGGCGCGACCTCGACGAGGCCGACCAGCGCTTCCTCGACGCCGACGCGGCCTGAGCGGAAGCAGCGGGACGCCATTCATGTTCTATTACGTCGCCAAGGCGGTGGGCTTCGTCGCGACCGCGTCGAACGCCGTGTTCCTGATCGGGCTCCTCGGCCTCCTGCTGTGCCTGCGGCGCCGCTCCCGCGCCTTCGGCTGCGTCCTGATGGGCGCCTCGATCGTGCTCCTCGCCGTGTTCGGGCTTTCGCCGGCCGGCAATCTCATGCTCGCGCCGCTGGAGGATCGTTTTCCGCCCGCCGCGATCGCGCCCGGGACCGACATCGCCGGCATCATCGTGCTCGGCGGCGCGGTCGACACCCATCTCGCCAGCATGCGCCACCAATCGGGCCTCAACGATTCGGCTGAACGGATGACGGTGGTGCCCGCCCTCGCCCGGCTCTATCCGCAGGCCCGGATCATCTTCACCGGCGGCATCGGCCTGCCCAGCCTCACGCAGAACGACGTGCCCGAGGCGACGGTGGCCAAGCAGCTCTTCGAGAGCTTCGGCATTCCCGACGAGCGCATGGTCTTCGAGTCGAAATCGCGCGATACCTATGAGAATGCGCAGTTCACCCGCGACCTCCTCCAGCCGGCGCCGGGCCAGCGCTACCTCCTCGTCACCTCGGCCTTCCACATGCCGCGCGCCATGGGCCTGTTCCGCAAGGCCGGCTTCGACGTGCTGCCCTATCCCGTCAACTACCGGACGGCCGGGCCCGCAGACGATTGGCTGCCCTTCTTCAATGTCGGGGACGGCCTGCGCCAGAGCAATGTCGCCTCGCATGAATGGCTCGGCCTGCTCGGCTACCGGCTGGCGGGGCGCATCGACGACCTCTTCCCCAAACCCTGACCTTGCGAGAGATTGCCATGCACGACCTCCTCGTCGCATCCGCCGCCGATGCCGTCCCGATCTGGTTCGTCACCCGTGACGATGCGGCGGACATCCTCGCTGGCCTGCCCGCGCCGCAGCGCGACTGGATCGCCGCCAACGCCTTCGAAGCGGCCGCCGGGCGCCATCTCCTGCTGCCGTCCGCGGGCGGCGCCCTCGCCGGCATCGTCTTCGGCCTGGAGGAAGGCGGGCGCCACCGCGACGCCTTCCTGCCGGGCAAGCTCGCGACGCTGCTGCCGGCGGGCACCTACCGCTTCGCCAATGCCAGCCATGACGACCGGCTGGCCGCGCTGAGCTGGCTCCTCGGCGCCTACCGCTTCACCCGCTACCGCAGCGCCGAGGCGCCCACCGCCCGCCTGGTGGTGCCGGACGGCGTCGACGCCGACGACATCACCCGCATCGCCGAGGGCGTGGCGCTCGGGCGGGACCTCATCGCGACGCCCTCCAACGACCTCGGTCCGGCCGAACTGGCCGAGGCCGCCCGCAGCCTCGCCGCCCGGCATGGCGCGGACTTCGCCGTCACCGTCGGCGACGAGTTGCTGGACCGCAACTTCCCGATGATCCACGACGTCGGCCGGGCGTCGTCGCGCCCGCCGCGGCTGATCGATTTCAGCTGGGGCGATCCGGCCCATCCCAAAGTGACGCTGGTCGGCAAGGGCGTGGTGTTCGACACCGGCGGCCTCGACATCAAGCCGAGCGCCGGCATGCTGCTGATGAAGAAGGACATGGGCGGCGCCGCCTCGGTGCTCGCCTGCGCCAGCATGGTCATGGCGGCCGGGCTCCGCATCCGCCTGCGCGTGCTGATCCCCGCCGTCGAGAACGCCATCTCGGGCTCCGCCTTCCGGCCCGGCGACATCCTGGCGACGCGCAAGGGCATCACCGTCGAGATCGGCAACACCGACGCCGAGGGCCGGCTCGTGCTCGGCGACGCGCTGGCGCTCGCCGACGAGGAGGCGCCCGACCTCATCGTCGATATGGCGACGCTCACAGGCGCAGCCCGCGTCGCCCTCGGGCCGGACCTGCCGCCGCTGTTCACCCGCGACGACGTCGTCGCCAACGCCCTGCAGAACAACGGCCTGGTCGAGCACGACCCGCTGTGGCGCCTGCCCTTGTGGCCGCCCTATGACGGCATGCTCGAGTCCAAGATCGCCGATGTGAACAACGTCTCGAGCGGCGGCTTCGCCGGCGCGATCACCGCGGCGCTCTTCCTTGACCGCTTCGTGGAGAAGGCCAAGTCCTTCGTCCATCTCGACATGTTCTGCTGGAATCCGACCACCCGGCCCGGCCGGCCGGAGGGCGCCGAGGTGATGGGCGCACGGGCGCTCTACGCCTATCTCAAGACGCGCTATGCGTGAGGGTGAGGCCATTCAGCGCCTTCTCCCGGCCGGGAGAAGGAAGTCGAGCCATTTTCTGAAAAGACGGCTGGAAGCCGGCGGTCCCAGGGAGATATCATGAACGACGGCGACGATCTCATCCGGCTGAGCGCCGGCGCGGTGGTGGACCTCCTGCGTCGGCGCGAGGTCAGCCCGCTCGACCTCGTCGAGGCCTCGCTCGCGCGCATCGCCGAGGTCGACGGCGCCGTCAACGCCATGGTGACGCTGTGCGCCGAGCGGGCGCGCGACCAGGCGCGCCGGCTGATGGCGCAGCCGCCCGCGCCGGCACAGGATTTCCGCTGGCTCGGCGGCCTGCCTTTCGCCGTCAAGGATCTCAGCGACCTTGCCGGCGTGCGCACGACCTATGGCTCGCCCATCTTCGCCGACAACGTGCCCGAGCGCTCCGACATCATGGTCGAGCGGCTGGAAGACCATGGCGGCATTCCGATCGGCAAGAGCAACACGCCGGAATTCGGCGCCGGCGCCAACACCTTCAACGACGTCTTCGGCGAGACGCTCAACCCCTGGAACCGCAGCCTGAACGCGGGGGGCTCGTCCGGCGGCTCGGCGGTGGCGCTGGCGACCGGCCAGGTCTGGCTCGCCACCGGCTCCGACCTCGGCGGCTCGCTGCGCACGCCGGCGAGCTTCTGCTCCGTCGTCGGCCTGCGCCCGACGCCCGGCCGCGTCGCGGCGGGGCCGGCCGAGGTGCAGTTCGAGACGCTGGCGGTCAACGGCCCGATGGCGCGCAATGTCGAGGATATCGGCCTGATGCTCGATGCCATGGTCGGCTGGCATATCGAGGATCCCCTGTCGCTGGAGGCGCCGGCCGCGAGCTTCCGGCAGGCCGCCCGGGAGCGCGGGGCGCCCAGGCGCATCGCCTTCTCGCCGGATCTCGGCGTGACCCCGGTCGATCGCGAGACGTGCGCGGTCTGCGAGGCGGCGGCGCGGCGCTTCGCCGAGGCCGGCTGCATCGTCGAGGAGGCGTGCCCGGACTTCTCCGGCGTGCCCGAAGCTTTCCAAACGCTGCGCGCCCTCGGCTATGTCGCGGGCATGCAGACGCTCTACGAAACCAAGCGCAGCCTCCTCAAGCCCGACGTCGTCTGGAACATCGAGCGGGGCCGCGCCCTCGACGCCGAGGCGGTCGGCGTCGCGCTCCGGCGGCGCAGCCGGCTCTATGCCGAAATCGCCGCCTTCTTCGGCACCTACGACCTGCTGCTCACCCCCGCCGCCTGCACGCCACCCCTCGACGTGAAGCAGCGCTGGGTGCGCGAGGTCGACGGCCACGTCTTCGAGAACTATGTCGAGTGGCTGCGTCTGGCCAGCGTGGTGACCATGACCTCCTGCCCGTCGCTGGCGATGCCGGCCGGCTTCAGCGCCGACGGGCGCCCGATCGGCCTGCAGCTGATCGGCAAGCCGCGCGGCGAAGCGGCCCTGCTCGGTGCGGGCGCCGTGCTGGAGGACATTCTCGGCCTCGCCGGCCTGGTGCCGATCGATCCGCGCTGACGGGCGGAGGCGCGTGGCGCCGCAAGCGAGCGGCCGGGCCGGGTGTCGCGACGTTGACGTCCCTTCTCCCCGCAAACGGGGCGAAGGGCCAGCGGCGTCGCGTTTCGGAAGGGCGGGGCGAGATGGCGGCGTCGATAGATGCCTCGATGCCGATGTCCTCTCGCCCTGCGAAGCGGGGAGAGGATAGAGGTGAGGGGCGCCGCCCCGGCCTGCCGATCCGGCGCCGGCTATCGCTTTACACGGAAGCGTTGGTGCAGCCCCTCATCCTTACCTTCTCCCCGCAAGCGGGGCGAAGGGACGGCGGCGTCGCGTTTCGGAAGGGCGGGGCGAGATGGCGGCGTCGATAGATGCCTCGACGCCGATGTCCCCTCGCCCTGCTTTGCGGGGAGAGGATAGAGGTGAGCGACTATCTGGCTTGTCAAGTTGCGTTGGCGAAAGCGATGCGCGCATCGCGTGCTTTTGCGTTGAGCTTGACGAGAAGTTTGCGGGCCAGGGCGATACGGATGACCATTTTGGGCTTCTTGGCATCCAGCAACCTCTGGTGGAATTGTTTCAGGCCGGGGTCGTAGCGACGGGCGATGTCGGCGACCAGGAAGAGGATCGAGCGCACCGGAGCCCGGCCGGCGCGGATATGGCGCTTGCCTTCGAGTGCGCCGCTTTCCCTGGCGATCGGGGCAAGGCCGACCAGTTTGGCGATGGCTCGGTTGGAATAGGTGCCGATTTCCGGCAGGTCCGCCATCAGGCGGGCGATCGAGCGATTGGCCACGCCCTTGACCGACCGAAAAGTCTCCCCCAGATGGCTCCAGAGGGGATCCTCGTCGATCAGACCGGCGATCTCGCCCTCCAGCGAACGCGACTGGCGTTTGAGGAAGGCGATCAATTCGTCCAGGCTGGCGAGAGCCTTGGCGTCGGTCGTTATCTGGCGCCGCTGCTTCTGGACCACAAGGTCGCTCGTGACCTGGCCGAGCCGGCGTACAAGCGCCGTCAGGCTTTGCTGGGCCAAGCTCGGCGGCGGATCGGGCCGCATCTGCTTCACTTCGGCGAAGCGCCGGATCATGCCCGCATCGATCCGGTCGGTCTTCTCCAGCACCCCCATGGCTTCGGCGAAGCGGCGCACCGACCGGGCATTGGCCAGGGCACAGGGGATGCCAGCCTCCCACAGAAGCAGGAAGGCCAGCCGCTCATAGCCGCCGGTCGCCTCCATCACCACCAATTCAACGCCATGCTCCCGGCACAAGGCCGCAAAGTCGGCGATCTGCGCCGCGTCGTTGATGAAAGAAGCTCTCACCACCTCGCCACGCGGGTCCAGCATCTCCACGTCGAGACGCGCCTTCGAAACATCTGCTCCACAAAACTGATGCGCCACGGTAACCTGCCTTGTTCGTGCGATTGCGATCCAGCGACTATTCGGTCGTACGTGACAACGGCGAAGATCCCAGGCTCACCTGCGGTTGTAACCTGAGGGGCAACGGGCGACTTCACCGCACCCGAGGACCGGTGGCCACCGGTCCTCGGGCTCTGTCGCTTCAATCCAACATCAATCGTGATGTCCAGATACAAGGGGCGCCGCCCCGGCCTGCCGATCCGGCGCCGGCTATCGCTTTACACGGAAGCGTTGGTGCAGCCCCTCATCCTTACCTTCTCCCCGCAAGCGGGGCGAAGGGACGGCGGCGTCGCGTTTCGGAAGGGCGGGGCGAGATGGCGGCGTCGATAGATTGCCTCGACGCCGATGTCCCCTCGCCCTGCGAAGCGGGGAGAGGATAGAGGTGAGGAGCGCCGCCGCCGCGCAAGGCGTTTCCACTGGGGACAGGCGACACGGCGAGCCAGCCCGAGGGAGAGGAAGAGCCGGCGGGACGCCCGCGCTCCCGGGGTTAACAAAATTTGCGTTATTTCGCGGCACCATAGCGGGCCGAGACATCGTCGCGGCCTGAGCGGGAGCACATCATGGGGGTCGAGATCCGGCCGGCGCAGGCCCTGCGCCTCTGGCACGACGTGACGCTGGACCTCGTGCGCGACGCGCAGCCGGACCTGTCCGCCCGCCAGCTCGCCATCCTGCTCACCGTCTATCTCGAAGTGCCGCCGCATACGGTGCGGGGCCTGGCCGCCAAGCTGTCGGTGACCAAGCCGGTGATCACCCGCGCCCTCGACAGCCTCGCCAAGCTCAAGCTCACGGCGCGGCGGCGCGACGAATTCGACCGGCGCAACGTCATCATCCAGCGCACCGTCGACGGCGCCTTGTTCGTCGAGCGGCTCGGCGATATCCTGGTCGCGCATGCCAAGGACCTGCCGCGATGACCGCGCATCCGACCCATGACCGCCGCACCACGCTCGCCCGGCCCGATTTCGCGGCCGAGCATCTGCGCGGCCTCGTCGAGGCGCCGCGCTACGGCCGGGGCGAAAGGCGCCGCGTGGTCGAGACCGCCGCCGCGCTGCGGCGCGAGCCCGATTTCGCCACCTCGATCGACACCGAGGCGGTGTTCGGCGAGATCTTCACCGTCTATGACGAGATGGAGGGCTGGGCCTGGGGCCAGCTGGAGCGCGACCTCTATGTCGGCTGGCTCTCGGCCAACGCGCTCTCCGCCGGGGCGGCCGACGACGCGCATGCGCCGACCCACCGGATCCGGGCCCAGCGGACCTTCGTCTATCCGGTGCCCTCGATCAAGGCGCCGCCGATGATGCCGCTCACCCTCGGCAGCGCCATCGCCGTCTCCGGCCCCAGCGGGCCGTTCCTGGCGCTCAAGGACTGGGGCTTCGTATTCGCCGAGCATGCGGCGCCCATCGACGCGCCGGAGGACGACCCCGTCGCCGTGGCCGAACGCTTCCTCGGCGTGCCCTATCTGTGGGGCGGCCGCACCAGCCTCGGGCTCGACTGCTCGGCCCTGGTGCAGACGGCGCTCCAGGCCTGCGGCCTCGACTGCCCGCGCGACAGCGACATGCAGGAAGGCACCCTCGGCGAAGCGCTCGATCCCGCCACGCCGCTTTCGGCGTTGCGGCGCGGCGACCTCCTGTTCTGGAAGGGCCATGTCGCCCTGGTGCGCGACGCCGACACCCTGATCCACGCCACCGGCCACAGCATGACGGTGATGGTGGAGGGGCTCGCCGAGGGCGTGGCGC
Source organism: Labrys monachus (assembly GCF_030814655.1). Taxonomy (NCBI): domain Bacteria; kingdom Pseudomonadati; phylum Pseudomonadota; class Alphaproteobacteria; order Hyphomicrobiales; family Xanthobacteraceae; genus Labrys; species Labrys monachus. The sequence goes on from NZ_JAUSVK010000001.1 coordinate 6,244,822, forward strand.
GCATCGCCGCGGCGGGAAGCACGCTGAGGACGATCCGGCGGATCGGGTAGCGCCGGAGCGCGGACATCCTGTCCATCAGAGCTAAGTTTGCAGAAAACGGCACAGTCTCCTTCTCCCAAGCGGGACTTCGCATTTCATGCGGAAATGCTGGGGTGGCGCAAACCGCCGGACGAGGATCTGACCGTCGACAATTGAAGCGCGATTTTGAGCGATCTGCCTCGAAGTATAGACCCTCATCCCCCTGCCGGGACCTTCTCCCCGCCGGGGAGAAGGCGGCTGATTAAGAACGCGCCGGCGGCGTGGCAAGCCCATGCGCCGAGACATCGCGCTCCCGTCACGCCTCCTCCCGCCGCGCCCGCATCCAGGACAGGATCGAGGCGCCCTTCACCACCAGGGCGAGGATCAGCGTCACCACGATGATCAGGAAGGCGGCGGCGGCGATCGCCGGGCTGATGTTTTCGCGCAGCGAGGAGAACATCTGCCGGGCCAGCGTCGTCTGGTTGGGGCCGGCGACGAAGAGGGTGATCACCACCTCGTCGAGCGAGGTGGCGAAGGCGAAGGCGGCGCCGGCGAGGATGCCGGGCAGGGCCAGCGGCAGCGTCACCGTGCGGAACACCGCCGCGGGCGGCGCGCCCAGGCTTGCGGCGGCCCGCTCCAGCGCCGGATCGATGCTGGCGAGCGATCCGGAGACGTTCACCAGCACGAAGGGCACGCACAGCACGGCATGGGCGATGATGACGCCGGCATAGGAGCTGGCGAGGCCCATGCGGGCATAGAGGATCTGCATGCCGACGCCGAGCACCACGGCCGGCACCACCATCGGCAGCAGGAAGAAGGAGCGCAGCACGCCCGAGAAGGGCACGAGGTTGCGGCGCAGGCCGAGCGCCGCCAGGGTGCCGACCACGGTGGAGAGCAAAGTGGCGCCGCTGCCGACGATCAGGCTGTTGACGATCGAGCGCTGCCAGGCGTCGCTGGTGGCGAGCTGCTCGAACCAGCGCGTCGAGACGCTCTCCATCGGATAGGTCAGGAAGACGCTGCCGGTGAAGGCGAGCGGCAGGATGGCGCAGAGCGGCACGATCAGATAGGCGACGACCAGCGCCGCGAAGGCGAGCCGCAGCGCGTTGAAGCCCGCCGCCGCCGGCCCCCGGCCCGCGCCGCTCACGGCTGCACCATCGGCGTGCGCGACAGCCTGCCATAGACGAGATAGAGCACCGTCGTCGGCACCAGCAGGAAGATGCCGAGCGCGCCGGCCATGCCCCAATTGGCGGTGCCGGTGGCATAGAAGGCGATGACGGAGCTGATCATCTGGTCGTTGGGGCCGCCGACCAGGGCCGGCGTGATGTAATAGCCGAGCGCCACCATGAAGACGAGGAGCGAGCCGGACAGCAGCCCCGGCATGGCGAGCGGCAGCAGCACGTGGCGGAAGGCGCTGAGCGGCGGCGCGCCGAGCGCCGCGGCCGCCGGCATCAGGTTCTTCGGGATGGCGACGAGGCTCGAATAGATCGGCAGCACCATGAAGGGCAGCAGCACATGCGTCATGGCGATCAGGATGCCGGTGCGGTTGTAGATCAGCGGCAGCGAGCTGTCGATCAGCCCGAGGAGCTTGAGCACCTGGTTGATCAGCCCGTTCTCCTGCAGCAGGATCATCCAGGCCGCGGTGCGCACCAGCAGCGAGGTCCACAGCGGCAGCAGCACGGCGAGCAGCAGGAGGTTGCGCTTCCAGCCCGACAGGCTCGCCGCCAGCATGGCGAAGGGCAGGCCGATGGCGGCGCACAGCAGCGTCACCTCCAGCGCGATGACGAAGGTGCGCAGCATGATCATGCGGTTCACCGCCATGTCGGGCGGCACGGCGGCGACGGCACCGTCGTCGCCGCGCCTGAGGTCGACGGCGGCGAGCAGGTTGGCGTCGGTATAGGCGGGCATGCCGCGCTTCAGCGCCAGCCAGAACGGGGTCTGGCTCCAGCGCGGATCGACGGCGGCGAGCGCGGGCGGCGGCGCATCCGGCGCCTTGCGCACCGCCGCCGCCGTGCGCGGCAGCAGGGTGCGGAAGCCCGACTGCATGCTGTTGAGCGTGCGCACGGCATCGCCGAACTGCTCCTGCGGGATGGTGGCGCGCAGGTCCCCGACCAGCGCCGCCTCGACCGCCGGCCCCGGCAGTCCCTCGCCGTTCCAGCCGGCGATCGCCTCGGCGGTGAGCGGGAAGGCGAGGCGCACGGTGCCGCCCTGCACCGAGGTCGCGATCATCATGCCGAGCGGCCAGAGGAAGAAGACGCCGAGGAAGGCGAGGAGCGGCAGGACGAGGAGGACGGCCTTCAGCCGCGGCGGCAGGTTCACGGCAGGACCAGCGTGCAGTCTTCCGGCGCGAAGCCGGCGATGGCGTCGGAGCCGACGGGGCGCGCCTCGTCGCGCCGGTCGGTGCGCGCCACCAGGCGCTGGCCGCCGCAGTCGAGATGCAGGCGGACATGGTCGCCGTGATAGACGTCGTCCTCGATGCGCACCGGCAGCGCATTGGCGGCGCCGGGATCGCTGCCGAGGCGCAGGCGCTCGGGCCGCACGGAGACCATGACCCGTTCGCCGGCCGCCGCCGGCGGGGCGCCGGTGCGGCAGGCGACGACGCGGCCTTGCGCCAGCTCGACCTGGGCGAGCCCGTCGGCATGGGCCCGGAGCGTGCCTTCGAGCAGATTGGTCTCGCCGATGAACTCGGCCACGAAGCGCGTGCGCGGATGGTCGTAGAGGCCCGAGGGGGTGTCGAGCTGCTCGATCTTGCCGCGATTGAGCACGGCCACCCGGTCCGACATGGTCAGGGCCTCGCCTTGGTCATGGGTGACGAAGATCACGGTGAGGCCGAGCGTGCGGTGGAGCTCGCGGATCTCGAGCTGCATATGCTCGCGCAATTGCTTGTCGAGCGCGCTCAGCGGCTCGTCCATCAGCACGACCTTGGGCTCGTAGACGAGCGAGCGGGCCAGGGCGATGCGCTGCTGCTGGCCGCCGGACAGCTGGGCGGGGCGGCGGGCCTTGAGCTCGCCGAGGCGGACGAGGTCGAGCGCGCGGGTGACGCGGCTCTCGCGTTCGGCGCGCCCCATGCCGCGCATCTTCAGGGGAAAGGCGATGTTCTCGGCGATGGTCATATGCGGGAACAGCGCGTAGCTCTGGAAGACGACGCCCATGTTGCGCTTGTAGGGCGGCAGGCGCTCGACGCGCACGCCATCGACATGGATGGCGCCGCTGGTCGGCGTCTCGAAGCCGGCCAGCATCATCAGGAGCGTGGTCTTGCCGGAACCGGAAGGACCGAGAAGGCTGACGAACTCGCCGCGCCCGACATGGAAGTCGAGACCGTCGACAACTTTCATCGTGCCGAAAGATTTGCTGACGGCATCAAAATGAATGAACGAGTCCATCTGGCGCGAACGTCTCCTTCTCCGCAGGATCGACCGGCGCGGAGGGCGCGCCGGTCGCCAGGACTTCCCGCGCTACTGGCCGAGCCAGGCGTTGAAGCGCTTGGTGAGATCTTCGATATTGTCGTTCCAGAAATCAATATCGATCGAGATGGAGTCGGTCATATTGGCCGGATTGGTCGGCAGGTCGGCGGCGAGGTCGGCGGGAACCGCCGCCGCGGCCGCCTTGTTCGGCAGGCCATAGGCGATGTCCAGCGGCAGCTTGGACTGGTTCTCCGGCTGGCTGGCGAAGGCGATGAAGTCCATCGCCTCGTCCTTGTTCGGGCTGCCCTTCAGGATGACCCAGCTGTCGACGGCATAGATGCTGCCCGGCCACACGCCCTTGAAATGCGTGCCTTCGGTCTTGTTGATGCCGGTGATGCGGCCGTTATAGGCCGAGGTCATCACCACCTGGCCGGATTTGAGCAGCTGCAGCGGCTGGGCGCCCGATTCCCACCAGATCATGTCGCCCTTGATCGCATCGAGCTTCTTGAAGGCGCGGTCGACGCCGCCGGGCGCGCGCAGCACGGTGTAGACGTCCTTGGGCGCGACGCCGTCCGCCATCAGAGCGAATTCGAGCGCATATTTCGGGCCGCGGCGCAGGGCGCGCTTGCCGGGGAACTTCTTGGTATCCCAGAAATCGGCCCAGGATTTCGGCGCTTCCTTCAGCTTGTCGCCGTCATAGGTGATCATGGTCGACCACACGATGGCGCCGACGCCGCACTCGCTCACCGCGCTGTCGAGGAACTTGTCCTTGCCGCCGAGCTTGCTCCAGTCGATCGGCTCATAGATGCCGTCGGCGCAGCCGATCGCCAGCTCGTCGGCCTCGACCTGCACGGCGTCCCAGTTCGGCGTGCCGGCCTTGACCTTGGCCTCCAGCACGCCGATGCCGCCGTCCCATGATTCGTCGAGCACCGGCTTGCCGATCTTGGCGGAGAAGGGCTTGAAATAGATCTTGCGCTGCGCGTCCTGGTAGTTGCCGCCCCAGGAGACGACCGTGAGGTCGCGGGCCGAGGCCAGGCTCAGGCCGGCGAGCACCAGGCCCGCCGCCATGCCGGACGCGGATAGAGCATGCTTGAAGATCATCGTCGACTTCCCTCTGGTTGATTGTTTCCGCATCGGCCGGGGCGGCTGCCGTCACCTTCCCGGCGATCGGTCCGTCCCGCCCGGCGTTGCGCGACCGTCGCCGTATGGACGGATCCATCCGACCCTCAAGCCCGCCGCGTAGCAATGGCTCGCCCCTGCGCCGTTGAATAAACTAGACGCCGATCTCCGCCAGCAGCTGCTGCGGCGCGAGCCGCAGGGCCGCTGCGCGGCGATGGCCCTCCAGGCCCTCGCTGGCGCTCTGGCGGATCGCCGGCGGCGCCACCGCGGCGACGCCCCGCTCGTCGAGCCATTGATGCGTGCATGTCTTGAGATAGGAGCCCACCCACAAGCCGCCGGTGTAGCGGCCGGCGCCCATCGTAGGCAGCGTATGGTTGGTACCGCAACATTTATCCGAATAGACCACGCTGGCCGACACGCCGATGAAGAGCGAACCGTAATTGCGCAGCCTGGCCGCCGTCGCCTGCGGATCCCTGGTGTGGACCTCGAGATGCTCGGCGGCGATGAAGTCGGAATAAGCGAGCATCGCCGCCTCGTCGGCGCAGACGACGATCTCGCCGTAATCGCGCCAGGCCGGGCCGGCGACGGCCGCGGTCGACAGGCCCGGCAGCAGGCGCTCCACTTCCGCCCGCACCGCTTCGGCGAGCGCGCGGTCGGTGGTGATCAGGCCGACGCGGGTGCGCACGTCGTGCTCGGCCTGGGCGAGGAGATCGATGGCGATGGTCACGGCATTGCCGGTCTCGTCGGCGACGACGAAGATCTCGCTCGGCCCGGCGAGCTGGTCGATGCCGACGAGGCCGAACACCTGCCGCTTGGCCTCGTTGACGAAGGCGTTGCCCGGGCCGAAGATCTTGTCGACGGCGGGGATGCTCTGCGTGCCATGGGCCATGGCGGCGATCGCCTGGGCGCCGCCGACGCGGAAGATGCGGTCGGCTCCCGACAGGTGGCAGCCGGCGACCATCGCCTGGTGGGCGCCGGGCGGCAGGCAGGCGACGACCTCGTCGCAGCCGGCGACCTTGGCCGGCACGATGGTCATCACCGGCGCCGACAGCAGCGGATAGCGCCCGCCCGGCACATAGGCGCCGACCTTGGCGATCGGGATGACGCGATGGCCGAGATGGAGGCCGGGCAGCAGCTCGACTTCCAGCGGCAGGAGGGTGGCGCGCTGCGCCTCGGCGAAGGCCCTGACCTGGGCGATGGCGAATTCGGTATCGGCCCGCGTCTGCGGATCGAGGGCGTCGACCGCCGCCTGCCGCTCGGCCGGCGACACCTCGAAGCGCTCGACCTCGACACGGTCGAACTCGCGCGAATAATGCCGCAGCGCCTCGTCGCCGCGGCTGCGGACGTCGTCGATCACCGCCTTGACCGTCGCCTCCACCGGGGCGTTGTCGGTCCAGGCGCTGCGCTCCGGCGCCTTGACGCGCATGATCCTGGCTTCGACGGCGGGGTCGAGAATGGGCATCGGCGGATATCTCCGGGGGAAGAACGGTCGGCCGACACTCGGTTCTGCGGGTGAGTTGCGCAATCGGGGGGACGGGGTTCGTTTAATATATTCACCACTTCGCCCGTCATGCTATCAAGCCGGCGCCACGGCGGGGAGGACAGCATGAAGATCGGGCACAGGCTTCGCGAGCTTCGCAACCGCCGCAAGCTCAGCGTGCGGGAGGTGGCGGCGCGCTCGGGCGTCAGCCATTCCTCGATCTCGCTGATCGAGCGCGACATGATCAGCCCCTCGCTCGACACGCTGCACGCCGTCCTCGACGCGCTCGGCACCACGCTGCCGGGATTCTTCCTCGACCTGCAATCGGCCCTGCCCCAGAGCCCGTTCTACCGCGCGGCGGACCTCACCGAGATCGGCCGGCCGGATACGGTCTCCTACCGGGTGATCGGGCTCGGCTATCCCAACAAATCGATGCTGATGCTGCACGAGACCTATGCCCCCGGCGCCGATACGGGCGAGGCCTATGCCCATTCGGCGCAGGAGGGCGGCATGGTGCTGAGCGGCGCGGTGGAGATCACCGTCGACGGGCAGACCGAGATCCTGCGCCCCGGCGACGGCTATTATTTCGACAGCCGCCTGCCGCACCGCTTCCGCAACGTCTCGGACGGACGCAGCGAGATCGTCAGCGCCATCACGCCGCCGACTTATTGACGGGGAAGGGCATCCTGTCCGCACGCTCTACAATATGAGAATCGATTGCCTTCTCCCGTTGCGGGGAGAAGGTCCCGTCAGGGGGATGAGGGCCTAAACTTTGACAAAGGTAATTCGACAATCACGCTTGAATTGTCGAAATTTAGACCCTCATCCGGCGCTGCGCGCCACCTTCTCCCAGCCGGGAGAAGGAAAATCGCGCCGTTTCCGTAGAGCTGGAGCGGATGGTCGAGACGTCCGCCTCTTGGAAGCGTTGCGCCTGCGGGAAGAGGCAGGCTGGAAGCCTGCGGTCCCAGGGGCTTACGCGGCCGCCTCGCGGGCGCGGTCGGCCTTCTTGCGCTCGTTGGGGTCGAGGATCGCCTTGCGCAGGCGGATCGACTTCGGCGTGACCTCGAGCAGCTCGTCGTCCTGGATCCAGGCGATCGACTTCTCCAGCGTCATCTTGATCGGCGGGGTCAGGCGCACCGCTTCGTCCTTGCCGGAGGCGCGGACATTGGTGAGCTTCTTGCCCTTGAGCACGTTCACTTCGAGGTCGTTCTCGCGGGTATGCTCGCCGACGATCATGCCCTGATAGACCTTCCAGCCGGGCTCGATCATCATCGGGCCGCGATCTTCCAGGTTCCACAGCGCATAGGCGACGGCTTCGCCGGCATCGGTCGATATCAGCACGCCATTGCGGCGGCCGGCGACTTCGCCCTTGAACGGCGCGTAGGCGTGGAACAGCCGGTTCATCACCGCGGTGCCGCGCGTGTCGGTCAGCAATTCGCCCTGATAGCCGATGAGGCCGCGGGTCGGGGCGTAGAAGACGAGGCGCTGGCGGTTGCCGCCGGAGGGACGCATCTCGATCATGTCCGCCTTGCGCTCGGACATCTTCTGCACGACGACGCCGGAGAACTCCTCGTCGACGTCGATCACCACTTCCTCGATCGGCTCCAGCAGCTCGCCGCTCGCCGGATCCTTCTGGAAGACGACGCGCGGGCGCGACACGCCGAGCTCGAAGCCTTCGCGGCGCATCACCTCGATGAGGATGGCGAGCTGCAATTCGCCGCGGCCGGAGACGATGAACGAGTCCTTGTCGGCGGATTCCTCGATCTTGAGGGCGACGTTGCCTTCGGCCTCCTTGAGCAGCCGGTCGCGGATGACGCGGCTGGTCACCTTGTCGCCCTCGGTGCCGGCGAGCGGGGAATCATTGACCATGAAGGTCATCGACACCGTCGGCGGGTCGATGGGCTGGGCGACGATGCCCTGCGTCACCTCGAGCGCGCAGAAGGTGTCGGCGACGGTGCCGAGCGTCAGGCCCGCGATGGCGACGATGTCGCCGGCTTCGGCTTCCTCCACCGGCTGGCGCTCGATGCCGCGGAAGGCGAGGACCTTGGAGACGCGACCCTGCTCGACGACCTTGCCGTCGACGCCGATCGCCTTGATCGGCATGTTGGCCTTGAGCACGCCGGAGGAGATGCGGCCGGTGATGATGCGGCCGAGATAGGGATTGGCCTCCAGGATGGTGCCGAGCATGCGGAACGGACCGGGCTCGACCGTCGGCTGCTTGACGTGCTGGAGCACGAGATCGAACAGCGGCGCCATGCCGTCATCCTGCGAGCCGTCGGCCGAGAGGGCCATCCAGCCCTGCTTGGACGAACCGTAGAGGATGGGGAAGTCGAGCTGGTCGTCGGTGGCGTCGAGCGCGGCGAAGAGGTCGAACACTTCGTTGACCACCTCGGTCGGGCGCGCGTCCTGCTTGTCGACCTTGTTGATGGCGACGATCGGCTTGAGGCCGATCTTCAGGGCCTTCGACACCACGAACTTGGTCTGCGGCATCGGGCCTTCGGCGGCGTCGACCAGCACGATCGCACCGTCGACCATGTTGAGGATGCGCTCCACCTCGCCGCCGAAATCGGCGTGGCCGGGGGTGTCGACGATGTTGATGCGGACATCCTTCCAGACGATCGAGGTCGCCTTGGCCAGGATGGTGATGCCGCGTTCCTTTTCGAGGTCGTTGGAGTCCATCACGCGCTCGGCCACGCGCTGGTTGTCCCGGAAGGCGCCGGACTGCCGCAGCAGCTGGTCGACCAATGTCGTCTTGCCATGGTCGACGTGCGCGATGATGGCGATGTTGCGAAGTTGCATGATAAACCGGGTTTCCGCGCCTGCTGACCCCTGCCGGCCGGCGCTCTGCGAGTGATGGTCTGTCGGATTTTGCGCCGCAATATCACAAAGCAGGGGCCGGCGGCAATGCCGCGCGGACGGAATGATTCCCGGAGCGCGGACATCCCTGCCCGCTCTTCCCGAGGGACCGGTGCCTCCAGGAGCGGACGGGGATGTCCGCGCTCCGGAAAAGCCTACCGTTTCGCCACGAACACCGCGGTGTCGAGGGTGAAGGTGCCGTCCTCCTCGACGGCGAAATGCTCGCGCACCTCCGCCGAGGTCACCGCCTGCAGGGCGCGGATCGCCTCGACGAAGACGGGCGGCGTGCGCATGCGGGCGATCCACGAGGTGAAGTCGAGCCGCAGGCGCATGGCGCGCGTCGCGGTCACCGTGAAGCCGGCCGCCGCCAGCATCGCCTCCCATTCGGCCACCGTATAGTCGCGCACATGCGAGGGGTCGCGCAGCATCTCGATCGTCTGCAGGAAGGTGTCGCTCACCGGCCGCGGCGGCGCCGTCACGTCGGCGAACACCAGCGTGCCGCCTTCGGCGGCGACGCGGAAGGCCTCGCGCAGGGCGGCGGGGACGTCGCCCCAGTGATGGGCGCTGAAGCGGCTCATCACCATGTCGAAGCTGCCGTCGGCGAAGGGCAGATGCTCGGCCGAGCCCTGCTGCGTCCGGATATTGGCGAGGCCGCGCCGGGCCGCCTCGCCGGCCACCGCGGCCAGCATGTCCGCGGACAGGTCATAGGCGGTGACCGTGCCGGCGAAGGGCGACGCGGCGAAGCTGACATGGCCGCCGCCGCAGCCCAGATCGAGCACGCGCGCCGGGCGCGCCGCGGCGACCTCGGCGGCCATGGCCTCGAGATCCTCGCCCCGGGCGTGGACGACGCTCGCGACATAGGCGGCGGCCTGCGAGCCGAATTGATGGGTGACCAGTGTTTCCAGAGCGGCCGAGCGGGCCATGGCTTTCTCCCTTTGCAGTCTTGTCGCTCCCAGGGGGCCTCCCTGCGGGAGCGACAGGCTGGAAATGTTCTACATCCGTCGTTACACCGGTACCAGATCCAAACTTATCCTGGTATGAATGGTGCCATGACACTCGAATCCGACCAGGCGCGGCGCCAGCAGCTCGGGGCGTTCCTGCGCTCCCAGCGGGCGCGGCTGTCGCCGGCCCTGTTCGGCCTGCCCGGCGGCGCGAGGCGGCGCACGCCCGGCCTGCGGCGCGAGGAGGTCGCCCAGCTCGGCGGCCTGTCGACGACATGGTACACCTGGCTCGAGCAGGGACGCGACATCTCGCTGTCCGCCCATGCGCTCGGCCGCCTCGCCGGCGTCCTGAAATTCTCGCCCGCCGAACGCAGCTATCTGTTCGATCTCGCCGGCAAGCGCGATCCGCAGGGCGCCGGCGACGCGGAGCCGGCGGCGCCCGCCGCCCTGCTCGCGGCGCTGGAGACGGTGGCGGCCCCCGCTTATGTGATCGACCCTCTGTGGAACGCGCTGGGCTGGAACAAGGCCGCCGCCGACCTCTTCACCGGCTGGCTCGACGGCGACAACGACCGCAACCTCCTGCATTTCATCTTCCTGAAGCCGGAAGCCCGGCTCCTGATCGAGGATTGGGACGCGCGGGCGCGGCGGGTGATCGCCGAATTCCGCATCGACTACGGCCACCATCTCGACGAGCCGGCCATGCAGGCGCTGGTCGCCCGGCTGGTGCGCGAAAGCCCCTTCTTCGCCGAGGCCTGGCATGGGCACAGCGTCACCGGCCGGGAGGGCGGGCTGCGGCGCTTCAACCATCCCCGGCGCGGCAGGCTGGACTATCAGCAGGTCACCCTCAATCCGACCACCCGCCCGGACCTCAAATTCGTCATCCTCGTCGGCGGACGCTGAGGCGGAAGGCCGATGCCGGGCGAGCCGGCGGCCGGAGCCGCCCGGCCCGCGGCGTCCCTGGCCGCGGCGTCCTCGGCCTTGCCCCTGAGGGACGCCTCGGATAGGGTCCGCGCCACTTTGCTCGCAAGGGCGCCCCGAGCGACTCTCCGAAGGCTTTTCCATGTCCCTTGAGACCGATCTTCTGGTCGACCGCCGCCTCCTGCGCCGGAAGCTCACACTATGGCGCGTGCTCGCCTTCCTGTTTCTGGCTGCCGCGCTGCTGGTCGCCTATGTGACGCTCGGCGGCAACGCTTCCTTCCAGCATCGCGGCGACCATATCGCCCGCGTCAAGGTCAGCGGCTTCATCGGCGACCAGACCGCCAATCTGAAGCTGTTCGACGCCATCGCCCGGTCGAGCGCCAAGGCGGTGATCGTCGACATCAATTCGCCGGGGGGCACCACCACCGGCGGCGAGGCGCTCTATGACGGCCTGCGCAAATTGTCGGCGGCCAAGCCGACGGTGGCGGTGATCGACGGCCTCGGCGCCTCCGCCGCCTATATGGCGGCGCTCGGCACCGACCATATCGTGGCGCGGCGGACCTCGCTCGTCGGCTCGATCGGGGTGCTGGTGCAATATCCCAACTTCACCAGGCTGCTGAACACCATCGGCGTGTCGGTCGAGGCGGTGAAGTCCTCGCCGCTCAAGGCCGCGCCGGACGGCGTGTCGCCGACCAGCCCGGAGGCCACCGCGGCGCTCGCCTCCATCGTCAACGACACCTATGCCTGGTTCAAGGGACTGGTTAGGGAACGCCGCGGCTATGACGATGCCGGCCTCGCCGCCGTCTCGGACGGGCGCATCTTCACCGGCAAGCAGGCGCTCGACCTCAAGCTGATCGACGGCATCGGCGACGAGAGCAATGCGGTCGCCTGGCTGAGCCAGGCCCGGTCGATCGGCAGGGACCTGCCGGTCGAGGACTGGGACAAGCCCTCGACGAGCTCGTCCTTCCCGTTCGCGCGGGCCGCCGCCTGGCTCGCCGACAGCGCCGGCCTGACGGTGCTGGGCGACGTCCTGCGGGCCGCCCCCGAGGCGCAACCGGCGGCGCTTGACGGCCTCGTATCGGTTTGGCACCCTTGAAACAAAAGCAACGGCCTTCAAAGGCTCCAGCCAAGGTTTCGAGACCGGGTATTCCGAAGACAGGCTCCAGCCTTGCCGGGGCCTTGCGCCGCGCGAGAGTTGCGTCGGCCCTGTTCGGGCAGATAGACACGATCGACAACGAAACGAACGATTGGCGGGCGTAAGATGATCAAATCCGAACTGGTCCTGAAAATCGCGGAAGCCAATCCGCATCTCTACCAGCGCGACATCGAGAATATCGTCAACGCGATCCTCGACGAGATCGCCAACGCCATGGCCAATGGCGACCGCGTCGAGCTGCGCGGCTTCGGGGCCTTCTCGGTCAAGGCACGGCCGGCGCGCATCGGCCGCAATCCGCGCACCGGCGCCCATGTGCCGGTGGAGGAGAAGTTCGTGCCCTTCTTCAAGACCGGCAAGGACATGCGGCTGCGCCTCAACAAGCCGACGGCCAAGGCATGACGGGCGGCAGGGCGCCGGCGAGGCTGAAATCGCCGAGGCGAGGCGGGAACGAGGGCGGGCGATGAAGCGCTTCTTCTATTATCTGGTCCTCATTCCCGTCGCGGCGGTGGTGCTGGCCTTCGCCTTCGCCAATCGCGAATGGGTGACGCTGTCGTTCGACCCGCTGAACCCCCAGGCGCCGGCGGCGGCCCTCGACGCGCCGCTGTTCCTCATCCTGTTCGCCGTGCTGATCCTCGGCGTGCTGCTCGGCGGCTTCTCGGTGTGGCTGAAGCAGGGGCGCCATCGCCGCGCCGCCCGCCTCGCCCGCGCCGAGGCCGAGCGCTACCGGGCCGAGGCGGAGCACCTCCGGGCGCAGCTCGCGGCGGCCTCGCAGCCGCGCGACAGCCACGCCATCCTGCCCTCGCCCGTGCCTTTCTGAGCAGGCTTCCCTTCCCCCGAGCATCGGCCGGTCAAGGCCAGGAGTGCCCATGCGCGTCGTTACCGCCGACGAGATCGACGAACTCTTGAGCTTTCCCGACCTCGTCAACGCCCTGCGCGATGCCTTCGCCGCCGATTTCGTCACCCCGCCGCGCCAGCACCTCGAGATCGGCCATGGCGCCCATGCGGCGACGGCGCTGATGATGCCGTCCTGGACGGCGGATGCGCCCGGCCCCGGCGCCTTCCTCGGCACCAAGCTCGTCAACGTCTTCCCGGGCAACGGCGCGCGGGGCATGCCGGCCGTGCTCGGCACCTATGTGCTGATGTCCGGCGACACCGGCGCGCCGCTGGCGGCGATCGACGGCACCCGCCTCACCCATTGGCGCACGGCGGCGGCCTCGGCCCTCGCCGCCTCCTATCTCGCCCGGCCCGACGCGCGGCGGCTCACCATGGTCGGGACCGGCGCGCTCGCGCCCTTCCTGATCCGCGCCCATATGAGCCAGCGCCCGGTCACCGAGATCACCATCTGGAACCATCGGCCCGAAAGCGCGGCGACGCTGATCGAAAAGCTCGCCCAGGCCGGCTTTGCGGCGCGGTTCGAGCCGGACCTCGAAAGCGCCGTCCGCTCGGCCGACATCGTGTCCTGCGCCACGCTGACCCGGGAACCGCTCGTCAGGGGCGCCTGGCTCAGGCCCGGCACCCATCTCGACCTCGTCGGCGCCTTCAACCTGCAGATGCGCGAAGCGGACGACGAAGCAGCCCGGCGTTCCGAGCTGTTCATCGACACCGAAGCGGCGCTCACCGAGGGCGGCGACGTCGCGCTGGCGATCGGCAGCGGCGCGGTGGCGCGCGGCGACGTCCGCGCCACCCTGTCGGACCTCGCCCGCGGCCGGCACCAGGGCCGCTGCGGCGACGAGGCCATCACTTTGTTCAAATCGATCGGATCCGCCCTGGAGGACCTCGCGGCGGCGATGCTGGTGTGGCGCAAGATCGAAGCATAGGGTGGTTGCCCTGATCGATTCACACGCCTTTCCATCCCCTCCCGGAGCCTCGCCATGCCTCCCTCCCCGTCCGATGCCCGTGCCCGCCGGCTCGACGCCGTCATCGACGCCGCCATCGGCGAGGAGCGCATCGTCGGCGCGGTCGTGCTGGTGGCCGAGGACGGGCAGATCGTCTATCGCCGCGCCGCCGGCCATGCCGACCGCGAGGCGGGCCGGCCCACGGCCGAGGACAGCATCTTCCGCCTGGCCTCGGTGACCAAGCCGCTCGTCGCCGCGGCGGCCCTGTCGCTCGCCGAAGCGGGCGTGCTGGGGCTCGACGATCCCGTGACGCGCTTCCTGCCCGGCTTCCGGCCGAAGCTCGCCGACGGCAGCGAACCGGCGATCACCGTGCGCCAGCTGCTCACCCATACCAGCGGGCTGATCTACGGCTATCCCGAATCGGCCGGGATCTCCGAGGGGATAGACCGCCCGGGCCGCGGCATGGTGGAGAACCTCGAACGGATCGCGGCCCAGCCCCTCGCCTTCGCCCCCGGCACGGCCTGGCGCTATTCGGTGGCGATCGACGTCCTCGGCGGGCTCCTGGAGCAGGCGGCCGGCGCCGGCCTTCCCGCCATCGTCGCCCGCCACGTGACCGGGCCGCTCGGCCTCGCCGATACCGAATTCACGCCGACGAAGCCCGAACGCCTCGCCGCCGCCTATGCCGACGGGAAGCCACGGCCGATCCGCATGGCCGCCCTGCAGCCGGTCCAGGGCAAGGACACCATCTTCCTTTTCGCGCCGGACCGCTGCTTCGACCCTGCCTCCTTCCCCTCCGGCGGCGCCGGCATGGTCGGGACGGCCGGCGATTTCCTCGCCTTCCTCGAGGCCGTACGTACCGGCGGCGGCCCGATCCTCTCGCCGGCGAGCGCGGCCCTGCTCGGCGAGAACGCCATCGGCACCCTCGACACCGGCGTCCCCGGCCGCGGCTTCAGCCTCGGCTGGTCGATCGCGCGCGATCCCGCCGCCGCGGGCGTGCCCTATTCGCCGGGCAGCTGGCAGTGGGGCGGCGTCTACGGCCATTCCTGGTTCGTCGATCCGGCGCGCCGGCTTTCGGTCGTCGCCTTCTCCAACACCGCGGTCGCCGGCGTGGACGGCGCCTACCCCGAAGCGATCCGCAACGCCGTCTATGGCTGAGCGGCAGGGCGCGGAGACCTCCCGGCTGCGCGGGCTCCCGGTCCGCCCCTTGCTGCAAGCGCAGCGTTCGCACGGGCGGACGGGACGTCCGCGCACCCGGGGGAAAATCCTCCTCGCAGCCCTGCTCGCCTGCCTCGCGCTGGCCTCCCCGGGCCGGGCGGGGACCGCCGATCCGCCCGCCGGCCTGCCGATCGCGATCTATCCGGCCTCGGGCCGCCCGCTGGGGCTGGTGGTGCTGCTCTCCGGCGACGGCGGCTGGCAGGCCATCGACCGCGCGCTCGCCCGCCGCTTCGCCGCCGCCGGCTTCGGCGTGGTCGGCCTCGATTCGCTCGATTATTTCTTCGCCCGCAAGACGCCGGAGCGCCTCGCCGCCGACCTCGACCGCATCGCCGACGCCTATCGGCAGGCATGGGGCGTGCGCCGCATCGCCTTCGTCGGCTATTCCTTCGGCGCCGACGCCTTCCCCTTCGCCTGGCCGCATCTGGCGGCCCGGACCCGCCGGGCGACGCGCCTCGTCGCCCTGCTCGGGCTGGTGCCCGCCGCCGATTTCCGCATTTCCATCCTCGAAATGCTCGACATCCCCTCGGCCGACGACGTACCCGTCGGCCCGGCCCTGCGCAGCCTGCCGATGGACAAGGTCATCTGCCTCTATGGCGTCGAGGAACGCGCCGCCGGCAACACCGCCTGCACCCTGCCCGAACTCGGCCGCGCCACCCGCATCGAACGGCGGGGCGGCCATCATTTCGACGGCGACTATGCGGGGATCGCGCGGATCATCCTGCGCAGGCTGGGGGCCGCTTCTCGCTCCGGCATGCGGTAATCCGCGAAGCCGAGGGTTCATGCGGGAAGCGTCGGCGAGACGCCGATGAGCGCCGAGTTAAAGCGATGTTTGGCCCGTAACGGTTCAGGATTTGTCATTGCCGGGCCGCTTGCTCGTCCCGGACGAAGTCTGGACACCCGGGACAAGCCCGGGTGTGACAAAAATGCGCCTCTTCCTGTTATCTCGACGCCTCTGCGCTCCCAGGGTTCTACGTCGCCAGTTCCGCCACCACGGCGTCCAGCAGCGGGAAACCGGCGCGGGTGACGCGGATGCGCGCGCCCGTGCGCTCGATCATGCCGCCTTCGGCGAGGCCGGCGAGGCGGCGCGCGTCGACCGGGCGGCCGCGCAGGGCGGCGAGGCGGTCGAGGTCGATGCCTTCGGCGAGGCGCAGGCCCATCAGGAGGAGCTCGTCGCCCTGCTCGTCCGGGGCGAGGGGCTGGTCGTCGACGAGGCCGTGGCCCTGCCGGTCGACGGCGGCGAACCATTTTTCCGGATTGCGCTCGGTCGACAGCGCGCGACGGACGCCGCCGCCGTCGACGAGGCGCCCATGCGCGCCGGGACCGATGCCGGCATAGTCGCCATAGCGCCAATAGACGAGGTTGTGCCGGCATTCGGCGCCGGGCCGGGCATGGTTCGAGATCTCGTAGGCCGGCAGGCCGCGCCGCTCGCAGGTCTCGCGGGTGATGTCGAACAGCACGCGGGCATCGTCGTCGGGCATCGGCACGAGCTTGCCGGCGGCGACGAGCCGCTCATACATGGTGTCGGGCTCGATGGTGAGCTGGTAGAGCGAAAGATGCTCGGCCGCGCGGTCGATGGCGCCGTCGAGCTCGGCCTGCCAGTCACCGGGCTGCTGGCCGGGCCGGGCATAGATGAGGTCGAAGGAGAAGCGCTCGAAGCTCCTGGCCGCGATCTCCACCGCCGCCATCGCCTCGGCGACACTGTGCATGCGCCCGAGGCGCTTGAGGTCGGCATCGTTCATCGCCTGCACGCCGAGCGAGACGCGGTTGATGCCGGCGGCGCGATAGCCGGCGAACCGCCCGGCGTCGACGCTGGTGGGGTTGGCTTCCAGCGAGATCTCGGCATCGGGCGCCACCGTCCAGGCGCCGGCGACGGCATCGAGCAGGGCGCCGACGGTCTCCGGCGCCATCAGGGAGGGCGTGCCGCCGCCGAAGAAGATCGAGGACACGGTCCGCCCCGGCGCGATGGCGGCCATATGGGCGATCTCGCGGCGATAGGCCTCGACATAGCGCGCCTGGTCGACGCCGCCCTGGCGGACATGGCTGTTGAAGTCGCAATAGGGGCATTTGGCCAGGCAGAACGGCCAATGCAGATAGACGCCGAAGCCGGGGCCGGAGGGGGAAGAGGTCATCGGGCTCAAGTGGCAGTTGATGATGGCGGCGTCAATGGCGGGGGCTGGACAACCTTCTCCCGATTCGGGAGAAGGTGGCGCGAAGCGCCGGATGAGGGTCTAAACCTGGATATGGAAAGCACGAAATCCCCGCCTTTCAATCATGAAGAAAGGCAGCTCGCAGGATCTCCTGCAATACCGGGTCGAGATCACCTTTCAACTGTTCGTTTGTAAAACGCAGCACCGCAAATCCCGACGCCTCGATTGCCGCGGTGCGCTCCTCATCATATTCGCGATGCCAATCGTGTTGCTTGCCATCGAGCTCGATCACCAGTCGTTTCTCAAGACATACGAAGTCGACGGTGTAGGCCAGCAACGGGACCTGCCGCCTGAATTTGAGACCTTGCAGCCTTCTTCCACGCAGAGCTTGCCAGAGACGGCCTTCGACATCGGTCTGATTGGCTCGAAGCTGCCTTGCGAATAAACGCTGTTCGCTCGTCATGATGGGGATCCCGGCTGCGCCTTTCCTGTCGAAGTCTAGGCCCTCATCCGGCGCTTCGCGCCACCTTCTCCCGCACCGGGAGAAGGTTGATTCCCATCCGCCGCTATCCACAACCCATATCCGGCTTCCCCGTGCCTGATTCGGCTGCTTCTGCTAGGGTCCGGCCATGAACATCGCTCCCCAGAAACCCGACCCGGACGGCCTGCAGCCGGTCACGCCGATGATGGCGCAATATCTCGAGATCAAGGCGGCGCATCAGGGGGCGCTGCTGTTCTACCGCATGGGCGATTTCTACGAATTGTTCTTCGAGGATGCCGAGATCGCCTCCAAGACGCTCGGCATCGTGCTGACCAAGCGCGGCAAGCACCAGGGCGCCGACATCGCCATGTGCGGCGTGCCGGTGGTGCGTGCCGACGAATATCTGCAGCGCCTGATCGCGCATGGCCATCGCGTCGCGGTGTGCGAGCAGATGGAGGACCCGGCGGAGGCCAAGAAGCGCGGCGGCAAGTCGGTGGTCCGGCGCGGCGTCGTCCGCCTCGTCACGCCCGGCACCATCACCGAGGAGACGCTGCTGGAGCCCACCCGCTCCAACCTGCTGCTCGCGGTGGCGCGCCTGCGCGTCTCCGACGACGAGGCGCGCTACGGCCTCGCCTTCGCCGACATCTCCACCGGCCAGTTCGGCCTGTCGGAATGCTCACCCGCCGGCCTCGCGGCCGAGATCGCCCGGCTCGATCCGAGCGAGGTCGTCATCGCCGAGGCGGTGCACGAGGACGAGGCGCTCGCGCCGCTGTGGCGCGAAATCCGCGCCGCGGTGACCCCGGTCGGCCGCGACGTCTTCGACGGCGGCCAGGCCGAGCGGCGCCTGGCGGACTTCTTCGACGTCGCCACCATCGACGGCTTCGGCAGCTTCTCGCGGGCGGAGACCGTCGCGGCCGCCGGGCTGGTGACCTACATCCTGCGCACCCAGGTCGGCCGGAAGCCGGCGCTCGATCCGCCGCGCCGGGACGGGGCCAGCAGCCATATGGCGATCGACGCGGCGACGCGCGCCAATCTCGAATTGCTGCGCACGCTCGGCGGGGAGCGCGCGGGCTCGCTGTTCGACGCCATCGACCGCACGGTGACGGCCGGCGGCGGGCGCCTGCTGGCGCAATGGCTGGCGAGCCCGCTGATCCGTCCCGACGCCATCGCCGAGCGGCAGGATGCGGTCGCCTTCTTCACCGAAAGGGCGCTGCTGCGCGGGCAGATGCGGGCGCGGCTGCGGTCCGCGCCGGATATCGCGCGCTCGATGGGGCGGCTGGCGCTCGACCGCGCCGGCCCGCGCGACCTCGCCGCGCTGCGCGAGGGGCTCGGCGGCATCGCCGACCTCGAAGCCCTCCTGCAGGCCCAGGCCGACCTGCCGCCGATCCTCGCCGCGATCGCCGCGGCGCTGGCCCGGCCGGACCGCGGCCTCGCTCCCCGCCTCGCGGCGGCGCTGGAGGACGACCTGCCGCTGCTCAAGCGCGACGGCGGCTTCATCCGCGCCGGCTATGACGCGGCGCTCGACGAGACGCGGGCGCTGCGCGACGAGAGCCGGCGCGTCATCGCCGCCCTGCAGGCGCGCTATGCCGAGACGAGCGAGGTGCGCCAGCTCAAGATCAAGCACAACAACATGCTCGGCTATTTCGTCGAGGTGCCGCAGCAGGCGGGCGAGGCCTTCCTGCAGCCCGGCCTGCGCGAGACCTATGTCCATCGCCAGACCATGGCCGGCGCCATGCGCTTCTCGACCTCGGAGCTCTCGACGCTGGAATCGCGCATCGCTTCGGCGGCCGAACAGGCGCTCGCCGGCGAGCTGGCGATCTTCGGCGAACTGGCCGGCGCCCTGCTCGCCGACGGCGCGGCCATCCGCACAGCCACCGAGGCGCTCGCCCTGCTCGACGTCATCGTGGCGCTGGCCGTGCTGGCGGAAGAGGAGAACTATGCCCGGCCGGCGGTCGACGGCTCGCTCGCCTTCGCCATCGAGGGCGGCCGCCATCCGGTCGTCGAACAGGCGCTGAAGCGCGACGGCAAGCCCTTCGTCGCCAATGACTGCGACCTGTCGGGCCAGGAAGCCGGCAAGGCTGGGGCCGGCAAGGCTGCGGGCAGGAGCGCGCCGGACAAGAGCGCGGCGGGGAAGATCTGGCTGCTGACCGGCCCCAACATGGCCGGCAAGTCGACCTTCCTGCGCCAGAACGCCCTCATCGCCGTGCTGGCGCAGATCGGCTCCTTCGTGCCGGCCCGGCAGGCCCATATCGGCGCCGTCGACGCCCTGTTTTCCCGCGTCGGCGCGGCCGACGATCTCGCCCGCGGCCGCTCCACCTTCATGGTCGAGATGGTGGAGACGGCGGCCATCCTCAACCAGGCCGGGCCCCGCGCCCTCGTCATCCTCGACGAGATCGGGCGCGGCACCGCCACCTTCGACGGCCTGTCCATCGCCTGGGCGGCGATCGAGAACCTCTCGGCCGTCAATCGCTGCCGCGCTCTGTTCGCCACGCATTACCATGAACTGACCCAGCTTTCGAAGAAGCTGCCGCGCCTGGCCAACGCCACCATGCGGGTGACCGAATGGCAGGGCGACGTCGTCTTCCTGCACGAGGTGGTGCCGGGCGCGGCGGACCGCTCCTACGGTATCCAGGTCGCCAAGCTGGCCGGCATGCCCGCCGCGGTGGTGGAGCGGGCGCGCGCCGTGCTGGCGCAGCTCGAAGCGACCGACCGCCAGGCCCCCTCGGCGCGGCTGATCGACGACCTGCCGCTCTTCGCCGCGGCCCCCCGCGCGGCCGCCCCGGCGCCCGCGACCCGGCCGGACGTCGTCGCCGAGGCGCTCGACGCCCTCGATCCCAACGACATGACGCCTCGCCAGGCGCTGGAGGCCTTGTTTTCCTTGAAAGCCAAACGGGATGGCGCCAGAAGAGCGTAGTTCCTGGGACCGCAGGCTTCCAGCCTGCTCTGTTGCGTGTCGCGAAGAGGCAGGCTGGAAGCCTGCGGTCCCAGGGTTGTCAC
The DNA here is from genome assembly GCF_030814655.1 of Labrys monachus. Taxonomy (NCBI): domain Bacteria; kingdom Pseudomonadati; phylum Pseudomonadota; class Alphaproteobacteria; order Hyphomicrobiales; family Xanthobacteraceae; genus Labrys; species Labrys monachus. The sequence continues at coordinate 6,265,386 of NZ_JAUSVK010000001.1, forward strand.
CTTCCCCCAAAGGCCCCCCATGCTCGACAAGCCCGATCGTGAGCTGCATCTCGTCATCGACCGCATGGCGCTCGAGGCGGAGATCGACGCGCTCGCCCTGGAGCACGAGGGCGAGCGCGACGCGCTGCGCCTCGCCGTGGTGGCGCTGCTCAAGACGACGCTGCGCGAGGGGCGCGAGCGCATCAAGGCGTGGTTCCACGAGGACAGGCTCGGCACGGTCTGCGCCCAGCGCCTGTCCTGGCTGGAGGACGAGCTGATCCGCGCGACCTATGCCTATGTCACGCGCTATGTCTACACGACGCATAATCCCACCTCCGGCGAGCGCATGGCGATCATCGCGGTGGGCGGCTACGGCCGGGGCACGCTGGCGCCGGGCTCGGACATCGACCTCCTCTTCCTGCTGCCGGCCAAGCAGACCGCCTGGGGCGAGAGCGTCACCGAGGCGATCCTCTACGTGCTGTGGGACCTCGGCCAGAAGGTCGGCCACGCCACGCGCTCGATCGACGACTGCCTGCGCCTCGCCCGCACCGACATGACCATCCGCACCACGCTGCTGGAGGCGCGCCCGATCCTCGGCGACATGTCGCTGGCCGGGGATCTCGCCGCCCGCTTCGACAAGGAGATCGTGCAGTCGACGGCGGCCGAGTTCGTCGCCGCCAAGCTCGCCGAACGCGACGAGCGCATCGTCAAGACCGGCAATTCGCGCTACCGCGTCGAGCCCAACGTCAAGGAGGGCAAGGGCGGCCTGCGCGACCTCAACACGCTCTACTGGATCGCCAAATATGTCTACCGGGTGCGCGACGCCGCGGCGCTGGTCGATGCCGGCCTGTTCACGCGGCGCGAATACCGGCAATTCGTGCTGGCGGAGGATTTCCTGTGGGCGACGCGCTGCGCCATCCATTTCCTCGCCGGACGGCCCGATGACCGCCTGACCTTCGACCTCCAGCAGGATATCGCCACCTTGCTCGGCTATGCCGACCGCGGCGGCCTGCGCGGCGTCGAGCGCTTCATGAAGCATTATTTCCTCGTCGCCAAGGATGTCGGCGACCTCACGGCGATCGTCTGCGCCGCCCTGGAGGAACGCCAGCAGAAGCCCCGCGCGCGGCTCGACCGCTTCATCGCGCCGTTCCGCCGGGCCCAGCGCCAGGCCTTGACCGGCACCAAGGACTTCGTGATCGACACGGGGCGCCTCAACGTCGCCGACGACAAGGCGTTCGCGCGCGATCCGGTCAACCTGATCCGCCTGTTCCACCTCGCCGATCTCCACAGCCTGGCGCTGCACCCGGTGGCGATGCGCCTCGTCACCCAGTCGCTGAAGCTGATCACCGCGGCGCTGCGCGACAACACCGAGGCCAACCGCCTCTTCCTCGAGATCCTGACCTCGCGCAACGCACCGGAAACCGTGCTCAGGCGCATGAACGAGGCCGGCGTGCTCGGCCGCTTCATCCCCGACTTCGGCAAGGTCGTCGCGATGATGCAGTTCAACATGTATCATCGCTACACGGTCGACGAGCACCTGCTGCGCTCGGTGGGGGAGCTTGCGGACATCGACCGCAATGTCGGCTCCAACGAGCATCCGCTCGTCAACGAGATCATGCCGACGATCCAGAACCGGACGGCGCTCTACGTCGCCACCTTCCTGCACGACATCGCCAAGGGCCGCCCGGAGGACCACTCCATCGCCGGCGCCCGTATCGCCCGCCGCCTCGGGCCGCGCCTCGGCCTGACCCCGGCCGAGACCGACACGGTGTCCTGGCTCGTCGAGCAGCATCTGGTGATGTCGATGACGGCCCAGTCGCGCGACCTGTCGGACCGCAAGACGATCGAGACCTTCGCCGGCACGGTGCAGACGCTGGAGCGGCTGAAGCTCCTCCTCATCCTCACCGTCGCCGACATCCGCGCCGTCGGCCCCGGCGTGTGGAACGGGTGGAAGGGGCAGCTCCTGCGCTCCCTGTTCTGGGAAACCGAACTGGTGCTGGCGGGCGGCCACTCCAACGCCGACCGGCGCGCCAGCGTGCGCCATTCGCAGGAAGAGCTGCGGGCCGCGCTGACCGACTGGAGCCCTGAGGAGATCGAGGCCTATGTCGGCCGCCATTATCCGCCCTATTGGCTGAAGGTCGACCTGCCGACGCGGCTGCGCCATGCCCGCTTCATCCGCTCGGTGACGGCGCGCGGGGAGAGCCTGGGCACGGAGGTCGACACCGATGCCTTCCGCGGCGTGACCGAGCTCACCGTGCTCGCGCCCGACCATCCGCGCCTGTTGTCGGTGATTGCCGGCGCCTGCGCGGCGGCGGGTGCCAACATCGTCGACGCGCAGATCAACACCACCACCGACGGCCTCGCCCTCGACACCATCTTCGTCAGCCGGGAATTCCCTGAAGATGCCGATGAATTGCGGCGGGCCGGCCGCATCGCCCAGGGCATGGAGCAGGCGCTGAGCGGCGCCATCCGCCTGCCGGAGGCGGTCGCCAAGCGCGGCGCCGGCAAGACGCGCCACCGCGCCTTCCAGGTCGCGCCGGACGTGGTGGTCGACAATGAATGGTCGCACCGCCACACCGTCGTCGAGGTCTCCGGCCTCGACCGGCCGGGCCTGCTCTACGACCTCACCACGGCGATCTCGCAGCTCAACCTCAACATCGCCTCCGCCCACATCGCCACCTTCGGCGAGAAGGCGGTCGACGTGTTCTACGTCACCGACCTCACGGGCGCGAAAATCACCTCGCCGGTACGCCAGCACAGCATCCGCGACAATCTCCTGGCGGTGTTCGGCAAGAAGGAAGGCAAGGGGAAATAGCCCCGGGAGCGCGGACAAGATGTCCAAAGGTGATTTTTGGCCGATGACCGTTCAGGATTTGTCATTGCCGGGCCGCAAGCGTCATGCCGCGCGAAGTCTGGATACCCGGGACAAGCCCGGGTATGACAAAAACTGCGCCTTCTCCTCTTAAATCTTGGGGCAAATTGGGTTCGGGCAGGATGCCCGCGCTCCCGGGGCCTCACGCCGCGAAGGAGACCCACAGCACCGCCACGCCGAGCAGGATGCGGTAGATGATGAAGGGCCAGGTGGAGTAGCGCTCGAGGATGCGCATCAGGCCCCACAGGGCAGCGAAGGAGGACAGGCTGCCGACGACGACGCCGACGAGCAGGATGAGCCAGCCTTCGAGGGCGAGATGGGCGTGGACGAGCGTCACCACCTCGTGCAGCCCCGCCAGGGCGATGGCGGGAAGGCCGAGCAGGAAGGAGAAGCGGGCCGCCTCCTCGCGGGCGAAATCCCGGAACAGGGCGGCCGTCAGCGTCGAGCCGGAGCGGGAGACGCCCGGGATCAGCGCGCCGACCTGCGCCACGCCGACGATCAGCGCATCGGAGAGCCGCATGTCCTCGGTGCGGCGGCGGTGGCGGCAGGCGATTTCGGCGATGGCGAGCAGCACGCCCATGACGAGGCAGGCGATGCCGATCACCGGCAGTGTGCGCAGCGGGCTGTCGCAGGTGTTGAGCAGCGGGGCGAGGAACAGGCCGGCGATGACGATCGGGACGGTGCCGAGCACGATGCCGACCGCGAGGCGGAATTCGGTCGAGCCCCAGTCGCGCGAGGCGACGGCTGCGAGCGAACCGCCGGCGATGGCGCGGATGTCGCGCCAGAAATAGCACACGACCGCGCTGAGCGCCGCGAGCTGCATGGTGGCGGAGAAGGCCGATCCCGGATCCTGCCAGCCGAGCAGCGCCGGCACCAGGCGCATATGCGCCGTGGAGGAGATCGGCATCAGCTCGGTGATGCCCTGCACCACGCCGAGAATGGCGACCTTGGCCGCTCCGAGGGTCACGAATCCCGTATCGACCCCTTGCGTACACGCTCCGCTCATCCGCCGTCCCCGCTCGTCGAGCCCTATCAGGATGAGGGGCTCGGGTCCCCGCCGCCGGCTTCATGCAGGCGGCCGGGC